>JAKSLV010000048.1 GCA_024401025.1 Bacteroidales bacterium
GTTAATCCTGATATCTACGCCATTGTATTCTGCCGCACACGTATGGAGTGCAAGGAGGTGGCCGACAAGTTGATGGCTGACGGCTACAATGCCGACGCCCTCCACGGCGACCTCTCTCAGGCTCAGCGCGACAATGTGATGCAGCGTTTCCGCAGCCGTCATCTCCAGATTCTCGTGGCTACCGATGTGGCCGCCCGCGGTCTCGATGTAAACGACCTATCGCACGTAATCAATTATAATCTTCCTGACGATCCTGAGGTTTACGTTCACCGCTCTGGCCGTACAGGTCGCGCCGGAAAGTCGGGCATCAGCATCAGCATTCTCCACGTAAAGGAGAAGGGCAAGATGAAGATGATTGAGAAAATCTGCAAGAAGAAATTTGAGCGCAAGCCCGTTCCAGGCGGTCGTGAGATATGTGAGGTTCAGCTGATGGACCTTATCGACAAGATGAAGAATGTGGAGATCGACGAGGACCAGATTTCGGCATTCGAGCTTCAGATAGAGCAGAAGCTTCAGGATATGAGCCGCGAGGAAATCATCAAGAAGTTTGTCTCGATGGAGTTCAACCGTTTCATCGACTATTACCGCAACGCCAAGGATATCAACGTGGAATCCGACGACGAGCGTGGCGGCAAGCGTGACAAGAATGGCAAGGACCGCGACAATGGTCGTGACCGTGACCGCCGTGAGAGAGGCCGCAACTATTCGCGCCTGTTCATCTCCCTCGGCAGCAAGGACCGCGTTCTCCCTGGTATGATGATGGGATTCATCAACCGTGTGGTTGACAACCGCGAGGTTTCTATCGGCAAGATTGATATTATGAGAAACTTCTCGTTCTTCGAGGTTGATACAGAGCACGTTCAGGAGGTTCTCGACAGTATGCGCAATGCACAGTTCGACGGTATGGATGTTTCAGTGGAGTTGGCCGACAGCAAGGGTCCACGTGGCGGCAAGGACGACCGCGCCGAGCACAAGCCAAACCGTCGTGAGCGTCGTGCCGAGAAGTTCAAGGACATTGCCAAGGATTACGTCCGCGACTACAATTTCCGTGACGACCGCGCGTTCTCTTCAGACCGCTACGGTGACCGTGGCAACCGCCGCCGCGACACCGACCGCAAATCCCGCAAGGAGGAGTCAAAAGGAAACGGACGCAAGGATAGAAATGAGATTCATAGAAAGGGATTTAGAGGGAAATAAGATAAATGCTCGTAGAGACGCACTGCCGTGCGTCTGATAAAATACATTTTCGCCACGAAACAGTATTTTTACCGCTTCGTGGCGAAAATTTTTCTTAACCCAAACTTCACCTCCTCCCCTATCCATCCAATGCGAAAAATCACGAACTTTGCCCCATCATGGAAAAACTTTGGACAAGCAATTACATGAAGGTGATGTTTGCGAATTTCAGCATTGCCTTCGCTTTCTATATAATGACTCCGCTGCTGCCTATCTACCTGAGCGAGACATTTGGAACCACCAAGGACGTGATTGGAATGGTGTTATCCGGCTATGCCATCACGGCTCTGCTGGTAAGGCCATTTGGCGGATACATCGTGGATAGTTTCAATAGGAAGAAAGTGCTTGTACTCTGTCTGGGATTGTATTTCATACTATTCAGCGGATACCTCATAGCCGGCAGCCTGCTGATGTTTGCAATATTCCGCACACTCCACGGCGGCCCCTACGGACTTGCCACAGTGGCCAACTCCACCGCAGCCATCGACGTTACCGCGCCATCAAGACGCAACGAGGCTGTTGGATACTACGGCATCAGCAACAACATAGCCACAGCCATAGCGCCAACGGTGGGCATATTCGTATACGAGCACACCCACAACTTCCAGATTATCTTCTGGATAGCTCTCGTAGTATCAGCCCTCGGATTCTGGGTGGACAGCACGGTTAAATTCTGTCAGCGCGATATAGTGCCCAACAAGAAAAAGCTCTCACTCGACAGGTTTATCCTCTTCAAGGGCTGGCTTCTGGGGCTTAATATGGTGATGTTCGGACTCTGCTACGGCGTGCTCTCCAACTATCTGGCCATCTACGGCAAGGAAAAACTCGGCATCACCGGCGGCACAGGACTCTACTTCCTTTTATTATCTGGAGGTCTGATACTTTCGAGACTTCATGGTGCCAAGTCGCTAAGGGAGGGCAAGATGGTGAGGAATGCATCATCAGGTTTGCTGATATCCATGGTAAGCTACACCATCTTCGTGGCCATACCCAACGAGATTGGATATTACGGCTCGGCCATCCTGCTGGGACTGGGCAACGGACACATGTGGCCGGCGTTCCAGAATATGATCATCAACGTGGCCGACCACAACGAGCGCGGCACCGCCAACAGCACCATACTTACAGCCTGGGACCTTGGCTCTGGCATAGGCATAGTGATGGGAGGAGCCGTGGCCGAGCATTTCAGCTACACCGCCGCCTTCTGGAGCGTGGCCGCCGTGCATGCCGTGGGAGTGCTGATATATTTCTGCGCCACAAGGCAGTTTTTCATCAAGCGCAGAAGGGTGGATCTGCCATAAAAAATTTACATCAACTACACACCAACATTACAAAAACTTCATCAATTTTTTGAACCATCCTATTGATAAAATCTGCAATTTTGCGCGGTTTTTCAAGATAACGATTAAATCAAAAAATAAAATGAAGAAAATCACACTCATGGCCGCCACTCTCATGATGGCCGGCATCATGGCAAGCTGCCGTCAGGGCGCTCCAGTAGAGAACAACGCACAGCTCGCAATCGCTCAGAATGCTGAGACTCACGTTCTCCACGCCAAGGACGTTGACCCTCTTACTCCAGATTCAGTAATCAACATCCTCAAGGCCGGCAATGCCGCCTTCGTGGCAAAGCAGACCACCAACCGTGACGCTGTGGCACAGCTTCAGGAGTCTTCCAAGGACGGTCAGCACCCATTGGCAATCGTGCTCTCATGCATCGACGCACGTGTACCAGTAGAGATCATCTTCGACAAGGGCGTTGGCGACATCTTCGTAACACGCGTGGCCGGCAACGTTGTTAGCGGCGACGTTCTCGGTTCTATGGAGTACGCCTGCGAGCACTCTGGCAGCAAGGTAGTTGTGGTAATGGGCCACAAGCAGTGCGGCGCCGTTCACTCAGCCTGCGCCAACGTTCAGGCCGGCAATATGACCGACATGCTCGCCAAGATAAAGCCAGCCATCGAGGAGCTCAAGAACGATTCTACCGACGTTGAGGATCCAGCATTCCAGAACGAGGTGGCCCGCGAGAACGCCATGAACATGGTGGACGAGGTTCGCAAGGGTAGCGAGATCCTCACCGAGCTCGAGAAGGAAGGCAAGGTAAAGGTAGTACCAGCCCTCTTCGACCTCGAGACAGGTGTTGTGGAATTCCTCTAATAGTGGAAAGCTTAAAGTTTAAAGTTTAAAGAGGAAAGAGGAAAGACCCCGGAGGGGTCGAGCGCAAGCATACAAAAACCCATAGTGAAAATCCCAAAACTCTGTTTTGGAGATTTTTACTATGGGTTAACACAAGCTTTGCTCGACCCACTCCGGGGTCGCCTTTTTTACTCTTTACTCTCTTCTTTCTTCTCTCCGCTCTCTTCTTTGCTGATTTTCTGATAGAAGAAAGTTCCGATAAGCATTATAACACCCAATACCACAAACACCACAACCTTGGCTATCGACGACAGGTGGCTGAGATCGAAGAACATCAGTTTGATGAGCGTGAAAGCCAACACCACTATTCCGTATACTCTGAAGAGCTTTTCCTTGCGCATCAGGCCATAATACATGCAAGCCACGGCGCATATACCCCACCAGATGCTCAGCGACAGACGACCGCCTATGAGGTCATAAACCTCCAGCGACGACACTGCTATGGCCGATGTAAGTGTAAGAACAACGTAGAATGGCTTCTCCATGAAATTCAGCCAGAAACAAACCGCGAGCAACGCCCACGAGAGATACCTCATTACAGGATACGAGAACAAATCGGAATGGTTAATAATCATCATGGCAGGCACCATGACTACCTGGCACAATATAGCAAAGACTTTAAGCAAATCCCTGAAGCTTTTGCCGAAATCCACCAACCTGCTGAATACCAGATAGGCAGCCTCAGCAACGGCAAGAGTTACCATGCAATATGCAATCAAGCACGATGGCTCCACTATCATCACAACTTTTACGGCGGCCATCCACAACACCAAGAAAGCCGCCAACGACAATACAACAGGCGACGAGGCACCGGTCTTGCCAGAGAGCCTTACATCAGCCAACACCATGCCGGACAACACTACGGCCACCAGCAGCATGGATATCACGGTAGACACCATGAGGTCGGTCAGCAACAGGTTCACCAGCGATATCAACACGCCTGGGAGAATTATTTCGGCCACAGTGCGCAGCACCTTGCTGTTTCTGGATACGCCCGAATAATAAAGAACCGCCATCAGCAGCGACCACATTATAACGTAGGTTTTCACCTCCATGAAATCGAAGAACATATATCCCACGGCCAGCGCGGCACAGGCAAGGGCCACATCGCCCAGCACACGGCACTTGGCATCTCCGCGCATGTACAGCCATCCGGCCAGCAGCGCGTTCAACAGCAGAGTTATGATGGTGATGGCCAGCTTGCCGCCGTTGTAGCCTGATACATCCCAGGCCTGATGATAACCCACCACAAAGAAAAGCAAGGTGGAAACCACCACCATGATATTGTCAAGCGGGCTTATCCATCCGCCGTCCTTCTCCTTTATCCATGCCATCGATACGTAATAGTTCACCATATTTACGGCCACAAGAGCCACCAGGGCGGCAAAACCGCCATTGCCGTGGCAATCGAGCCTGCGGTCGGTCATAGCCACCACTATCCACGTAATCACAAACGACAGCAGATACGCCACGTGCCACTTGTTGGCTACAGAAACCACCGTAATGGCCACATTTATCACCACCACGTATCCTAGAAAAACCAACAGATTGCCGCTGTCGCCGCCCACCAGTATGGGCACAAGATATGCGCACAGCTGTCCGTACACGGCAATCACCTCGCTCTTGTAATGTATTGCGCTCCAGATGGTGAAGGCCGATATCAGCACCATTACGCCGCCGGCCGCCATCACAGGCATCAGATGATAGAAATCGTATGCAAAATATGTCATGAGGTAAAGCACGGCAGTACCGCCGGCCACAAGAATAGAGCTTAGCCTCTCCACAGATTTCTTAAGGCCCAAACCCACGCCCACAAGCGCCGCACCCAGGCCCGCTCCGCAAAGCACCCTGCCCAGAGGCGATATCAGGTCATTGTCGATGGCGTATTTGCCGAAAATCGATACACCTATCAGTATTATCAGCACGCCAATCTTGCTCATGAGATTCTCGCCGATAAACCTCTCCAGGTCGAATCCCTTCTTCTTCTTCTCCTCCACTTCGGGCTTGGCATCAGCCACCGGCTCGGGCAGGGCGGCCACTTTTTCGGGAGCTGAAGCTGCTGTTTCCAATACTTGGGCTGATGCTGCTGTTTCTGATACGGGGGCTGAAGCTGCTGCCTCCAATACTGGCGCTGATGCCAGCTCTTCCTGTACGGGCAATGGCGGCGGCACTATCAGCGCAGCGGCCTTCTTAGCTGTTTCCTCGGCATCGGCTCTCCTTATGGATTCCATAGCATTGTCAAGACTGTTTACTATGTCATTAAGCCTGTTCGTAAGGCCCATCTGCCGGGCCGAAAGCATCTTGAAATCGCTTTGTAGATTCCAGACCTCAGTCTGTATCTTCGATAAATTGTCAAAATCTTGTTTGTTCATAAATAAAATTTTTTTGATGATGCTAAAATATAAAACTTTATCAAAGAAGATGAACAACATCATCAAAAATGAATCTTAATTAATGTTAATTGTATTTTGTCACAAAAAAATTCTATCTTTGCAATCAAACAAAAAAAACAACACAGCACCATGAAAATAGTAATCCTGGACGCCGACACACTCGGCAACGACATAGACATGAGCCCCATATCGCAGTTTGGCGATATAGTGGCCTACCCCGTAACAGCAGCATCAGAAACCGCCGAACGCATCCGCGACGCCGAGGTGGTGATATCCAACAAGGTGTATATAGGCGCCAACGAGATACAGAACGCCAAAAACCTGAAGCTTGTATGCGTGGCCGCCACCGGCTACAACAACATAGACCTCAACGCACTAAACGCCAACAACATAGCCGCCACCAACGTAAAGGGCTACAGCTCGCAGACAGTGGCCCAGCTGGTGTTTGCCTATATGCTGAATGTATACGGCAGCCTTGGCGAGTACGGCGAGCTTACACACAGCGGCGCATGGCAGAAATCGCCAACATTCACCATGCTGAATTTCCCAATCCAAGACCTTGAGAACAAGACACTTGGCATCATAGGCGCGGGCAACATAGGCGGCCGCGTAAAAGCCATTGCCGAGGCCTTCGGCATGAAGGTGGTGATGATGGCGTTTCCCGGCAAGGAATATCCCGAATCGGAAAACCGCCTGCCGCTCAACGAGTTGCTGAAGGTTTCCGACATCGTTACGCTCCACTGTCCGCTCACTCCCGATACACAAAACCTCATAGGACTGGAGCAGCTCAGGATCATGAAAACATCGGCCATACTGATAAACACATCGCGCGGCCCGGTGGTGAACCTCGACGACCTCTATACTGCCCTTAAATCCAAGAAGATACGCCACGCCTGCATAGACGTTTTGCCTCAGGAGCCGCCCCAGGACCACCCGATATTCGGCCTCAGGAACGTAACCATAACCCCGCACATAGGCTGGGCAAGCAAGGAGGCGCGCCAGAGGCTAATCAACGGCATATCAGCCAACATAAAAGCCTACGCCGACGGCCGCATCGACGAAATTAAGCTACTCAGATAAATGAAGAAATACATAATCTGCATACTGGCCACCCTGGCAATCGGCATGGGCTACCTGCTCAGCCACAGCGAGATACTCATGCTGGCCGAATACACCAACCCCGTGGCCATGAGTCCCGAAACCTTCAGCGACCTCATGCAGCAGCCCATGGGCTTGCTGTCGTGGGCCGGATGCTGGATTGTGCAGCTGTTCCACATCCCCGCACTGGGCGCGCTGACAATGAGTGCGTTGTGGGCCGCCATCACGGCGCTGCTGATAAAATGCTGGCAGCTGGATAAATACGGCGCCGCCCTGGCCATGCTGCCGTCGGTGGCGTTGCTGTGGTCGATAGGCTGCCTGGGCTACTGGATGCACTACAGCAACCTTACGGGCTATTACGCATCGCACACTCTGGCCGTGCTTGTTGCAGCCATAATGCTGTGCGTCAGCCGCAAAAGCCTTGTGGCCGCCATATTGTCGCCTTGGCTGCTGTATCCGGCCATGGGATTCTGGGCCGTGGCATTGGGCGTGGCTGCTGCGGCGCTCCTTGCCAAAAACAGCGGCATCAGGGCACTGATACCGGCAGCATCAGCCATACTCTCCCCCATGGCATGGCATACGCTGTGCTACGCCAGATACATGCCGCTGGCCCACGCATGGACGGCCGGACTGCCCACGCTGCTGATAAACGACGTATCAGGCTCCCAGATGCTGATTCCGCTGTACGTGTGCGCCATCTGCCTGGCGGCTGTGGCTTTCATCAGGGAGCTGAGGCCGCGGCCATGGCTGCAACCCTCCATAGCCATGGCGATGCTGATGCTTGCCCTGGGCGGCAGCAGCCACTCCAGCCAGTTCTACCAGGAGATACGTATGCAGAAGGCCGCCGTAGAGGGCAACTGGGGGCTGATACTGGAATCCGGCGACAACAACGCCGAGCTCACCGAAACCATGAAGGTGTTCTACGAGATGGCCATGGCTCAGACCCAAACACTTGGCAGCCACGGATTTATCATTCACCACAGCTACGCCGACAATCCCGAGAGCCGCGCCATTAAGGTGAACGCCATGCAGATGGCCGCCCCGATAATACACTATTATTACGGACGCTACAACATTTCCACAAGATGGTGCGTGGAGGTGGGCGTAAAATACGGTTTCGGCACGGGACTCCTGAGGATGCTGGCAATGTCGGCACTGGCCAACGGCGAAACCGCCGCAGCCATGAAATACCGCGAAATAATACGCCGTCAGATGTTTTTCGGCAACTGGGAGATTCCCAGCCCCAGCCATATCACCGCCGATTTCCACACCGGGATCCAGGACCGCCTGGAAACCGACCACGACTGCGACGAATACCTGAAATACATAGCCACACTGCCGGCCAACATCCACACCAAAACCGCCGCCATGCAAGCCATGTATTACGCCATGCAGGACCGCAACATGGGCATCTTCAGAGCCATGGCATACAACGACAGCCTCATGGACAGGCCGCTTCAGCGCCACTATCAGGAGGCCTGCCTCATGATGCTCGACAGCATTCCGCAGGGCCTGGTGGAGCCCCACGTGGAGCAGAGCTTCAGCCAATTCAAGGAGATTACACAGCAGCTTCAGGCCACCCAGAACAAGGACCTGATAAAGCCCATCCACCAGAAATTCGGCAACACCTACTGGTGGTACGCAATGTTCGAGAAACAATAAGAAAAAACACCCAAGATGACACGACCAATATCAGCAATTCTGGCGGCCCTGATGCTTGCGTCATGCGGCAGCGTGGAGATACCCGGACAATACACCACGGAAAACTGCCAGCCGCCCATCTTCCCCGACTACGGCGGCGCCACCATACCCTGCAACATATCTCCGCTTAACTTCATGCTGAGCGACACCTCCATAACGGAAGTATCAGCCCGCCTGAAAAACGGCAGCGGCATGGAGATTACGGCCGGAGGCAAGGGCCGCGAGGTACAGTATAAGCCCAACGAATGGCGCCGGATGCTGGAGGCCTCCAAGGGCGGATGCCTTACCTTGGAGCTGTATGCCGCCGGCCCCAACCACCAGTGGAAACGATACCCCGACAGCCCCATCTACGTGGCCGACAGCAAGATAGACCCATACATATCGTACAGGCTGATAGAGCCGGCATACTCGATATACGAGGACATGTGCCTGGCGCAGCGGTGTCTGGAAACCCACAGCGAGAGCGTGATACACTCATCCAAAATCACCTACGGGCAATGCGTGAACTGCCACTCGTACCAAAACTACAATCCCGAGCGCATGCTGTTCCACAAGCGAGTGTCTGATGCCGGCACCGTGATAAGGATAGACGGGCACGAGAGCACGGTGGACCTGAAGCGGCCAAACACGATATCGGCCGGAGTATATCCATCGTGGCATCCTAGGCAGAAGCTTGTGGCCTTCAGCACCGACAAGACCCACCAGATGTTCCACACCCAGAACCTGAACAAGGTGGAGGTTTACGACACCGAGAGCGACCTGATACTCTACGACGTGGATTCCGACCAGGTGAGCGTGATAACCAGCACCCCCGACATCCTGGAGGTGTTCCCCACATGGAGCCCCTGCGGAAGTTTCCTCTATTACTGCTCGGCTAGGCTGATGCCCGGCACTTTCAAGGACGGCGACAACATCGACAACCACACGCTTATAAAATATGACATCCTGAGGCTGGGGTTCGATACACTATCCAGAACCTTTGCCCGCAATGCCGACACCATATACAGCGCATCGGCCAAGGGCAAGAGCGCCACCCTGCCACGCCTCAGCCCCGACGGATCCAAGCTGATATTTGCCGAGGGCGGATACGGATGCTTTCATATATGGCACCACGACTCGCAGATACGCATCCTGGACCTCAAGACCGGCGCCATCGACTCACTGGAGACTGTAAACAGCCCAGAATACGCCGACAGCTATCCGTCGTTTTCCAGCAACGGAGAGTGGATAATGCTGGCATCGCGCCGCTGCGACGGGCAGTTTTCAAGGATATACATTTCATATTACGACGGCAAAAAGGCCCACAAGCCTTTCCTGCTGCCTCAGGAGAGCGCATGGCACAACGTAATGAGGCTGAAGAGCTACAACAGGCCGGAATTCATGACCGGACCGGTGAGATAACAAAAAAAGCGCCCGGGCTGCTTGCCCAGACGCTTTTTAGAATCATTCATATACATTAATAACACCAGCTCTTTATGGGACTTAGAACTTGAACCTCTTACATTAAAACAATTAGTATAAACACATCATCAAAAAAACTTTTTAATATAATTTCATCAGGTAGCAATCAGTTTTGTTTTAAGTTAGTTTTTGGTTTGTTTTCACTAATATGACACGCTACCCAAAGAATACCCTAATAAAAAAATGAAAAAATTTTCCTCATTCCAACGAAAAAGTTATCTTTGCATCGTGGAATATATGGTGGGAAAGGTGTATCCGCACCAATAGTTCCTGATAATCAGATAATTAAATACAAGATGACAAATACAGAAATAAAAAGCGACCAGCTTGCAGAAATAATAGTGGCTGGAATAAGAGAGAAAAAAGGTGAAAAAATCACAAAACTCGATATGAGAAATATCGACGGAAACATCTGTGACTTTTTTGTGGTTTGCCAGGCCGACAACAACCGCCAGGTGCAGGCCATCGCCGACGCCGTGGAAGATTATGTATGGGAAAACACCCATCAGTGGCCATACCACAAGGAGGGCAAGGACAATGCCGAATGGATCCTGCTCGACTACGTGGATGTAGTGGTGCACGTGTTCCTGGACGAGAAGAGAGACTTCTTTAAGCTGGAGAAACTCTGGGCCGATGCCGAGCGCACCGACTATGCCGACGAGTTGTAATCCACACTCACACAATAATTTTCAGAGAAAAACAACATCTTTTTAGATTTATGAACGAAAGAAACATGAAGCCCAAAAACAATACGATTTTCTGGGTTTTCGGAATAGTATTGCTCCTGATAGGTGTGATGCAGTTTGCCGATTTCAACGGGTCGCCGCAAACCATCACCTGGAAAGAGCTTAAGTCGATGCTTCAGGACAAGGACATCGAGCGCATGGTGATTGTAAACAAGGAGAAGGCCAGCATCATACTTAAGGAAGACAGATACAATTCCAACAAGTATGCCAGCCTGAGAGCCAAGAAGATACCTCCACAGGGACCTCACTTCTATTATATGGTGTCGTCGGTGGAGACTTTCCAGAGCAGGATATTGGATGCCCAGAAAGACATCCCCGAAAACGAGCAGGTGCTCTTTGAGAGCGACACCCGCCCCAACTACCTTTTCGAGATCATCAGCTGGGTGTTCCCGCTGCTGATATTCGTGGGTATCTGGATATTCATGATGAAACGCATGGGCGGCGGCGGAATCTTCAACGTGGGCAAGAGCCGCGCCAAGATGTTCGACAAGGAGGAGACCGTAAAGAAAATCACATTCAACGATGTGGCAGGCCTCAAGGAGGCCAAGCAGGAGGTTACCGAGATTGTGGACTTCCTGAAGAATCCCGAGAAATACACCAAGCTGGGCGGCAAGATACCCAAGGGCGCGCTGCTGGTAGGCCCTCCGGGCACCGGCAAGACTCTTCTGGCAAAGGCCGTGGCCGGCGAGGCCGAGGTTCCATTCTTCTCGATGTCGGGCAGCGACTTTGTGGAGATGTTTGTGGGCGTGGGAGCATCGCGCGTGCGCGACCTCTTCAACCAGGCCAAGCAGAAGGCTCCGTGCATAATCTTCATCGACGAGATAGACGCCATTGGACGCGCGCGCAGCCAGAGGGCCGGTTTCGGCAGCAACGACGAGCGCGAATCCACACTAAACCAGCTGCTTACCGAGATGGACGGTTTCGAGACCAACAACGGCATCATCATGATAGCCGCCACCAACCGTGTGGAGATTCTGGATCCAGCACTGCTGAGAGCCGGACGTTTCGACCGTCAGATAATGATGGAGCTGCCAGACCTGAACGAGAGAGGCGAGATTTTCAACGTACACCTGAGGGGACTTAAGGTGGACCCCAACCTCGACCTAAACTTCCTCTCCAAGCAGACTCCGGGTTTCTCGGGCGCCGACATTGCCAACGTGTGCAACGAGGCCGCGCTGATAGCCGCCCGCCACAACAAGGAGGTGGTGGAGAAACAGGATTTCCTCGACGCCATCGACCGCATCATAGGCGGTCTGGAGAAGAAAAACAAGATAATTTCGGAGGAGGAGAAACGCACCATAGCATTCCACGAGGCCGGCCACGCGTCGGTAAGCTGGCTGCTGGAGCACGCTCATCCTCTCATAAAGGTTACAATAGTGCCTAGAGGCAAGGCCCTGGGCGCAGCATGGTATCTGCCCGAGGAGCGTCAGATCACCACCAAGGAGCAGATGATAGACGAGATGTGCTCGCTTGTGGGCGGACGCGCCAGCGAGGAGGTAAATTTCGGAAGGATTTCTACAGGTGCCCTCAACGACCTGGAGCGTGTTACCAAATACGCATACTCGATGGTATCATTCTACGGTATGAGCGACAAGATTGGAAACCTGAGCTTCTTCAACTCGTCGCCCGACGACTACGGTTTCCAGAAGCCCTACTCGGAGAAAACCGCCGAGCTAATCGACCAGGAGGCCAAGGATCTGCTGGACTTCGTTTATCAGAGAACCAAGGGCATAATTGAGGAAAACAAGGACAAGATAGCACAGCTTGCACAGCTGCTGCTGGAAAACGAGGTGATATTCACCGAGGACGTGGAGCGCATTTTCGGCAAGAGGAAATGGGCCACAAAGGAGCAGGAGGAGGCGCTGTATGCCACACGCAAGATTACACCTCCGCCATACCATCCCGACAGCGAGGACGATAAGAAAGAGGCAACCGAGGCCGGCAGCCAAGATGCCGCCAAGGCCGACGCCAGCGAGCCCGGAAACCCAACACCCGAGGCAGCGCAGAACACTGAGGGCAGCATCAGCCCACAGGAAGGGAACAACAACAACGACAACAACTAGAACGATTGCCAACACAGAGGGCAACTATAATGCTAAAACATTAATAGCTAATAATTATGGAAGAATGGGTAAAGATTGACTCGTTTGAGTCGCAGTATCAGGCCGAGATTACAAAGGGCTACCTCGAGAAAAACGATGTGAGAGCCGTAATACTGAACGCCAAAGACAGCCTCTTCCTTTTAGGTGAATACGAGCTGTATGTAAACAAGGACAACGAGAAAAAGGCCCAGGCCATACTCGACGAATACAAGGGCATCACCAAGGTGGACTCTTTCGTGATGCGCGGCCCCGTGGAGAGGCTGAAGGACGTGCTTGAGGACAACGGCATCAGCTCGCAGATAAAGGTGAGCAGCAACCCAAGATACGCGCTCGACAACTACGAGCTGTATGTGAACAACAGCGACCTGAAGAAAGCAATACCATACGTTACCGGACAGGCACTTGCCGGATGGAGCGTGGCCAAAACATGCACCAAGGTATCGCAGACCAGGTACAGGGTGGAGATTCTGAACTACCACCACATACCATCGATAGTGATAAAGAAGCGCGACACCAGGTACATGAAGACCGAGATAAGCATTTACGTGCAGGATGCCGACCTGGAGAAGGCCAACGACGCACTGGAATCGCTGGCCGGATACGCCCTGATAGAGAGCGTGAAGGACATGCAGATAGCCCAGATCCACGAGAAGACTCTGGCCAACCAGGGCATAAGATCGCTAACCGAGCCTGGCGACAACGGCGTGGACGTATATGTGGAGGCCGACAAGACCGACGAGGCCAAGCAGATAATAAGCGACAACAAGAAATGGAAGCTGGCTGCAACATACTCCGACAAGCTGGAGGCCGATTACGCAGTGGCCCTGCTCGAGAATTTCGAGATAGAGGCCGTTACAGTGGCCAAGAGCGACATCACAATGGCCGTAGACATCGACCTGTTTGTGGAGGAGTTTGACCTGGACGACGCTACCGACATCCTTAAATCTCTTAGCGTTTCGGAAAATGAATAGTTTTTGGGCCAGACTCATCACCGGCGCGCTGTTCATAGCCGCCATAATAGGCTCCGTGCTATGGTCGCAATGGCTCTTTGCCCTGCTGTTCGGGTTCTTTGCCGTGGTGGGCATAGTGGAGTACTACAAGATAAGCAACAATCTGGGCTTTACGCCTCAGAAGGGAATGGGCATCGCCATTGGCGTATCCACTTTTGCGCTGCTGTTCCTTACGGCGGCAAAGATTGTGGCCGTAAAATGGCTGTTTGTATTGCCGGCGCTAATTACGCTGATACCCATCATAGAGCTGTTCCGCAAGAAGAGCACCCCCGCCAGCGACTGGGCGCAGACTCTCTTTGCCGTGATATACGTGGCGCTGCCTTTCGGCATCATGAGCAATCTGATATACCTGCCAAGCAACCACGAGTTCTCTTGCAAGATAATACTCAGCTTTTTCGCCTTTGTGTGGATCTCTGATACTGGTGCCTATTGCGCGGGCAAGATGTTCGGCAAGCACAAGATGTTCGAGAGGATATCGCCCAAGAAGACTTTCGAGGGACTGGCCGGCGGCGTAGTGTTCACCATAGCATCGGCCATCCCGGTATACTACCTTGTGGGCGAGCTGCAGCTGTGGCAATGGATTGTGGTGAGCGTAGTAACCGTAACGTTTGCCAACCTGGGCGACCTGGCCGAATCGATGCTGAAGCGCAATGCCGACATCAAGGATTCGGGCAAGCTGCTGCCTGGACACGGAGGCGTGCTGGACAGATTCGACAGCGCGCTGCTGGCCTGCCCTCCGGTATGGCTTACTATATTGCTTATGACTAATTAGATAATATATTTACAAAACTTAAAAAGCACACATGATACGTTTTCATAAAGAAGGTTTTTCCACTATTATCATTGTTGTAGTGTTTTTGGTAATACTGAATACATTATTCATACTATTCCTGAAGAGCATGTGCCCAATATGGGTGAGCTGGCTTCTTCAGCTGGGTTCCTTTTTCCTGCTGTTTATGGTGTTGCAGTTTTTCCGCAAGCCCGACCGCAAGATAGTGGAAAACGAGTATGTGGCACTTGCGCCCGCCGACGGCGAGGTGGTGGTGATAGAGGAGACCGAAGAGCCTGAATATTTCCAGGACCGCAGAATACAGGTATCAATCTTCATGAGCGTATGGAACGTGCACAGCAACCGCTGGCCTATCTCGGGCAGCGTAACATACTTCCAGCATCATGACGGCAAGTATCTGCTGGCCAACAACCCCAAATCTAGCACCGACAACGAGCACACCACAATTGCCGTTCGCAACAACAACGGCCAGGAGGTGATGTTCCGCCAGATAGCGGGATATGTGGCCCGACGCATTGTGGCCCCCGTTAAGGTGGGCGACAAGGCCAGCCAGGGACAGAATTTCGGATTCATAAAATTCGGCTCCAGGGTAGACATATTCTTCCCCCTCGGCACCAAGATCCGCGTAAACGTGGGCGACAAGGTGAAGGGCGGTCTGGATATCATAGCCGATATCGAAAAGAAGAAAACGGAGTAGTTTTACCCGCCAAGATAAAAACCACAAACAAAAAACGGATATCAGCCTAGGGCCGGTATCCGTTTTTTTTGTGCTAATAGATATTGCCATCGGAATCCATCCTGATAGTTTCGCCGCGATTGTGGCCCATATACTTTCTGTAGAGCTTGCCGCGCAGAAACTTGCCGCCCTCGCTAAGCTCTATCCACGATTCGGAGGATATAACTATCCTGCCGCCGCTGGAGGTGTTTAGCCTGATGTTGCTCTGTGGATGCACCACATGCACGCGGCCGTTGGGATAGAAGCTTACAGGCATCATGGGCTGAGAGACAAACTCCTGGTCCTCGATGCTGAATGGTATGCCGTGTACGGGAGTGCCTCGCCTAAGGAGGCCATTCTCGTTGAATCCTATGCGGTAATCCTTGGCAAACTCGCGAAACTGATTGTCGGCGCACTGGATAAGCGTGTTGGCGCCCAGCACACCTGAAAGGGCGCGTCCGCCGGCATCCAGCCTTACCGGCTCGGCACTGGAAAACAGGATCATGGGCCCTGTGGTCCAGAGGTCGATATCGTGGGCCGGCGTGCCCTCCATCACCAGGCCGCGGCTGTCGGTCCGGTATACAGTGCCGCCCTTGAAGGCCATCTCGATGCCCGTGGACAGCATCACGGAATCGCGGACCAGGGTATCCACACGCTGTGCCGCGGCTATCTGCTGAATGTGGGCAAGTATCAGCCACAATAAAATATTTGATAAGATGTATCTGCGCATGAGCTATTTCTAATAATATAGCGCAAATTTAAGAAAGAAAATTTGAAAAAGTATCAGGAATTTGTATTATCTTTGCTACGGAAATATTTTTATATACAGAAAGAAAAATGGCCTTTAAATCAGGTTTTGTAAACATAGTGGGCAACCCTAACGTGGGCAAGTCCACATTGATGAACATTCTGGTGGGCGAGCGTCTCTCTATAATCACCAACAAGAGCCAGACCACCCGCCACAGGATAATGGGCGTGGTAACCACCGACGACTACCAGATAGTGTACAGCGACACCCCGGGCGTGCTGAAGCCTATGTACAAGCTTGAGGAGAGCATGCTGAACTACTCTAAATCGGCACTGGAGGATGCCGACGTGATTTTGTATATCACCGACGTATTGGAAACCAGAACCAAGAACAAGTTTTTCCTGGACATGGTGAACCGTCTGGCATGCCCCATAGTGATACTGGTAAACAAGATAGACCTGGCCAGCGACCAGCAGAAGGTGGAGGAGATAATTGCCGACTGGAAAACTCTGATACCCAAGGCCGAGGTGTATCCGGTATCGGCCCTGCACAAGTTCAACACCGAGAACATTCTGGACAAGATAGTATCGCTGCTGCCTGAGAATCCGCCATATTTCGAGAAGGACCGCCTTACCGACAAGCCCGAGAGATTCTTTGTATCGGAGATTATCCGCGAGAAGGTATTGGAGCTATACGACAAGGAGATTCCATACTCGGTGGAGGTTCAGGTGGAGACTTTCAAGGAGGAGGAGAGCATCATCCGCATACAGACCGTGATAAACGTGATACGCGACAGCCAGAAGGGCATCATCATAGGCAAGGGAGGCGCGGCCCTCAAGAGGCTGGGCGCCCACGCAAGAAAGGAGATCGAGGCTTTCTTCGGCAAGAAGATCTACCTCGAGATTTTCGTGAAGGTGAGCAAGGACTGGCGCGACAACACTTTCCGCCTGAAGGGTTTCGGATACGACGTGTAGAACCAAACAACATAACACAATGAAAAAAATCTTATTATCACTGGCTGCTGCATTGATTTCCACAATAGCGTTTGCTCAGGACCTGAACAGTAGCGACAGCATAGCCGCAAGCGACTCTACCGGCACCGACAGCACCGCCGCCGTGCCTGCCACCATTTTCCTGCCCTACATGGAGATGGAAGAGGGCGGTCTGGAATGGGAAAGCCTGGAGCCCGGCAAGTATTACGAGGTATCTAATCCGGCATACTGGAATGGTCCCAAGAACGGCGAGGCCGACTCCACATCCAACCCCGAGAATCTGGGCTGGGAAATGGAAGACAACAGCCGCATCAGCCACTACATTTCCATAAACGAGTATGCCGACATGCTCATGTGGCTTACCATGGAGGAGGAGATGCTGGAGCAGGTTACCGATACCACCGTGGCCCGCGCAGTGGGCAAGTCCGCCCATGAGAGCAAGCACACCGTGGAAATTTCGGGCGAGTATCTCGACATTCTGGGCACATTATCAGGCCCAAGGAGAGAGAACGAATCCAAGAATTTCCAGATAATGAGGTATGCCGGAAAACTGGTGATGTATGATTACAACAACAAGATAATAAGATTGTTGAGCACCGAGCCAATAAACAGGGAAGCAATAATAAATGAACAAAATTAATCAAATATAACCCAATAAACAATATGAAATTCGTAGTATCTAGCACCGAGCTGCTATCGCGCCTGCAATCTGTAAGCCGCGTAATAAGCAGCAAGAATACACTTCCTATTCTGGACAATTTCCTGTTCCAGATACAGGAGGGCACACTCACCATCACCGCATCGGACCTGGAGACAACCATGCGCACAAGACTCACCCTCGACAACGTGGACGGCGAGGGCGTGATTGCCATCGACGCCAAGAGGCTCACCGACATCCTGAAGGAGTTTCCCGAGCAGCCGCTGATTTTCGAGATCAACAGCGACACAATGGCCATCGACATCCTGAGCGACAATGGTAAATTCTCGGTAATGGGACAGAGCGGCATGGAGTATCCCGAGATGCAGCGCCTCAACGACGGCAACACCACATCGATATCGATGCCGGGCAACACTTTCCTGAAGGGCATTCTGAAGACCCTCTTTGCCACAGCCGACGACGAGCTGCGCCCCGTAATGAACGGAATATCAGTGACAGTGGCCCCACAGGGTGCTACATTTGCAGCATCAGACGCCCACAAGCTGGTAAGATACCGCAACCAGAACATCAGCTGCAACAACAACGCATCGTTTATCCTGGCCAAGAAGCCTGCCAACATGCTCAAGAACATCCTGGCCAAGGAGGAGGGCGACATCCAGCTACAGTTCGACGAGAAAAACGCATACTTCATAATGAAGGACTACGAGATGATTTGCCGCCTTGTGGACGGACAGTACCCCAACTACGAGACCATCATCCCTACCAACAACCCCAACAAGCTTACCATCACCCGCGCCGATCTGGTGAATACCCTGAAGCGCGTGTCGGTGTTTGCAAGCCAGGCCAGCAACCTCATAAAGCTGGAACTCAGAAACTCGCAGGTAACAGTATCGGCACAGGATATCGACTTCTCGATATCGGCATACGAGAAAATCGGCGCCCAGTACGACGGCGAGGAGATGAGCATAGGTTTCAAGTCGGCATTCCTGATAGAGATCCTGAACGCCATCACAAGCGAGAATGTGGTGATGGAGCTTAGCGACCCATCGCGCGCCGGCATCATACTGCCTCTGGAGAAGGAGAGCGATCAGGAGGACGAACTGATGCTGCTGATGCCTATGATGATTAATGACTAATTGCATTTTTTGATTTTTGA
>JAKSLV010000049.1 GCA_024401025.1 Bacteroidales bacterium
ATGATAGTCTCGTCGATACGGTTCAGGAACTCGGGACGAATGGTGTTCTTCAGCATATTGATTACCATTGCGCGGGTCTTGTCCATCACGTCGTCGTGGTTTTTCTCGTTGAGCTGCTCCAGATTCTGACGGATAACATCAGATCCCATATTCGAGGTCATAATGATGATGGTGTTCTTGAAGTTTACGGTGCGGCCCTTGCTGTCGGTGAGTCGTCCGTCGTCCAAAACCTGCAGGAGGATATTGAAAACATCAGGATGAGCCTTCTCAATCTCGTCGAGAAGCACCACAGAATAAGGCTTGCGTCTAACGGCCTCGGTAAGCTGACCGCCCTCGTCGTAGCCAACGTAGCCCGGAGGCGCTCCAATCAAACGTGTTACAGCAAATTTTTCCTGATACTCACTCATATCTATGCGGACCATCAGGTTCTCATCGTCGAAGAGGAACTCGGCAAGAGCCTTTGCAAGCTCCGTCTTACCAACTCCGGTAGTTCCAAGGAAGATGAACGATCCTATTGGTTTCTTATTGTCCTGAAGCCCTGCCCTTGAACGGCGGACAGCGTCGGCGATTACTGATATAGCCTCGTGCTGACCAACAACGCGCTTGTGCAATTCGGTCTCGAGGTTCAGGAGCTTCTCCTTCTGAGTCTGGAGCAATTTTGTGAGCGGAATACCGGTCTGCTTGCTCACAGTCTCGGCGATATCCTCGTAGCAAATCTCCTCCTTGATGAGCGGCGACTCCTTCTGAGTGCTCTCAAGAGAGGCCTTCAGGTCGTTGATTTCCTGCTCGGCCTGCTGGATTTTTCCGTAGCGGAGCTCGGCCACAAGACCGTAGTTGCCCTCACGCTCGGCCTGGGCTGCCTGCTGCTTATAGTTCTCAATCTCAGACTTCAGGGTCTGCATCTTGGTGACGATATCCTTCTCGCCCTGCCACTTGGCCATAAGCTTGGCACGCTCCTCCTGAAGCTCGGCAAGCATCTTGGCGTTTTTCTCGATGCGGTTCTCATCGCCCTCGCGCTTAATGGCCTCACGCTCAATCTCGTACTGACGGATTTTGCTGTTGATCTCGTCAAGAGGCTCAGGCACCGAGTTCATCTCGATACGGAGTTTTGCGGCGCTCTCGTCTATGAGGTCGATAGCCTTGTCCGGGAGGAAACGGTCAGAGATATACCTGTTCGAGAGTTCCACGGCGGCAATGATAGCCTCATCCTTGATACGGATTTTGTGGTGGTTCTCGTAGCGCTCCTTAAGTCCACGCAGAATAGATATTGCCTCCTCAACCGAAGGCTCATCGATAACCACGGGCTGGAAACGGCGGACCAAAGCCTTGTCTTTCTCGAAATATTTCTGATACTCGTCCAAAGTGGTGGCGCCCACGGCCTTAAGCTCGCCACGGGCCAACGCAGGCTTCAGGATATTTGCGGCATCCATTGCGCCGTCGGATTTTCCTGCGCCAACCAGAGTGTGGATCTCATCAATGAAGAGAATAATCTCGCCGTCGCTGTCCACAACCTCCTTTACCACGGCCTTCAATCTCTCCTCAAACTCGCCCTTGTATTTGGCACCAGCCACAAGCGCACCCATATCGAGAGAGTATATAGTCTTGGTTTTCAGGTTCTCAGGCACCTGACCATTTATGATTCTATGAGCGATACCCTCAGCAATGGCTGTCTTTCCCACGCCAGGCTCACCCACAAGAATAGGATTGTTCTTGCTGCGGCGGCTCAGGATCTGAAGCACGCGGCGGATCTCGTCGTCACGGCCAATCACTGGGTCGAGCTTGCCCTTCAAGGCCTGAGCATTAAGGTTTACGGCGTATTTTGCGAGAGCCTGGTAACTGTCCTCGGCGCTCTGGGCGGTAACCTTGCCACCGCCACGCAGCTCCTTGATGGCCAGGTCGAGATCTTTCTCGTTGAATCCCGAATCCTTCATCATTGCCGATACGTCGTCGCCGGCATTCAGCATAGACTGATAAATATGCTCGATGGTAACGTATGCGTCGCCGTTTTTCTCCGCTGATGCCTGCGCATCAAAGAGAACCTTCTGTGCACCAGTGCTCAGGTATGGCTCGCCGCCCTGAACCTTGGTATATCGGGAGCAGATGGCCTCCAGAGTCTTCTGGAATGTCTGCTGATTGATATTGAATTTTCGGAAAATGAAGTTGGTGATATTCTCATCCGCCTTCATAATCGCCAGCAAGAGGTGTCCGGTCTCAATGGCCTGGCATCCCTGCTGCTGACTGAGCTGGACCGCGTCCTGCACAGCCTTCTGGCTTTTGATTGTAAACTTGTCGAAATTCATAGTCTCTTAAAGTTTTATGTTGTTATGTTACTGCCCTGATACCATCAAAGGGCTTGCCAATCCAGTTTTATGCCATTATGTCAGAGTCAGCTGACCCTAAACTATGCCAAAGACTGACAAATGTACGTAAAAAGATTATTACTGCTGACAAAGATATGATTTTATTTTGTATATGTCCAAATTTTTCAATAATTTTCGTAAGTAGCTTATTTACTATCCTGCATATTTTAAGTCCGAGTTTTTGAGGGTTCTCGCATTTTATGGAGAGTTTTTGTTGCGAAACAGCAAAAAACGTATTCCGTGGCGAAAAAGGAATCAAAAATAATTTCAAACCTCAACCAGCAAGAACGCAAGATAATGAGGCATTACAAGAGTCTGACCACTGAGGGCGATATTGTAATCACCTATTTTTATTGCGGTATTCACGTGGTATTTGTCTTGGTTTTGGAGGACGGTTCTCAATGATTTGGCATTGCCATCAGAAGCCTTGCATTCCACGGGCACACATTCCCCCTTGTATCGGATTAGGAAATCAAGTTCTATACCGCTGTTTTTGTGGTAATAATAGAGTTTGCGTCCCATTTTGGAGAAAACATCAGCAAGCAAATTCTCGAATATGGCTCCCTTATATCCGTAAAGGTTGCCTTGCGATATGCTCCAGGCAGTGCCATCTTCCAGCATACTTACAAACAATCCTGTATCGGCCATATATATCTTGAACTCGTCGCGCAGGGCGTTCCCATCCAAAGGCAATTCTGTAATCTCGGTATTATAACACCTTCTTACGATGCCGGCGTCTTCTATCCATTGCAGACATCCCTCATAATTGCGGCCACGTGCCCCTTTTTTTATTGATGAGTATGTAAACTTCTTATATTCCCGGCTCAGTTGCGAGGGTATCGAGTTGAAACACTCCACAATGCGGGGCTTGTCGGTAGGCGAGGCATACTTCACCATATCGCTCCTATAATCCTCAAGTATAGAAAGTTGTGTATTCCTGACTTCACGGATATCATTGGTTTCGAAAAATGCCTTCACCGCAGCAGGCATTCCGCCTACTATAATATATTGTTGCAATAGTTCACGCATTCTTTGGTGTATTACAGAATCTACGGGCTGATGCTTTTCAAGACATTCTTTCAGATAGCTGATATGCTCGTCCTTTATGCCGTTGGCCCAAAGCCATTCCTCAAAATCCATTGGATACATATCCACTATTTGTTCGTAGCCTACAGGAATTGGAGCGTCGGAATTGTAGCCGTTTACTCCAAGAAGCGAGCCTGTGCATATTACATCGTAGCGACCATCTAGAGCAAAATACTTCAGCGACGTTCTTGCCTTGGGGCAGTCCTGTATCTCGTCAAAGACAATGCAGGTATTCCCTTTCTCGAAAAGTGCGTCGGTAATTCCCGACATAGAAATATTCCTTGTGATCCTGTCGATATCCATCGGACCATCGAAAATATCCTTCAATTCTGGATGCGCAAAAAAGTCCAAATAAATCACATTTTTGTAATTCTCTTTGGCAAATTTTGTAACAGAGAAAGTTTTTCCGCACTGACGCACACCCTTTATGATTATTGGTTTTCGGTCAGGTCTTTGCTTCCATTTCGTAAGTATCTGATTTATTTTACGTTTATACATACTCTACACATTTTATGCCCCACTTTTTGAGGTTTCGTGCACATTTTATGCCCGAGTTTTGTGATGAATCCGCACATTTTATGGGGGAGTTTTCGCTGCGAAGATAATAAAAACTGATTATGTGAGGAAACTATTATAAAAAATTTCGCCACGTTGGCAGCAAAAATCCCGTTTCGTGGCGGGAAAAGTATCTTTCATAACACAGTTCTTATTTTGCTTCTGTCCAAATTTTGGACACTTTTAATTCAGAAAAAACGATTTGCGGGGAAATATTAGGCAGCCACAAAATATCACACCATCTTTGCAGCGTAATCAACGGAAATTCTCTGATGAGAAGCCGATTTAGTAATCAAATTAAACATTATGGCAAAAATAGAAGTATTAAACCTTAAAAAGGTTTTCAGAACCGAGCTTGTTGAGACTTTGGCTCTCAACGACGTATCGCTTACCGTAGAGGATGGTGAGTTTGTGGCAATAATGGGACCGTCGGGTTGCGGAAAATCCACCTTGCTGAATATCATAGGACTACTCGACACCGCCACCGAGGGCAGGTATCTGCTCGACGGAGTGGAAGTTGGCAACAAATCAGAATCGGAACTCACCAACTTGAGAACAGGAAAGATTGGATTTGTTTTCCAGTCGTTCAACCTGATAGACGACCTCACTGTAACAGAGAATATCGAGATGCCACTTATGTATATGGACATTCCAGAGAAGGAAAGCAAACAGCGTATTCGCGAGGCAATGGAACAGGTGGGCATCAGCCACAGGGCAAAACATTTTCCGGCCCAGCTTTCGGGCGGACAGCAGCAGCGTGTGGCCATTGCAAGGGCCGTGGTGGGCAAGCCTTCACTGATACTCGCAGACGAGCCTACTGGAAACCTGGACTCGAAAAACGGTCAGGAGGTGATGGAACTGCTGAGGAAACTCCATAAAAACGGCGCCACCATTGTAATGGTAACCCACTCAAAAAGAGACGCCCAATATGCCGACAGAATCGTGAACCTCTTTGACGGCCAGGTGGTGGAGAATGTTGAAATCTAATACTTTTATATTATGAAGACACTGAAATACGCAATACGCTTCCTGATGCGTCAGAAGGCTTTCACCATAATCAACATTACGGGTCTGGCGCTCAGCCTCGCCTGCTGCATAGTGCTTACGAGATACCTCCACAGGGAACTTACCGTTGACAGCTATGCCATAAAACCAGAAACCATAATGGTGATTAGCAGGGAGAGCGATATCAGGAATAGCATTATAAGCACAAGAACCATTGAGAACACCATGGGAAAGGCATTTGCCGACGATATCAGCAAAAATACTACGGAATCGTGCGTGTACCTGATATACCCTGAATGCTCCGTGAATTTCCAAGGCAAAAGCTATACTGCAAACATTCTTGCAGCCGACAGCCTCCTGCTAAACTTCTTCAACTACAACGTGGAAGGCGACAGAAATGGCATGCACCGCAACGACGGTTGCTGGATATCGCGCCGTTATATGGGGAAACTCGGCCTTGCCTCCAGCGACGTAATAGGTTCTTCTGTAAATGCCAGCAATATGACTTTTGAGGTGGTGGGAGTTTTCGATGAACCCGACTGCAAGACAACCTTCAGCCCGGATTTCATTTTCGCCAACGTTTCCGACAGACGATGGTCCAGAACGCGAAGCGAATGGCTAAGAGTTCCCGACGGATTCGATATTGAGGAATTCAACGAAAGGGCCACCAGCTACAGGGAACTTCCGGAAGAGGAACAGAGAGAAAAGTATCGCGACCATCTGAAGGCTATACAGATGAACAGATGGAGCGACCTATATTTCAACAACATACAGGACGGCGAAAACTACAACCTCGGCAACTCCACAATGTGCTGGGTGCTCGCAGCCGTACTCTGCATAATACTTATTATCGGAATGACCAACTTCGTAAACCTCTATCTTGTGTATTGGCAGCGCAGAATGCGCGAGGAAGGCGTAAGGAAGGTTTACGGACAGAAAACCAGGCACCTGTTCATGGAGTTGTGGACGGAGCTTATGCTGATGGTGGCAGCATCAGTATTCATAGCCTGGACCATGGTGGAACTTTCGGCTAAATGGATCAATCCCATGATGGGACACGATTTCGGATGGTCGTGGATCGACTTGGCAATCACCATAGCAATGCTGATACTGCTGCCCATACTCGCGCTGTGCTATCCGCTCATAAGGCAGAACAGCCGGCCACCGCTCCAGAGCCTTCAGGAGAGAGTAGGATCGGGCAAAAACATAAAATCACGCACAGCAGTGCTGGCGTTTCAGTATCTGCTTACTTTCTCACTGCTTACAATGGCCCTGTGGACCAGAAATCAGCTATCGTTCCTCATAGACTCTCCTGCGGGATTCGACACTGACAACATACTGATTACCAAACCATTCAAAATAGTATCAGGATACACCGAAGACGGAGGATACAAAAGCAACTGGAAAGAAGCATCAGAAACCGTAAAACTGATATCGGAACGTCTGAAAGAATGCCCCGCCATAGAAAAAACCACAATGAGCACAGGCACTCCACTGCAAGAGAACTTTGGCGACAACAATGTCTTCAACGATAAAAACGAGAGCTGCATCTTGCGGCTGATGACTGTGAGCCGCCAATGGCTGGACATATTCAACATAAAGCTGAAACAAGGCAGCCTGAAAACCGGCTCCATATTCGATCTGAGCAAAGACAACGACGGCACACAAGACCCGTTTGTATGGATAGCCAACGAGGAGGCTCTGCGACGCCTGGGCTATTCTTCCATCGAGAACGCCCACGCACGAAGCGAACAAGCCCTCTGGTTAACATGGGATCCGGAAAAAGACGGTGTGGTGGAATACGGCAAGGACGCCTACCCGATAGGCGGAGTAGTGGAATCTCACTACACCAGCCACAAAACCCTCGGCCCCACGCCTCTGTTGTTCATGATTGAAGAACCCGACTACACGGAAGACTATTCAATCCTGATAATCCGCAGCTATCCCGGCAAGAATCAGGAGGCGCTGGATTTCTACAAGAAGGTATGCGGCGAGATTTGTCCCAACGAGGAGCTTGAATACCACTGGATGAACGATGACGTTAACGAGCTCTACAACGACGACCGCCTGATAGCGGAGATCTACACTCTGTTTTCGTGGATAGCCATAGCGATATGCTGTCTGGGACTTCTGGGATTATCCATGTTCGATATCCGCCAGCGATACCGCGAGGTGGCCATCCGCAAGGCCCACGGCGCCAAACGCAAGCATCTCTACATATTGCTGGGAAAGAAATATCTCTGGGTGCTTATGGCTACTTTTGCCGCAAGCATCCCAATCACCATAATAGCAATAAAACATTACACCAAGGACATGGCGGAATGCGCACCGCTGTCGCCATGGATCTACATTGCGTCGCTGATAATAGTATCGGCAATAACCGCCATCACGATAGCAACACAACTGGAAAAAGCATCAAGGATAAACGTATCTGTGGCAATGAAGACTGAATAGCCACATATCAGAACTGAATCACGAACTCGGCGCCGCCCAACTCGCCCGGCGAGCATGTGAGGGCGCCGCCATGAAGGCTCATTATCTGACGGCTGATGGCAAGACCTATGCCACAGCCGTCGGATTTTGACGTATAGAAAGGCAGGAAAATATCTTCCACCTTGTCGGCTGGAATTCCTGGTCCGCAGTCGCTTACAGAAATCCTGACCTTGCCGTCGGGCTGCGACGCGGCAATCTCCACAGCAGCCACAGAGTCAGCTACAAGAGAAACAACCTTGGCCTCTCCCACTGCCTCGATGGCGTTTTTTATAAGATTTACAACCACCTGCTTTATCATCATCTCGTCGCAATCTACCACCAGATGCTGCGGACACTTTATCTGCACTGATCCCTTGGGATACAGCCGCGCTACGCCCACGAGCAAGGCTCTCATATCCACCGGCTTGATATCAGGTTTGGGCAGATGGGTGAGCTCGTAATAGCTGTCGAGAAATTTCCTGATGCCCGTGCTCTGCTCGTGGATTACCTCCACAGCCTCCCGGGCATCAGCTGGCTGATATTCACGCTTAAGCATATCGCTGCTCACCGTTATTATGGGAGTAATGGAATTGCGGAGCTCGTGGGTCATGATGCGGAGAATGCGGTCGTAATACATTCGCCTGGTTTCCAGTTCCATTCGGGTATTTCCGTAAGTCAGCATCAGCTCGTTCATAATCTGATACATTTCGGCGAGTTCGGGATCGCTGGTGTCGGGAAAACGGCTCATGGTGTCGCCGAATTTCATGCAGCCCAGGAAATACTTCACCTGGTCGGGCAGATACGACGCACTCCGCCACAGCGCAATTATCATTATTATGCAGCTGACTATGCATAGAATGATGAGCGTGGCCGGCCATGAGCTTACGATGGACCAAACCGACAGCCCGGCCATGAGAGCCAGCGCCACCGAAAGCATAAGCACGTAGATATGGAAATGACGCTTTTTCATGCCAGTATGCCGAATTTCTTGAGTTTGTTGTAGAGGGTCTGACGTGAGATGCCGAGACGCTCGGCACTGCTTGCGAGGTTGCCGTTTTCCTGAGCCACCACGTCGGTGATATGCTGTCTTTCAAGCTCATCGAGCGAAAGTCTGCGGTCTTGCGAGATCTTGTTCTCAAGCTCTGAGGCCTTGGACGCCAGCATGGCCGATTTCTGTTTCTCGCGGTGCTTGAGGATAGCGTTCTCAAGTTTAGAGATTAGCACGTCGTTGTCCCATGGCTTGGTAATAAAATCCTCGGCGCCCTGCTGGACGCTCCTTACAGCCAGGTCGATATCGCCGAAAGCAGTGATGAGCACCACGGCGGGCGGATTGGGCTGCTCGTTGATGCGGTTGAGCCAGAAGAGGCCTTCCTCGCCGTCGAGCTTCCTGTTGTCGAAATTCATATCCAGAAGCACCACGTCCACGTCGCCGGCAGCAATTAGCGCAGGTATCAGATGAGGATCAGGCACGGCAGCCACGGCCTTGAATACTCCCGAAAGCATCAGCTTCAGGCTCCTGAGCACTGCCCGGTTGTCGTCGATTATGAGAATTTTATATGGGTTCATAGGTGATTTAGAATACTCACGGGAATTTCCTCTCGTCCCCGAACCTTAAAGCCAAACCTTGCTGTCTGAGGACATAGTTTTCTGAGCGAAAATCTGAAGCAATTCTATCGTGAGTTCTTTCTTAATTATGGAACTTCTGTTTCTGCAAATATAACAACTATTTCAATAATATCAAAACAAAAAGCCCAACAATCTAATGACTCTGCAAAGAAAATGTGTGAAAATTTGTCACTTATTTACTTTCAAAAAAAATTTGCTAATACATTGGAATGTATTACTTTTGTGCACAATATTAAAATACAGCGAAATGGATATCCCAAAAGGAAATACAAAGGAAGAAATAAAAACTAGAGAAAAAATCATCAAAGACTTTTACGCTCAATGGATTAGTCAGAATCCAGAAAAGAAAATTTTCAACAAAAGTCTAAATGCCGATATTTTCGTAAAGTTTATATCCATAAACGAAACATACGAAAAAGCCGCAAGAAGTTACGAGTCGACATTGGCGGTCTTGAAATTAACAGAAGTATTGTCGAAAGCCAAGAAAATATCAGAGACTCCTGCCAAAAACAACAAAAACCAAAAGTCATTTTCTAAAATGTTGATAATGTTGGCGTATGAGAACATTAAATTGACAGTGGGTCTTCAAAAATCCTGCAACCAATATGTCCAATACTGCATAACATCAATAAAATAAAGCCCAGCAAACTAATGCCGGGCTTTAATATCTTAAAGGCTCGAAATGATCTTCGAAAAAATCACAAAGGTTGTCATCCTTTGACGCGAATTCCTTTCAATGACTTTGCAAAGATAGAAACATTTTCTTTCTAAAAAAAATAATTTTCAATCTTTTTTTCAATCTCTTACTTCACCTTTCCATTCCTCTCGATGGTCCAGTCCTTTCTGTCGAGGATTCCGGGCTTGTCGCCGAGGAACATTTTGGCGGCTTCCTTGTCGCCCTTCAGCTGCCAGTTGAGCCAAGCAACTGCTGGGAAACGGAACTCGCCGCCGTGTGGCTGACGGTATGTGCCGCCGTGACCTACAGGAAGGTTTATCGCAATGGCTGGAACGTGGCTGATGCGCTTGAAATCGTCCATGCCGTTCTCGTAGGCGATATCTTCCTTGCCGCCAAGCATATAGAGAATAGGTCCGTGGATGGAAGTCAGCTTGTCCTTGGAAGGCATTGGCATTCCGGGGATGGCTCCCATAGGATTATTGAAGAGTCCGCTGTTGCAGATCATATAAGTGCTGATGCGTGGGTCGGCGCAGTTGTAGAGAGTCTGGAGACCTCCACAGCTCATACCTGAGGCGCAGATTTTCTTGGTGTCAACCTTGCCGTAGAGAGGGCTGTTCTTGTCGGAATTTCTGGCAATAGCCCAATCGATGGACTGAATCTGCTGCTCTGCCGACGACTGAGGTCCGCGGTATGGCTCCTCCTCCATCGGGATATAGCCAGTTGCGATTACCAGGTAGCCGTGCGAGGCAATCTCGTTCAAGAACTTGAAATGCTCCCAAGGAGAGTTGGTGCAGGCACCGTTGCCCCATACGAGTACGGGAAGTGGATTCTGCTTGCTGAACTTAGAGAGGTCCTGAGGCATGAAAACAGTGTGGGCATCCAATCCGTCGAACTCCTGCATTACGGCCTTGTAGTCGCCTGTGCCGCCGTCCTCAACAACCTTGCTCTGAGTAACTCCGCCGGCAGCAACCTCCTTCATGCTCCACCAGTCGAAGTTGAAGAGGTTTTTCTTCTGCTGGCTGTGGCTCTTGAATACGAAGTAGAGGTCGTGAACGCCCTTGGCGCCGCCTATCTTTGTGGTGAATTCCTGATACTTGAACTTGGTGTTTGGAATGGAGATCTCGCCAATCTTCTTGCCGTCGGGAGCGTCGATGCGGAGCTCCATGATACCGCCGTAGAGCTGAGATGAGCAAGACGCTGTAAACTCAACAGCGCCGCGGCCAAAGTCTACTCCACGCAGCATCAGGTACTCGCCCTCGTCGATGTCGGTAACAAAAAGTGTAGGATTCCATGGACCGGAAGGATTCTCGCGAGTGGTCTTTAGGCCGTACCCCCAGGCCATGGTCTCAGCCTCCACCTTGCGGAATGGGTTGAAAGTGCCTACCTGCTCCAGCTTGGCGTCCTGATAGTAAGGCAGTTCCTTGATGGTGCCGTCCTCGTTGTATTCCATCTCGCAGGCAAAAACGCTGCGCTGCTCGGCATGGCGCGATGTCTCCATCCTGAAAATATCGTAGCAAAGGCCGAAGCAGTAAGACTTGCCCTTGTAGTCGATGATGCCGGGATGATTGCCTCGGGTGCGTGGGGTGTGGTCCATAATGTGACCCTTGTATTCCCATGGACCTGTGGCCTTCTTGCTCATCGCATAGCCGATACCCTCGGGGCAGCATGTGGATGCGAACGCCATATAATAATTCTTGCCGTGCTTGTAGAACCATGGGCCTTCCTGATAGTCCTGAATCTTGGGATGTTCCACGATATCGCCGCTGTAGGATATCATGTCTTTGTTTAGCTTAACCATATAGAGGTTGGGATTTCCCCAGTACATATAGGCCTGGCCGTCGTCGTCGATCCATACAGTAGGGTCGATGTCGTACCAGTGCTCCTTCTGCCAAACTAGAGGATGTCCGAGAGGGTCCTTGAATGGTCCGTAGGGCGAATCAGCCACGAGAACCGAGATGCCGTTGCCGTGGATTGGGCAATACATGTACCATTTGCCGTCGCGCTCGATAACCTGCTCGGCCCATGCACCGTTGTTGTTCTTGTACCACTTGAAGTCCCTGAGGCTTGCCACAGCACCGTGGTCCTGCCAGTTCACCATGTCGGTGGATGTATAGAGCAGCCAGTCCCTCATCTCGAAACCGCCTGCGCCGTCCTCGTCGTGAGTAGTATAGAGATACACTGTGTCGCCGTGCACGTATGGCGCAGGGTCGGCCGTGTACTTGGTCTGGATAATCGGCATATTGATGGTTTGCTGTGCCGATACCGAAAGCGCCGAACCCAATGCCAGCGCCGATAATAAGATTTGTCTTTTCATAAAAGATGTATAATGTTAGATTTAATATTTTTCTGACGGCAAAGATAACAAACACTTTGGAAAACCAAGCAATTTTTAGTGTTTAAGCGCATTTCGATATTGTTTCGGCACGTTTCAATGTGTTTCAATATTGTTTCAGGACTCCTTAATAGCCTGATTTGCCGTAACTTGTATTTACGTTTCCGAAATAGCTGTAATGAGAGTTGTCGGGGTTCACCACTATCTGTTCCAGCACTATTTCGGGGTCTATCATCACTATTTTGAGAGTGTGCATGCCTTGCGACGCGCCGGTTTTCACGCTCAGCCAGCGGATATTGTCGAAAACCTCGTCGCGGCGTGGCAGTTTCCGGCCATCCATCCAACCGCTCAGGAGCAGTTTCTCGTATTCTGGCAGCGGCTTCAGGACCTTGCTGACAGACAGATTCTGCTTGGTGTACTCTCCGAAAATGTCGTTGAAACCTTGACGTGCGTCCACTATCTGCATTGGCTGGTCGTCGATCTGGACACCGATCCTGAGGCCGCGCGCCGGGTAAATATCCTGTGTGGGAAGTATGCCGATGGCCAGGATGTCAGATACCATATCCACCTGATACTCGAGCGATGCGCCCGAATTCTCGGCCATCACGTTGCTGGAGCCCATGCAGCCCTCGCCTCGGCCAAGGTCGGGCAGGAAAATCCACGAGGCATTGTTGCCGCCATTGTTTTTGTGGTACTGATGCGCGGGGATGCTGTACTCCCTGCTCGCCGTAGCGCCAAGATAGTTGATTACCTTGAAATTCAGCTCCATAGGATTGTAGTTTCTGTCGGGAATCGACCACTGGGTGTATCCGATATGATTGTCGAGCATTATTCCATCCCACTTGCCGCCCGAGAGCTGCTTGTTGTAGTAATCGGTGATGCGGCGGTCTTTCTCCATAAGCGCCTCTATGGCAAGCGAATCGCCCAGGGTGGCGCAGTTGTAAATCTCGGCCACGGTGGCACTTCCCATCACAGGGTAGTAAACCAACTGATAGAATGAGGATTGCATCTCGGCAGGGAGTTTTTCCCTGAGGTTTTCCACTCTTGCCACAAGGCTGTGCCAGAGGGCCGAGGTCCTCATCATCTCCTCGTAATTGAAAATGCCGGGATACTGAACCTCGGGTTTGCGCCATAGATTGTATTTGGAGTATCTGTGGATGATGTCGGCGATCTCAGCAGAATATTCCTTGCCGAAAATGCTCTCCGCAAACTGCTGAAGATACGCACGCTCGTCGCCGGGCTTTATGGCATCGGGATTCCAGGCGTATTTCATTATAAAGTCGATAGGCATCTCCTTGGGTTTCAGGTCGCCCACGTTGATTATCCAGATTCTGTCGATACCCGACTGGTAGGCGTTGCAAAGCTGCTCGCGGAGCTTGGGCACGGTGGTGGTGTTTATCCAGCGGTCGTTCCAGGGGCCGCCGTTCATATCGATGTGGTAATAGAGGCCGAGACCGCCCTTGCGCCTGCGCTCGAAATCGCGGCCCTTGCGGCGGATGTAGCCCCAGTTGTTGTCGCAGAACAGGAGCGTCACATCGTCGGGAACAGTGAATCCCGCATCATAATATCTCTGAACCTCGGTGAAGATGGCCCAGAGCTGAGGTATCTCGCTTGCCTTTTTCTTGTAAACCTTGCTTATTATATTCCTCTGAGATTCAATTACTTTGGATAAAGTCTTGAGGTTGTCGGCGTCGTTGCCGGCACCCATGGCCACATCGCCATCGCCACGCATTCCTATGGTGATGATGTTCTCATAATTCTTGGAATTCTGGATGCCCTCGGTGAAAAACTTGTCGAGGCGTTCGGGATTCTTGGCATAGTCCCACGGGCCCACCTCGTTGCGGCGTGTGGTGTATTCCTTGTGGGCGCGCATCATTGGCTCGTGATGCGATGTTCCCATTACGATGCCCATGTCGTCGGCCACCTTGGGAGACAGGGTGTCGTCCTCGTTGAAACGGCTGTCCCACATGGCAGGCCAGAAATAATTGGCCCTGAGCCTCAGCAACAACTCGAATATCTTGCTGTAAGCCTTGGAGTTGATGCCGCCAAACTGCCTGTTGCACCACGTTCCGAACGATGGCCACTCGTCGTTGATGAAGATGCCGCGGTATTTCACCTTTGGCTCGCCGTCGGTAAATACGCCCGGCCTTATATATATGCGGTCCTGATGCTGCACAGGAGCATCAGCCATGAAATACCAGGGCGACACACCTATCTGACGGCTAAGCTCGTAGATGCCGTAGATGGTGCCGCGCTTGTCGGAGCCGAGTATCAGGAGCTGCTTGCGGCCCTGGTTTTCCACGGTGGTGATGATGTACTGCTCCCACTTGCCGGATAGCTGCTTACACAGATCCTTGTAGCGGACGGCCAGCTTGCTCTTGCCTACCGTGCCCACGATGATGGGCGCGTGGTAGCTGCCGGTTACGGCTATAAGGTCGTTTTTCAGGTTTCTGACGGCGATTTTCACGCCTTCCCAATCTGCGGGGTCATACATGATGGTGTCGGAGCCATGGTTCAGGAGCCAGGAACCTGATTCCTCATTGAACGTCACAAAATTCTGTGCGTTCAGGATAGCCGCGCTCAGCACGGCAATGGTCAATAACAAAATTCTTCTCATGCTGTAATAGTTTTTTAGTGAAAGATTACGGTTGCAAATGTATGATATAGACAATGATACCGCAAATTTTGCCGTTACAGCATGTTGCAATTATGTTGCTGAAATGTTTCAATATTGTTTCAAGGCGGCCGTCACTCGCCCTTGCGCTCCCTCCACTCGTTGGGCGGCATGCCGTAGAGGTCCTTGAATGATGATACAAAGTACGACGACTGGCGGAATCCCACCTTCTCGGCTATCTCGGTGATGCGGAGGTTGGTCTCCAAGAGGAGCTTCTCCGATTGCTTCAGCCTCACGTTTCGTATAAATATGCTGGTGGATTGGTTGGTCTTCTCCTTCAGCTTCCGGTGGAGTCCCGTGCGGCTGATGCCCACCTCCTTGCAGATCTCGTCGATGGAGAGGTCAGGATCGGAAATGCGCTCGTTTATCACGTTCATCAGGCGCTCCATGAACTTGTCGTCGTAGTTTTCGGCCTCCATCTTCTCCAGTTTGTCCTCCTGAAGCTGCTGCCCCTGATACGTGTTCCTCAGCTGCTGACGGAGCAGTATCAGGTTGTGGATATTCTGACGCAATATCTTGATATTGAACGGCTTGGTAATGTAGGCATCAGCTCCTATGCCAAGGCCCTGAAGCTGCGATTCCTCGTCGGCGCGGGCGGTGAGCAGCACCACGGGGATGTGCGCCAGCTGGATGTTTTTCTTGAGTTTCTTGCAGAGCGAAATGCCGTCCATCACGGGCATGGTGACATCGCTGATGATGGCGTCGGGCTGACGCTGGAACACCAGATCGAGGGCGTCCTTGCCGTTGGTGGCCGTGCGAACGTGGTAATATTGCGATAGCTGCTCGCAGAGATAGTTGCGCACATCGTCGTCGTCCTCGGCTATCACGATATGATACGACGACCTGGACTGCGCAATTTCCTGATGCTCAGGTTCCTTGCCCTCCACCGCGATAGGACCTATGGGCTCCTCGCCGGTGGCCTGGGATGCCAGGTGCTGAAGCTTCTGAGTATTCCGCAGCATCAGCTTGTAAGTCTTCTGACGCTCGGGGTCGTTGTCGGAATCTATCAGCTGTATCAGTGGGCTGACAATCAGCGACAACGGGGTGCGTATCTTGTGCGATATCAGGGCCAAGACCTTGATTTTCTCCTTGCTCCTCAGCCAGAAGAACACGAGTGTTACTATCAGCAGCGATATCAGGATATAGAGCAACTTGGCCCACGGGCTGGCGTACCACGGTGGACGCACCTCTATCTCTATGGAGAGCGGCTGGCTCCTTACGCCATTGTATTCCACCGCAAACGAGAAGCTGTGGACTCCGGATTCCAGGTTGCTGAAGCTTACGAGATGGCTGCCCTGAGGGATGGTGAGCCATGGACGGCCGTCGAGAGAATAGAGGTAGGATGTTTTCTCGGGGGTATCCAGCTGCTCGGTGGCCAGCTCTATGCTGAAGGAGTTGTTCTCGTAGGCGATGCTGAATTTACGGCAATCGTATATCGTGGAATCCATTACGCGGCGGCCTCCCGTGGTGGTCTTGGTGGTTACGGCCATGTTGTTGAGATACAATGCCGTAATCCTGGGGCTTATCTGGTATTGTATCTGGCTGATATTGGCGGGGTTGAAATACGTGATGCCCTCGTGACCGGCAAACCACAATGTGCCGTCGGGATCGGAGAGCGAGGCGTTTTTGGAGAACTCCATGCCCTGTATGCCGTCGCTTACGGTGTAGTTGGTGAAGATGTTGCCGTCGGTATTCAGGCACGAGAGGCCGGCGTTGGTTGATATCCAGATGCGTCCGCTGGAATCCTCGCGCAGGCCGAATATGGTATTGGATGGCAGGCCGTCGGCGGTGGTGAAAATGGTCTGAGTATCAGGGTGATCCAATACCAGACCCTCCGACGTGCCCGACCACAGGCGCCCCTTGCTATCCACAAGGATGGAATAAACGATGGATTTGCCGGTGATGTAGTGCTGGGCCTTGATATCGAAAATTCCGTTGAATGTGCCGGCCAGCACCCTGCCCTCGCGGTCGGTGTAGATACAGTTGATGTAGCGGCTCAGGTAGGGATTGTCGATATGCGCAAATGTCTTGCTGTCAATGTCATAATAATAAACTCCGTTGCCCATGGTGCCCAGCCAGACGCGGCCCGAGGGGTCCTCGCTGATGGAGAACACGTTTACATTGTCGGGCAGCTGAGATACTTTCTGGAAACCCGACTTGCCCTTGCGGTAGCACGGATAGCCGAAGCATCCCATCCAGAGCGTGCCCTCCGAATCCTCGTACACGGTGTTTACAATGGGCGGTATCAGGGCAGTGTAATGCGTTGATACGCTGTCAGCTACATAATAAAGACCATCGCCGTCGGTGCCCACCCACAGGCCTCCGTCATGGCTCCTGCATATCGACATGGCCGGATGCGGACCTATGATGTCGCTCTGCTCCATGCGGTGGCCCATGTAGCTGAACATCAGCCTGCTCTGTGGGATGCAGACCACGCCTTTCTGATACATGCCGAACCAAATGTTGCCGTCGCGGTCGCGGAGCATGGAATGTACTTTCTGAAGCTTCTGCAACATTCCGGGGATGTTGAGCGGATAGTTGCCGCAGGTGTTGTTGGTTTCGCGGTAGAGCTTTACGCCGTCGCCATCGGTGCCTAGCAGCACCTGACCCTCGCCATAGCTGAGTACGGAGCGCACGTTGCCCGGGTATTTCTCGAAATTGCGGAATGGGAAATATGGCTTGTCCATCGGCAGCAGCTGCACGGCGGTGTCCCTGACCACAATCTCGCACGACATGTCGCCGATGCCGTAGAGTCGGCCGTCGTTGCCTAGCTTCATCTCGCTTACGTTGGCGTACATCACGTTGCCCGATGGCAGAGTGGCCACGTTGGAGAAGTCGTCGGAGCAGTGGCGGTAGATCTGGATGTTTCGGTAGGTGCTAACGACGAGGTTGCCCGAGGCGTCCTCCGTGATGCAGCTTACATAATTGCTGGCCAGCGAGTTGGGGTTGCCTTTTTCCTGACGGTAAACCGTTATCTTTACGCCGTCGTACTTGTTGAGGCCGTCCTCGGTGGCTATCCAGATAATGCCATAGCGGTCCTGATACAGCTGAGTGACAAGGCTGGAGGATAGTCCGTTGCTGGTGGTCAACTGCTTGTATATTTGCGCGCTGACATCAAGAGTCAGCAATATAAAAGATAATATTATTGAAAAAACTCGTGTGTTTGTCATCCTAAAAAATAATATTTGCGAAAATGCACAAAATTCGTCAGATTCGCAAACATTATTAGGGAATTTTTTGGGGTGGGGGGATGTAAACAGCCGCAAAAGGCCAAAAACATACCGCATGAAACAATAATGAAACAATAATGAAACTATCTGAAACGTATTTTCTAGGAGTTTCAGGGCCTGATGCTTACCTTTGCAGCGTAATTATAGCAAAACTGAAAACTTATAACATCTGTTTTTTTGGAATCTTTTCATAATTATAATTAACATCAGGAATAACTTTTTTATTACACAATGTGATTATGGCTTTTTATTTTTTTAGGTAGAGACGTTAAAATAGTTTTTATTTTTTGGCGAGAGCCATTTCTGCTTGGGAATGGCTCTCGCCGTTTTTTATTGCCCAAGGCCGCAAGTTTTCGGCAAAATTCTTTGAAAACTCGAAAATAATCCCTAATTTACCCGCCTAAAAAATTTACTACAAAACACTAATTCAATATGAGAAAAATAATTTTATCAGCCCTGATGCTGATGCAGTTCGGCTTTGTAATGGCCCAGGACGTAGAAACAAGTATGGCTGGCGGCGGCATCAAGGCTGCCATATCAGCAGCCGAGCAGAGCAAGGAGACAATCTCTGAGGCTTACGGCCCATACAAGTTCGGTATGACAGAGAAGGAGTTCAACAAGGCCACCAAGCAGGCCATAAAGGAGAAGAAGGCCGCCCGAAACTCCATCGGCAATGTTGAGTTTATCCACTACTTTGCCGACGGCCGCCCATACAGCATCATCCTGGCCAACGCCGCCTTCTATCAGAACAAGCTCTGCGGCCTCGACTTCGTTTTCGAGCGCTTCGACACCGGAATCTCCGAGATAATTATGGACGAGATTATGCAGGCCGACAGATTCAACGAGATGGAAATGTTCCAGAAAACCGACGGCGTCACCTACGTGAAGGACAATCTCCAGGTAGACCTCAGCCGCGGCTCAATGTCCTACGTAAACGC
>JAKSLV010000005.1 GCA_024401025.1 Bacteroidales bacterium
TACTCTCCACTCTCCACTTTCCACTTTCTACTCTCTACTATCTACTCTCTACTCTCTACTATCTACTATCTACTATCTACTCTCTACTATCTACTATCCCCTAAATCTTAAACACCATCATAGTGATGTCGTCGCTCTGATCCAGGTCGCCTATCCACTCGTCGTAGAATCTTCCGAACATGTTTTTCTGTTCAGCAAGGAGGAAATTCTGTCGTTTGGCAATCTCCTTCTTGAAGTTTACGGCCATCAGTCGTTTGCAGTAAGGTCCGCCCACCACGTCGGTGCATCCGTCGGTATACATATATACTATGTCGTCTGTCTGCAACTGTATGGGTATCAAGTTGAACGACCTCTCGTCGTGGATTTTTCCAATGGCGAGGTTGTCGCCGTAATATTCGGTAGTCTCGCCTCTTCTTGCAATCACCATTGTGCGCTTTGATGCGGCAAAGAGGCCCTTCATGGTGTTTTTGTTGTACATGAAAAGCGATAAGTGCAAACCGTCGCGCTCTATGTCGGTCACAAATTCCTCGCCCATGGTGCTCTGAATCTTTCTGTTAAGCTCGGTCAGGATGGTCTCGGGACTCAGCTCCGAGATTTTCCTGATGCTGATGTAGTCGTTCAGCAGGTAGAGGTCGATTGCCGACAATACCGCGCCCGAAATTCCCTGCATGTTGCAGTCGCCCACGCCGGCTATCACCCAGTTGTCGATGGTGCGGGCCAGTACAAAATCGCCTCCAATCTTGTTTTTGGGTCGGCTGTACACGAAGAAATCCTTGAAAATCTGTTTGGTAGGCGTAAGTTCAAGGTTAAGCACGTTCAGCAGTCGAGTGGTGTAGTTCTGGTTGTTGTGCAGTTCCGTGTTGGCCAGTTTCAGGCTTATGCGCTCGCTCTTTATGGTGAGCTCGGTCTGCTCCAGCTCGCTTTTCAGTTTCCTGATGTTCTCGTTCTGCTCCTCCAGTTGCTTGTTTTTCACGGAAATCTGTACGTTTTTGCGCTCGGTTTCCTTGTTGCGCTCCATAATCTGGAGGTTCAGCACCTTGATGTTTTCCATCTGGCTTTCAATCTCTTTTTTCTGATACGTCAGCTCCTCGTTCTGCTGCTGCATCTCTATGTTGCGCTCTTCCATTCTCTTGTAGAGGTCGTGGATCTCGTTTTTCTGCTTCAGGAATTCCCTGATGCTGTTTCCAAACATTCCGAACTCGGTTTTCTTCTTGCTCATGTTGTCGAGCATCTCGGTGTTCTCGGTCTTCAGGATCTCGGCGGTATCAGTAAGCGGCTTTATGATGTATATCCTGTTGTATATCCATACGCTGGCAAACATCAGCAGCACAATGCCGAACATTATGAACAGCATGGGATTCAGCACCTTCAGGATGTTTTCCGTAGTGTTTTCTGCCCAGAAATACATGTAGGCCTCGGCTATGCCGATGTTGTTTTCCAGTGGGCGGCTCATAAACATCATGTCGCTTTTTTCGGTCTCTATGGATTTCAGCTCCTCCGAGTTTTGGGCCAGGCCAATGCCGATGCTGCCCAGAGATTTCATGTAGTCGTCGATGAGGTCGCTGTTTACCTCGCGTATCAGGAACAAATATCCCGAAGGGGCTTCCTTTCGGGTCTGTATGTCGTTTCCTGATACTACTGTGCTACCGAAATATTCGAACACCCTGCCCTTGATATTTATGAAATAGTGGCGCTTGTAGGTCTCCTCGAAAAGCTTCTGCACCCTGATGTCGGGGAAAAAGTTCACGTTCTCAAACTCCTCGTCGGGGTTGTGGTATATCATTTTGCCCTTGGTATCAAACACCAGCACATCGGCGGCGGCATACGATTCGCGCATTGTGCCGATGCTCTCGTATATCCATCCCTCCTCGGTGGATTCAGGATCCTTTATGTAAGCCACAAGCTCGTCCCAGGCCGAGTTTTCATGTATTACGGCGTTGGCCTGCTCCTGCTTTATGCTCAAGATGTTGTCTATCATCTCGGCATTGTTTTGCCTGGTGACCTCCATAACGCTGGAAATCTGTTTTTGCTGCACCTTATTATAATAGAACATCGCCAGCAGAAGTATGGCAATGCATATAGTGGATATCGCTATCAATCCTGATTGTACTGACCTGTATCTCATAATCCTGATATTGGGTTCTGGTTATGTAATATTTTTTTACAAATATAGAACATTTCCGTTAAATTCAGCCACAAATATTGCAAAAAAATATCACCGATTTTTTTTGTTGCAAACAATTTTTTAATCTTTTGTAAAGTTTTTTGCTTAAAATCCAGAAAAAAAATTAACTTTGTAGCGCAAAATTGTGGTGTAGAATCGCCAACTATTTATTAATCAAGATACTAACAAAAATTATCAATAAAAATGGGATTTCTTCAAAGTCTCTTAAAGACATTTTTTGGTGATAAGTCATCAAAAGACATAAAAAAAATGGGTCCTATTGTTGCCCAGATCAATGAGGAGTATGCAAAGCTGAGAAACATCAGCAACGACGAGCTGAGGGCTATGACTACCAACCTTAGGGCCATGCTCAAGGATTCTGTGAAGGATTTTGAGGCTACCCTGGCTACTCTTAAGGAGAAGCTTGGAGGCTCCGAGCCCCTTACGGCACAGGAGCAGGAAAAACTCTATGACGATATCGAAGCCACCGAAAAAAATCTCCAGGATACACTCAAGAAAAAACTCGACGAGATTCTGCCTCAGGCCTTCGCTATTATGAAGGATACTGCGCGCCGTTTCAGCGAGAGCGATTACGTTGAGGTTACAGCCACCGAGATGGACCGCAATCTGGCCACTAGATACGAGAACATCACTATTGATGGCGACAAGGCCAGATACGACCACGTATGGAGCGCCGGCGGAAACAAGGTGCCTTGGAACATGGTTCACTACGATGTTCAGCTTATCGGCGGTATTGTGCTGCATCAGGGAAAGATTGCCGAGATGGCCACCGGTGAGGGTAAGACCCTCGTGGCTACTCTGCCTGTGTTCCTCAACGCACTTACCGGTCGCGGTGTTCACGTTGTTACAGTAAACGACTATCTGGCCAAGCGTGATGCCGACTGGATGGGTATGCTCTATCAGTTCCACGGACTTACAGTTGACTGCATCGACCGTCATCAGCCCAACTCGGCCCAGAGACGCGCCGCATACAATGCCGACATCACTTTCGGTACCAACAACGAGTTCGGTTTCGACTACCTGCGCGACAATATGGTTTTCTCTCCTGCCGAGCTGGTGCAGAGAAAGCATGTATACGCCATTGTCGACGAGGTGGATTCGGTGCTTATAGATGATGCACGTACACCTCTCATCATCAGCGGTCCAGTGCCACACGCCGGCGACGACATGATGATGTTCATGGGCCTGAAGCCTAAGGTAGAGGATCTTGTAAGGCATCAGAAGGAGCTTGTAAACCGCCTGCTCATCGATGCCAAAAACTATATTAAGAAAGGTGACCGCGAGAAGGGCGGTGTGGCATTGCTGAAGGCCTGGAAGGGTCTGCCTAAGAACAACGCCATCATAAAGTTCCTGAGCGAGGAGGGCAACAAGGTGCTCCTTACCGAGACCGAGGGAATCTACATGGCCGAGAACAACAAGCGCATGCCTGAGATCACCGACGAGCTCTATTTCGTGATAGAGGAGAAGCAGAATTCCGTGGACCTCACCGAGAAGGGTATCGACCTCATCACCGGAAATTCCGACGATCCCAAGTTCTTCATCATTCCTGATGTGGGAAGCCTTGTGGCAGATGTGGAGAATTCCGGACTCTCCGACGAGGAAAAGAACGCACAGAAAGACCAGATCATGTCTGACTTCGCCGTCAAGAGCGAGCGCATCCATACTATCAACCAGCTCCTTAAGGCCTACACAATGTTTGAGCGCGATCAGGAGTACGTTGTTATGAACAACAAGGTTCAGATTGTGGACGAGCAGACTGGCCGTATTCTTGAGGGCCGCAGATATTCCGACGGTCTCCACCAGGCTATCGAGGCCAAGGAGAACGTAAAGGTGGAGGCTGCCACCCAGACTTTCGCAACCATCACTCTCCAGAACTACTTCCGTATGTACGAGAAGATTGCCGGTATGACCGGTACAGCCGAAACCGAGGCTGGCGAGCTCTGGGACATCTATAAACTCGACGTTTGCGTTATCCCTACCAACCTGAAGGTTATCCGCGAGGATATGGAGGACCTTGTATACAAGACCAAGCGCGAGAAATACAAGGCCGTTATCGAGGAGGTTGTACGTCTCCACGAGGCAGGCCGTCCAGTTCTCGTAGGTACCACTTCGGTGGAAATCTCCGAGACACTCAGCAAGATGCTTACAATGCGCAAGATACCTCACAATGTGCTTAACGCCAAGCAGCACGCACGCGAGGCCGAGATTGTGGCCGTTGCAGGTCAGAGCGGTACTGTTACCATCGCCACCAACATGGCGGGCCGTGGTACCGATATCAAGCTAAGCCCAGAGGTGAAGGCTGCCGGTGGTCTTGCCATCATAGGTACAGAGCGCCATGAGAGCCGCCGTGTTGACCGTCAGCTCCGTGGACGTGCTGGTCGTCAGGGTGACCCTGGCTCTTCGCAGTTCTTCGTTTCTTTGGAGGACAACCTGATGCGTCTGTTCGGTTCGGAGAGAATCGCCGCCGTTATGGACAGGATGGGTCTTGAGGAAGGCGAGGTAATCCAGGCCGGTATCGTCACCAAGTCTATCGAGCGCGCTCAGAAGAAGGTGGAGGAAAACAACTTCGGTATCCGTAAGCGTCTTCTCGAATACGACGACGTTATGAACAAGCACCGCGAGGTGATATACCGTCTGCGCCGCAACGCCCTCTTTGGCGAGGGTCTCGGCATCGAGATCAACAACATGCTCGATTCGGCCTGCAACGCCATAGTAAGCGAGCATCTGGCCTCTGGCAACTACGCCGCATTCTCCATGGAAGTTCAGAAGATTTTCTGTATGCAGAATCCTATCTCTGAGGAGGATTTCATGAAGATGGACGAGAGCAAGATCGGCGATATCCTCTTCGAGGCCGCCGATAAGAATCTGGCCGCCAAGATGAACCGCATCCGCGAGCAGCTTGTGCCATGGGTTGCCAACGTTTTCGAGCAGGCTGGTCAGCAGTACGAGTTCATCATGGTTCCTATATCAGACGGTATGAGGATTTTCCAGATACGTGTAAACCTGAAGCGCGCCCACGAGAACGGATGCCGCGAGGTTACAAAGGCATTCCAGAAGCAGCTGATGCTTAACGCCATCGACGAGAACTGGAAGCAGCATCTCCGCGATCTCGACGACCTTAAGCAGGCCGTACAGAACGCGTCATACGAGCAGAAGGATCCTCTCGTTATCTACAAGCAGGAATCCAGCAAGCTCTTCGGCAAGATGCTCGACCACAACAACAAGTTCATCATATCTTGTCTCATGAGAGGTCAGATACCTCAGCCCGATCCAGAGCAGATAGCCCGTCGTCAGGCTCAGGCTCTCGCACAGGCCGAGGCCAGGGCAGAGGCACAGCGCCGCGAGCAGGAGCGCCTGAAGGCCAGCAAGGAGGAAGCCGTAAAGGTAACCGACGAGCCTAAGCAGAAGCCTCAGCCTCAGCAGGTTCAGCAGGCTCCCAAGACTCAGCCTATCAGAGTTGAGAAGAAGGTGGGACGCAACGATCCATGTCCTTGCGGTTCTGGCAAGAAATACAAGAACTGCCACGGCAAGGATGCAATAGAGTAGCATATTTTCTTCCTTAATATTATTGCGTCGCAATTTTTTATAATTGCGGCGCAATTTTTTTTTCATTTCAGGCTTTGATTTCACACTATATAAGTGTAGTGAATCAAATAATAACAAATTCTCATCGAAATGGACGGATTACGAAAATTTTTTCCATTATATTTCACCAATCTCTTTGGCGTGATGAACGACAACGTGCTTAAGAGTCTTGTGTGTTTTGTTGCATCCACCTGGGTATCCAGCGATTACGCCGAAATCATCACCAGCTGCGTGGCCGCGGCCATGGTGGTTCCCTACGTGTTTTTCTCGCCGCTGGCGGGCAAGCTTCCGCACTTCTTCAGCAAGCAGCGCATCGTGCGCGTGGCCAAGATATGCGAGGTGCCCATCATGATGCTGGCCATATTGGGATTTTATTTCCAGAACCTTACGCTGGCCATGACATCGTGCCTGCTCATGGGATTCCAGAGCGCGCTGTTCTCTCCTGCCAAGTACGGCCTTATCAGAGACATAGGCGGCACCGAGGGCATATCCATGGGAATGGGCGGCATGGAGGCGTTCTCGTTTCTGGGCATGCTGGTGGGTACATTTGCGGGCTCGATGCTTGCCGACGATCCACGTCTGTTCATAATTTCACTGGTGCTTGTGGGCCTTGCGCTCTCGGGAGCCGGCAGCAGCTACGCCATCCGCGCCAACGAGCAGGAGTTCAACGAGGAATCCAGCGCCAATCCATTCGTATTCATCCGCGATACGTCGCGCATCGTAAGCCGCACCCGCGGACTCCAGCACGTGGTGATGTACCTGTCGCTGTTCTGGTGGCTTAGCGCGTCGCTTCAGATAATCCTGCTCACACATTGCAAGAACGTTTTCGGGCTCAACCCATCACAGATAGGTGTTATCCTGGCCATTATGGCAGTGGGAGTTACGGCAGGCTGTCTTCTGGGCGGACACATCAATCAGCGTGTTTTCCTGCTTGGCTACACACCGCTGCTTGGCGCAATCATCAGCGTGCTTATGGTGCTGGCCTTTGCCCTGCCTTTCCAGCAGATGGGCGGATGCGGCGTCTATGTGTTCGCCTCCATCATGGCCGTAATAGCCGTATGCGGCGGTCTGTTCAAGATTCCGCTTGATGCCGAGATCCAGAGCCGCAGCAATCCATCGGAGCTCAACATCGTGCTGGCCTACTTCAATCTGGTGTCGTTTATCTTCATTTTCGGAGCCTCAGCCACCAACATCATCATCACGTATTTCCTGTCGTCGTCGTGGGTTTTCCTCTTCGACGGTCTCATCATGCTGGTGTGGTCGCTGGTGTTTTTCTGCAATTACAGGAGCGTGCTCTGCTTTGCCGTATCGCGCACCATGCATCTGCATTACGATATAGAGCTGATACGGCCGCATCTTATGCGGGCTGATGCTGACAGCTCCAATGTACTGGTGATGCCCATGCACCGCGCCCTGCTGGATCCGCTGATAATGTTCTCTGAGCTATACGATTACAGCCTTCAGCCTATGGTGGACAGCCGTTTCTTTGCCAACGGCGCTGTGGCCCATGTGCTTAATCTCTTCGATTCCGTTCAGGTGCCCGACCTGGTATCCACCGGCAGGGCAGGAGTGGAGCAGGCTCAGCAGCTGGATTCCATAGTGCAGCATCAGCTTCAGGATAATAAAAACCTGATATTCTACCCATCCGGACACATAACGATGGATGGCCGCGAGACCATCGGAAACCGCCGCATGGCCTACAACGCCTGCAAAAACCTGCCCGACCATACCCGAGTGCTGGCCGTGGAGATTCACGGACTCTGGGGCAGCCGCTGGAGCAACTACGGACTCAGGAAAACGCCGCCATTGGCCTCGCTATTGGGCAAGAGCCTGATGTTTATGTTGTTGCTGAAATTCCTTTATGTGAAGAAACGCAAGGTAACCATCACGTTCAGCGATATCACCAGCGATGTGCGCCAGTGGGCACAGCTTGGCAGAAGAGATTTCAATGCCCGTCTGGAGGATTTCTACAACAGAAAAGAGGACATCTTGCAGCCGTCGTGGTGCTGATTGGTACGCTTTTTGATTATTGATGTGCGTAACATTAAACAACTTTTTCACCTTTAAATTTTAGGAATATGAAACGCGCATTATCACTAATCGTGTTGCTGGTGGCAGTAGCCTTTGGCAGCTACAGCTTCAGCTGCTATCCGTCGGCCGAATCTGCCGACATCAACACCGCCATACAGATGGGAGAGGTGTCCACCATTGTAAAGTACATGGACAGCAATGTGGACCTGGGCCTCAGCTACCGCAACGCACGCTGCACGCGCGACGAGGCGGCCGGGCTCTTGTCGGAGTTTTTCCGTCAGAACAAGCCCTGCGATTATGTGTGCGATATTCACAGGAACCGCGTATCAGGCAGCCTTACAACTGCCGATGGTAAATCATATCGGGTAGACTACACACTGAAGACTGTGGACAACCAACAGCTGATGACAGGGTTGTATGTTTACTAGAATTTTGAGAATTTAATTTGAGAGGAAGCCGGAATTTAATTTTTTTAGATTCTGGCTTTTTTTTATGTGCCAAATTATATATATTTGCGGATTATAAAAGTAACCAAAAATTCGTAAAAATGAAGAAACTTGAAAATCTGGTGGACGACCTGATACAGATTGCCATTGCCGAGGACCTCGGCGACGGCGACCACACATCGCTCTCCACAATCCCCAACGACGAGCAGGGCGCTGCCCGTCTCATAATAAAGCAGGACGGCATATTGGCCGGTGTAGACGTGGCCCTCAAGATATTCCAGGCCATAGATCCTGCCTTGGAAGTGGATGTTTTGCTCCAGAACGGCACCAAGGTGAAGAAGGGCGACATTGCCTTCACCGTAAAGGGCCGCGTGATTTCCATACTCCAGGCCGAGCGTCTGGTGCTAAACTTTATGCAGCGTCTAAGCGGCGTGGCCACACAGACCAACGTGTATGCCGCCAAGATTGCCGATCTCCACACTAAGGTGCTGGATACCAGAAAGACTACTCCGGGTCTCCGTCTGCTGGAGAAGCAGGCTGTAAAGATAGGCGGCGGTGTAAACCACCGTATCGGCCTTTTCGATATGATACTCATCAAGGACAACCATGTGGACTTTGCCGGCGGCATCCGTCAGGCCATCACTGCTGCCCAAAACTACTGCAAGGCCAAGGGCAAGCAGCTTGACATCGAGATAGAGACCCGCAGCCTCGACGAGATCCGTGAGGCTATGGAGGTGGGCGGTATCCGCCGTATCATGCTTGACAACTTTGACCTGGAGATGACCCGCAAGGCCGTGGAGCTTATCGGCGGCAAGTACGAGACCGAGTCGTCTGGCGGCATCACCCTCGACACTCTCCGCGACTACGCCCTTACAGGTGTGGACTACATCTCTGTAGGCGCGCTTACACATCAGATAAAGTCGCTCGACATGAGTTTGAAGGCTATGTAAATTTTTTTTCGGAAAAGTGAATGATTTTTACGTTTTTTAACATTATCTGTCATTCACTTTTCTTTGTTTTTGCATCTATATAAATGCAATCAATCACTAATTACTAACACTATAATGTTTTGGAGGACCAAAAAATGAGAAAACTTACAACCTTGATCATTGGGGCAGCTTTGATGGCTGCGCAGTCTGTGGTGCTCAGTTCTTGCATCCTGTACACCTCGGCACCCACATCCACCGTGTATGTGGATGATGTTTATGGCAACAATCGTCCTGCTGCAACCGTAAAGAAAACTACTCCTACACAGGAGGAGCTTACCGGCGACCCCGAGATCCTAAACACCGAAGGCGAAGAACTTGCCTATGACGGTGATTATGTGGACGACGACAGCTACACCGCAAGAATCTACCGTTTCCACCGTCGCATTGGTCGTGTAGATTATTATGACGCCTACATCGCCGAGCCTTGGTTTTACAACTGGTATTATGACTACGGCCGTTATTACTGGTATGACTATGACTTTGCCTGGGGCTTTGGCCATGGCTTTTCGCCATACATGCACTGGCACTACAACTCGCCTTACTATGGCTACTCGTGGTATGACTATCACCACCACTATTGCTACGGCCCGTACTACGGCTGCTATGATCCTTATTATTATGGCGGCGGCCACTATTACAGCCACCACCACCGCAATAGTTTCGACCGTCACTACGCCTCGCAGTACTACAGCATCAATGGTAACGGCAGCAGGCCAACCTACTCTTACGGTCACCGTGGCAGCTCTACTGGCAACTACAACAGCCGTACCTACACCAGCAACGGCGACAGCGGACGTGATCCTTCACGCACCGGAAGCTCTACTTCTTCAAGCAAGACTGGATCCAACACTTCCTCTGCAAGCCGTCCAAGCCACAGCAATGGAACTACCAACAGCTACTACTCAAGCTCATCAAGCAGCCAGTCAGGCTCTGCAAGATCAAGCTCATCAAGCAGCTCCAACAAGTCTGGCTCAAGCTCTTCGTCTTCAAGCCGTCCAAGCCACAGCAACGGTACTACAGGCAGCTACAGCAGCTCATCGTCTAGCAGCTCGCACAATGCCGGAACATCAAGCAGCTCTATAAGCAGAAGCAGCTCGTCAGCTCCAAGCTCTTCTAGCTCTTCAAGCAGCAGAGGCGGTTCATCATCACGCAGCGGCTTGTCAACAGGCAGCAGAAACAGCAGCTCATACAATACTTCCAAGTCGTCAGGCAGCCAATACTCTGGCCGATCAAGCTACTCATCGGGCAGCTCTTCAAGTTACTCTTCAGGCAGCAGCTACTCTTCGGGCAGCAGCTACTCTTCAGGCAGCAGCTACTCAGGTAGCTCATCAAGCAGCAGCCACTCGTCAAGCAGCTCATCAAGCAGCCACTCATCAAGCAGCTACTCTTCAGGCAGCTCATCAAGCAGCCACTCTTCAGGCAGCAGAGCCGGCTCTTCTTCAAGCTACTCAGGCGGCAGCTCGTCAGGCGGCAGCAGAAGCGGTCACAGCGGCCACCGATAGGATAGTTTTATTGTAGTACTAAAAATGAAAAAATATGAAAAAATATATATTACCTTTGTCATTGCTGGTTGCCGTAAGTGGCAACGCAATGGCTCAGAACGAGTATGATGCTCTTCGTTACTCTCAGACATATATCCAGGGAACAGCCCGCTCGGCTGCCATGGGTGGTGCTTTTGGAGCTTTGGGCGGCGATATCTCATGTATGGCCATCAATCCTGCCGGTGTTGGAGTCTACCGCGAGGGCGACGCTTGTGTCTCGCTGGAACTCATAGCCAACAACAGCAAGGTTACCCCAACAAGCTACTCTGGCAAGGAGTCGAAGTATTCGATGAAGCTTCCTTCGGCTGGCTTTGTGGCAGCTCATGGCACTGGAGCCACATCAGGATTCAGCGGTTGGGCTTTCGGAGTGGGTTTCAACAGATTGAACGATTTCACTCTCCGTGAGGAATACGATTATAAGAACAAGACCAACTCGATGCTGGATGCCTGGACCGACAGATCTCAGGGCATCTATTACACCAAGCTTGATCCTTTCAACACTGCTCTTGGTTGGGAGTCTCAGCTTATTGATATCCCATCAGTGGGGGAGTATGATGAGTTCGACAAGTTCTATGTAAACTGTCACAACAAGGACTGGGATGGAGTTAATTCCGGCTACGGTCAGCGTCAGAAATATCTCGTGGACCAGAAGGGCGGCATCAACTGCTGGGATTTTACCTTTGCAGGCAGTTTCAGCGAGCAGCTCTATTTTGGAGCATCGCTCGGCATCCAGACTCTCAACTACAAGACCACCAACAAGTTCAAGGAGGACGATGTTGACGACATTGTAGCATACGAGAACTACGATTTCACAGAGTACAACAAGACGTACGGATCGGGTGTAAACGTAAAGTTTGGTGTTATCTACAAGCCAATCCAGTACGTTAGGTTAGGCGCCGCCATCCACACACCTACAGTGATGAATATCACCGAGAAGTACTACACAACATTGTTTGCACTTTTCGACGAAGGCACTTTCGATGATGGACATACTACTTCTGATGTAAGGTCGGAGGATTACGAGGGCATATCAAACAACAACGAATACACTTACCGTCTGGTAACTCCTTTCAAGTCGGTGCTTTCGGCAGCCTTTGTATATCCTGGATTCGGTCTCCTGAGCTTCGATTATGAGAGTGTAAATTATGCCAACAACAAGCTCCGCCACGGCGACGACGATGATTACGACTTCGAGGTGGAGAATGAGGGCATAAAGGAGAAGTTCCAGAAGACACAGAACTTCCGCGTTGGTGCCGAGGGTCTTGTAGGTCCTATATCAATCCGTGCCGGATACGCATTGTACGGCAATCCTTGCCAGTTTGTATCAGGCAAGAAGCAGCGTCAGATTCTTTCTGCCGGTGTGGGATTGCGACTCAACGAACATTCTTATCTGGATATAACAGGTACTTACCATATCTACCAGACTGGAAGCTACATCTACGAGTCGGCCAATGCCAACCACTCTATGATCATCAACCACGACAACCGTTATTTCCATGTAATGGCTACTATTGGATATAAATTCTAGTTTTTTATTTTGATATTGATATTGATTATGTAAAGCGGTGCTGTTCATGAATATTTTTCATGAAGGCACCGCTTTTTTTGCAAAAAACATTTGTTTATTAGCATAATATACTTTAATTTAGTACCTCAGAAAATAGGCACATATATTGCATATATTCACAAAAAGATTGTTAAGAAAATGAAGCTAAAGTTACAGTCAAAATTATTCATATATATACTCACTGCGGCACTCGTAGTGTTCGTTGCGTCAACGGTTTACCTTCATTACAAGGCAAGCACGGTAAACCTTAACGCCATTACACGCAACATCCGTGAGACCGAGAAAAACTCGGCCCTCAGGATAAAGTCGGCGCTGGATTGCGACATCAGTTCGGTGCGCGCGCTCGCTGCCTCTATTTCCGGCACCGAGCTGCTTACCGAGGAGCAGAGAGTATCTTTGTACCGTTCGGCAGCCAACAGGTTTCTTAGCGACAACACTAATTTCGAGAATCTCAAGATTTCGTGGGAGCTTGCTGTAATCGACAACTCGTGGACAAAGAATTTTGGACGCAGGCTCTACACCTTTGAGCGTGGAGATGGCGGCGCCAAGTGTATTGTGCAGACTCTTAATCTCGATGGCGACGATTTTGCCAGCAATTATTACAAGGCCAAGGTGATGGGTCACGAGATTATTACCGGTATCGAGAGCGAGGATTCCGACAATCCAAACATCCGTCCGCTCTACAAATCAACAATTTACATTCCTGTTTTTGACAACGAGGGTAATTTCTGCGCCTTGGTGAGCGCCGATCTCGAAGTGGAGAATTTCCACAGAATGGTGAAAAACTCGGTGGGCTACGAGAGCGTTGCCTCTTTCCTGCTTACTGATGCTGCACAGTTTGCCGGTATGTCGGTGAGCCAGAACGATATGGAGAAGAGCGACATCATGAAGCTTGTGGCCAGCAGCTATTACGACGTGCGCTCCAAGATAGATTCGTCTGGTTTCGCCAATATTCCCGTTGTGGATTCCACAGGCAAGAAGCTGCTGATATGCGGCGTTAATGTGGACAACAAGATTTTCAACAATTCATGGACTTTGGTTACAGCCGTTCCTCAATCGCTTGTATATCAGCAGAGTGGATCGCTGCTTACTACCACAATCCTGATAGTTTTGGCAGGTATGGCGCTTGTGGCGCTTCTGCTCTATCACATCACCAGCAAGCTTTCGGCGTTTCTCGATAAGAGCGGTGATGTGCTTAAGGATCTTTCGAATGGAAATACAAGTACTGATGCCTCGCTGCAAGGCGATTATGCGTCGGAGCTTCATGATATCGCAGTATCAGTTTCCAACCTCAAGGATGGACTCGGCAAGGCCGTAAAGTTTGCCGAGGAAATCGGAAAGGGCAATCTTGATAGCGAGTTTCAGCCTCTGAGCCAGAGCGACGAGCTTGGAATTTCGCTGCTAAGGATGCGCGACTCACTGGTGGAGGCCAACAAGGAGACCACTGAGCGTCAGGAGCTTGACCGCCGCCGCAACTGGATTACACAGGGCGCTGCCAAGTTCGGCGACATCCTCCGCGAATACAACAATGATATGTACGATTTCTCGTTCAATATCATCAGCAATCTTGTAAAGTATATCGGAGCCAATCAGGGCGGTCTTTTCGTTATCAACGACGACAACAAGGACGATGTTTTCTTCGAGCTTACCGCCGGCTATGCCTACGACATCCGCAAGATCCTGAAAAAGACCGTGTATCCGGGCGTGGGCCTTATTGGACGCTGTATCCTGGAGGCTGATACCATCTACATCAGCAACCTCCCTGAGGATTACATCAACATCACTTCAGGTCTTGGCGAGAAGAGTCCGCAGCATCTGCTGATTGTGCCTTTCAAGTTCAACAACGAGATATACGCCGTGGCCGAGGTTGCTTCGTTTAATCCCATCGAGGAGTATCAGAAGCAGTTTATCGAGGAGGTGGGCAACTCCATTGCCTCCACCATTGCTACCGTAAAGATCAACATCCGCACCAACAAACTCTTGCAGGAGCTCAAGATTCAGTCAGACGAGCTTGTATCTCAGGAGGAGGAGATGCGTCAGAATATGGAATCTATGCGTACGTCTCAGGAGGATATGACAAAGAAGGTGGACGAGTACACGCAAGTATCAGAGACTCTCAACCAGATTATCATGACCGTGACCTACACGTCTGACGGCACCATTACTGATGTAAGCGACAAGGCTTTGCAGTTCCTGAAGAAGCCGAAGCAGCAGTTGATCTCCGGCGACGAGCCTCTCTACGAGGTGATCCACGAATCGGAGAAAACCAATTCGGATGATTTCTGGCTTCAGATAAGGCTTGGACGTCAGAAAGTGGTATCTAGAACTATCAACATCATGGGACAGAGTTACAATATTACTGAAACCTACTCTCCTGTACAGAACTTCTACGGCAAAGTATTCAAGGTGATTTGCCTTATTGATGTATCTGGCGAGGGTATTATCCGCAGCGAGAGTTCCGCCAGTGCCTCCTCGGGCACTACCGAAACCAATTCGGATGGCGAATGGTTTTAATAAAAAGTAGCAATGTCTCAACAACAAAACATACATAATAACGGATTTCGCAATAGACTGTTGATAAGCGACGAGGAGGTGGAGCTCAACAAGGAGAACTACTCCCGTCATTTCTCGCAACCATATCTTGAGGCCTTTTGCCGGCACGTGCTAAGCCATATCAGCAATGTATGGTACAGGCCAAAGTTTGTGGGTTTCGACGAGATGCCCAAGCGCAACAATCCTGAAGCGCCCCTAGTTTTCGCAACCAATCATTCCGGGATGGCTTTCCCTTGGGATGCCATTGTATTCATCACTCAAATTGCCGACAGACACTTGCCGTCTCAGGAGAGCATCAGGGCCCTGATATCGCCCATGCTAACAAAGTATCCGTACATGTGCCCGTTCATGATTGATGATCTGTGGTTTAAGGCCGGATGCATAAACGCCTCGCTGCTGAATTTCGAGACTGCGATGCGCCTAAACGAGACCAACGTGCTGATTTTCCCCGAGGGCATTGAGGGCATTGGAAAGGGTTTCGACAAGAAGTATCAGCTTCAGCCCTTCAAGACTTCCTTTATAAGGATGGGTATCCGCTACAAGACTGATATTGTGCCTTTTATGACCGTGAACGGAGAATACAACAATCCGCTGGCCTACAGCATTAAGCCTATCGACAAGTTTGTGAGGAAGTTTGGATTGCCTTTTTTCCCTATGGGGCCGATTATTTTTCTTGCAATTTTTCAACCTTGGATTTTTTATATATCTTTGCCGTCGCAATTGACTTTCGTTATAGGCGAGCCCATCAAGGTTTACGACATGGTGGACAAGCCTTACGACCAGCTTTCACAGAAGGAGCTGAAGGAAATTGGCGAGCGTGTGCGCGTAAAGATGCAGCATCAGCTCGATAATGCCAGCCATACTTACGGCAAAAAATACTACAACATGAGGTCGCTGATAAAGGCTGCCTGGAAACACAAGAGGTATTTCCTGAGGTATTTCCCGGCTTTCTGGCCTCTGGTGATGACGTATTTCGACGTAAACTATGACGAGAAGCAGGGCGACAGCAGCCTTAAGATTACTTTGTGGAAAATCTTGAAGACTCTGATAAAGCGCCCGTGGGTGCTGGCGATGTATTTGCCGGTTTTGGGCTGGCTGATTATTGGCATCCGCAACTGGTGGGTGCTGCGCAAAAGATAAGGAATGTTTTTTGATGAAAATGAGATTTTTTGTTTGCTTTGTTTCGGTTATTATTTTGTGGATGGCGGCAGGCGAGGGCAATGTTTCGGCTCAGAACTACCTGACTCTTACCGCTTTGGAAAACTCGTGGGTGGGCATCCACAACGAGATGAACAATCCTGACATCCATTACAGGATTAATGGCGGCCCTTGGCTGGAAATCACCGAGGACATGCCTGTTTTTGTGGAGAAAAACTGCCGCATCAGCTTCAGGGGCAACAATCCCGGAGGCTTCTCCCATTCGGTGAATAATTACACTTCCATTGTGATTTCCGGAAACATGAACGCCTCTGGCAACATCATGAGCCTTGTGGACAATCAGGGACAATCGCTCGTGATACCCAGCGGATACTGTTTCACGCATCTTTTCGAGAACAGCACTGGCCTCATTACGCCGCCGGAGCTTAATCCCGTGGTGCTGATGCGTGGATGTTACAGTCTGATGTTTGCCGGATGCAGCCGCATGACCAGATCGCCAAGGCTTACGGTTCAGAATCTTGCCGCCGAATGTTACGAGTCGATGTTTCTGGGCTGCACGTCGCTCACCAGGATAGAGGTAAGGTTCAGCCAATGGGCCACGTTTTACGATCCTATGTATGGAGTGGATTTCTACGCTACTCTGTCGTGGGTGAACGGCGTGGGAAAATCGGGCGTGTTTGTATGTCCGAGGGGGCTGCCCGCGCTTTTTGGCGAGGATTTCATACCCGAGGGATGGCAGATTCAATACAGATAGACATAAAAAAAGCGGCAAGTTTCACAACTTGCCGCAATGCTAATTATTAACCTAAACCTTTATATTATGAAAATATATAATTCTTTTCTGCACTACAAAAATCAGAATTATTTTTATAATTTCAAAATATATTTTCAAAAAAAATGTTAAACAGCAATATTTATATTTGCCGACTTTGGATTATTTTGATTAATTTTGCCAGAGATTTGCAAAATTGTTGTTCTTTATAACTATACAAAAAAATGTCAGTACATCAGGAAATTAAGAAAGTCTCTACACAGACTTTCCAGAGTATGAAAAACAATGGCGAGAAGATCGCCATGCTTACAAGTTATGATTATTCTGTAGCCAAGCTAGTGGATGCCGCCGGTATCGACGCCATCCTGGTGGGTGATTCGGCTGCAAACGTGATGTCGGGCTATCCCACCACGCTGCCTATCACTGTAGACGAGATGATATATTTTGCAGCAAGCGTGGTGCGCGCCGTAAACCGTGCCATGGTGGTGGTGGATATGCCTTTCGGCTCGTATCAGGGCGATCCGCATGTGGCTGTAAAAAACGCCGTAAGGATTATGAAAGAAACTGGCGCCCAGGCTGTTAAGATTGAGGGCGGCATAGAGATAGAGGATTCCTTTAAGGCCATACTCTCGGCTGGCATTCCTATTATGGGACATTTGGGACTTACGCCACAGAGTATCAACAAGTTTGGAGGTTTCGGCCTTAGAGCCAAGGATGATGCTGAGGCCAAGACTCTTCTGGAGAATGCCAAGCTGTTGCAGGACCTGGGATGTTTCTCGGTGGTGCTTGAGAAGATTCCAACAGTGCTTGCAAAGCAGGTAACCGACTCATTGTCAATCCCTACCATCGGCATAGGCGCCGGCAATGTCTGCGACGGTCAGGTGCTTGTGTTCCACGACATGGTGGGCATGAACGAGGGTTTCAAGCCCAAGTTCCTCCGCCAGTATGCCAATGTGGGCCAGGTGATAAGAGAGGCAGTATCAGGATACGTGGCTGATGTGAAGAGCGGCGATTTCCCTAACGAGAGCGAGAGCTACTAATATAATAAGTGTATGTTTTTTATGAGAAAGCTTTTATATGCACTTCCTTTGGCTGTGTGCGTGTCGTGCAATGGCGGCGGCACTCAGTTTGTGCAGAACGAGGATCTCTACGGCGATATGGGAGTGTGTTTTGTGGAGCAGCATCAGGATTCCATAAAAGCCAAGCCCGGCGACGTGATTTTCCTGGATATGGATTATTTCCTTGAGGACGGCCGCAAGGTTTATTCATCAAGGGATGTGTCGGACAATTTCAGGATGTATGCGCCTCAGGATTCCACCAAAGGCACTATCAACCAAGCCCTTATGATGATGCACAAGGGCGACAGCGCTTTGTTCAGGGTAAAGGCCGGACCTTTCATGGCCAGCAGCGGCGTAAAAATCAAGAACATAGCTGACGACGACCCTCTGGTGTTCCGCATAAGGATGAAGGACATATACGATGGCACCGAGTATCAGAAACAGATTGATGAATACAACGAGCGCATGGAGGCTCAGGAAAAGATGATTCTCCGCGACTATGTGCGCAACGAGAATATTAAGGAAAAGCCTTCGGAATCAGGACTTTACAGAATAGTAACCCAACCCGGAAGCGGCACTGAGACAGCAGCCGGCAAAAAGGTGACAGTGCATTTTGTGGGTTCGCTGGTGGACGGCAGCGAGTTCGACAATTCCTACAAGCGAGGTCAGCCCTTTACATTCCAGCTTGGCGTTGGCAAATCCATCCCCGGTTTCGAGGAAGGAATCTCGCAGATGCGCAAGGGCGAGAAATGCAGGCTGATTTTCCCATCCAGCCTCGGATACGGATCGCGAGGCGTTGGCGGAAGGATTGCTCCTTTCTCCACATTGATATTTGATATTGAACTTATTGATTTTGAATAAAATACATTGATTTTTGATGAATAGGATTTTTGTTTTGTCGTTGGTGTTGGCCATTGTGGCATCCCTGGCGTGCACATCGTGCAACAAGGAAGAGGACATGTACAACCAGTATATGCAGGATTATTACGAATATCTGGATAGTCTTCAGAATCAGGAGAAAGCCGACCTGTTGGCCTATCTGGCTAAGGAGAATATCACCGTAAAGCCTACAGAATCAGGCCTTTATAAGATAATTCTAAAAGAGGGCGAGGGCACAGCCACTGCCAATGGTCATAAGGCTTCGGTGCATTACATAGGTATGTTGCTGAATGGCAAGGAGTTCGATAATTCCTACAAGAGGGGAAAACCTTTCGAGGCCACTCCCGGACGTCTGATAAAGGGTTTCGACGAGGGCATTTCCACGATGAAGAAGGGCGAGAAGTGCAGGCTGATTTTCACCTCGGATTTGGGGTACGGAGCTCAGGGCGCGGGCAGTGACATCCCGCCGTTCTCTACTCTTATTTTTGATGTGGAACTTCTTGAAATTCTGTAATATATGATTACGACTAAAAGGTTTTCGCTGTTTGCGGTTCTTTTGGCATTTGCGGCTCTGCTTTCGGTATCGTGCAGCAAGCAAGACGATTACGACAGCAAGGAGAGCGACTGCATAAAAAAGACTCTTAACAAATACGAGGACAAATTTGAGGACATAAACGGCGACAGGCTCTACCTTTATATAATGGAGGAGGGCGAGGGCGATATCTCCATGGACGATACCGTGAAGATAAAGTACAAGGGTACGGCGCTTCAGAAAAACATGGTTTTTGCCAGCAACGACACCCTTGTGAGCCCCGTGCGCAGCCTTATAAAGTGCTGGAGGGCGGCTTTTGCCTCCAACAAGATAAAGCATCAGAGCAAGGGCATGCTGCTTGTGCCATACAAATACGGCTTCAACGACAAGATTGTGGGCGTTGTGGAGCCTTACAGTACATTGCTTTTCGAGTTTAATGTTGACTAGCATCATAAGCGAACAGCGTCTGAGCAACATTCAGGCGGCGGCATACGAGATAAAGACCCGCTTGCGCGATTTTCTGCGCAGCGGGCTTTTCCGTATGGCCAGCAACATCGACGAATCCACCGGTCAGCTGAGGCGTCGCCTTATCGACAATCAGGCTCCGGGGCTTGCGTCGATGCTGGCCTCGCTGTCGCAGATTCCGATGGATTCGCCATTCTGGAAACAACAGTTTCTGGCCTCAGTATCAAGGATATACATGTTGGCAAGCGCAATATCCAACATCGAGAGCCTTGCTCCCGAATGGCAGGTGGAGGTGCTGATGCTTTCGGGTGTGTCGTACCCTCAGGCCGAAGTGCTTAAGACTCAGCCCGTTGCCGACAGCTGGATGTGTCTGGCCGCCACCAAATCGGCCTTCAATTCCATGACGATGATACGGACGTGGTTTGTGGGCAACCGATGCCGGAAGTTTGCCTGTAATGTGGAGTATGTGGCTGGCACTCACCATATTACAACCACACTCAGCAACGGTTCTTGCTATCAGTCGAGTTTCTATTACTATCCCGGCATACATTCCATGCGTGTGCTCTACAGCAAGATCGACCGCATGTATCAGCCCTTTGTTCCGCAGGCCTATTCTGGAATAGATGTGGCGATTTCCATCTGTCGCCGTGCCTTTGCCGACAATCCGTTTATGCTGGATATTCCGCTGATAATAAGCGGATTGCGCATCTCGAAAACCGACGACGGGCGTCTGTTGCTCGCCGACAGGGGGCTTAATGTTTTTCCCCTGATGCTTGGGTATTCCAATTCGGCCATGCTGCTGGCCTGCACCGGCGGTCAGGAGTTTTCGGCCTTTGTAGTGTTCCACGAGTTCTACTGCGAGGTGGTTTCGTTCTGGGCCGATGGCAAATATTACGTATTAATCAATGAATGAGATAGATAGCATATTAGGCACCGCAATGCTCGGCACCACAGGCAGGAGGGTTCAGTCGGAATCCTTCCCCGAGGCGCTGCGTGCCGATGTGTCGTCGTTGCTGGATTCTGGCCGCGACTACGAGGACGGTTTCCTTAGGAGCGTGTCGCTGTTTTTCGCATATCACAATTCTGGAAAGCTGCCCGACAAGGCCCACCCCGAAAGCATTCTCAGTCAGTGCGCCGCCGAGGTGCGCCCCTATATGACCGATTCGGCGGTGAGTATTCTCAACTATCTGTACGACAATGTGTTGGTCTATATTTTCAGGTATGCTCTCTGGCATTATAACAGTAGCGGGCTGATACTGCCCTGTCACTCGCTTCCCCGTTTTCTGGAGCTTGCCTACACATCGGGCAGCAAATACATGCATCAGTTCCGTCTGGCAGTCTGGCCGCTGCTTGGCAATCGCGGCAAGTGGCTGGTGGACACTCTCAATCTTGGTGGCGAGAAGTTTTCTGATGCCTCTCATCCTCTTAGGCTCAGGATGTTCGTGGCCATGAGGAAGGCCGGGCTTAAGGGTTCGGTTCAGCAGTTGCAGACTATTTGGGGCAGCATCAGCAACAAGCAGAAAAAGGATTTTCTATCGGTTTTCATGAAAGTCCACAGCTGGGATCTCGATTTTCTGTGGCAGGTTTTCGGCGAGGGCGGCCCTTGCGGCATGATGGCTCTCGACCTGATGCTGCGGCATCCTGCAAGCAAGCCTGTGGAGTATTACATACAGGTTTTGGACCAGAGTCTCAGGATAGACGGACGCCGCCATTGCGATTTTTCCGATATCGCCGACCGCGAAAAGCTGGCCGAAATGGGCATAGACGGCAAGGTATCAGATGACGCCAATCTTCCCGAATTTTTGAAGAAACTTCCTGAAAACGAGGTTGTTGTGTTTAAGCTGATTCAGGCTGTTCCGCTGATTTTCTGGATGAGGAAGATGGATTGCGATGCGGCTGCGGCGGCGCGTTTTCTCGACGTGAACCCTGCCTTCAGGATTGGTTTCGATTTCAAGAGCGTGATATCCAGATTCCGCGATGTGGAATGGGCTGTGGAATATTGCATTCTTCGAGGTGTGTTTTGCGCTGATTTTCTGCCGTTTATGGATGCGGAATCGTTGGAGCGTGTGGCGCAGCATTGCGATCTGGATGGCAGCTTCAGGATTAATGAGAAGATTTGCGGCCTTGCCGACAACTACGTGCCGTGGCTTCCCGAATTCTCGATGGCCGTGGTGAACCACATAATCCATACCCGGAATTTCGAGAACACCAGCGCCACGGCGCAGTTTCTGGCGGTGAAGCTTAGCCGACAGTGCGATATGGCCATTCAGTCGTATATTGCTGATAATTACGGCAATGACATGGTGGTTTCGTTTTTCCAGCTGCTTGGCAAATACCGCAAGCTGGTGGCTCAGATTACACGGTAAATCCTTCTCTATCAAACATTTGCTTGTTGTATTCGATGTCGGATTCCTTGGTTTCGGAAAGCAGCTCGCCAATGATTGCGGCGTTGATACCGGCGTGGAGCGCGTCCACCTCGATAATCTTTATCAGCGATCTTCCCCTCGACAGCACCAGCGTGGCCCGTGGCATTATGAACCTGAAAATTGCGAACGTTGTCAGGATTTCCTGATTGCCTATCTTGGGCTGTTTTTCCAGCTCGGTGCCCTCAAAGGCGTACAGGATGTTTATGAACACGGTCTCGATGCCTAAGTCCCTCATTTTCAGGGCCTGGTCGATGCGGTCTTCCATGGTTTCGCCCATTCCTATTATGATGCCGGCGCTAAGCTTGTAGCCTAATTCCTTGGCGTATGTAAGAGTCTGATACTTAGCTTCTATCTCGTTGGTGGAGCATACCTTGGAATAGAATTTCTCCGATGTGGCAATGTTGCAGTGGTATCTGTCGATGCCGGTTTTCTCCCTGAGTTTCTCAAGCTGGTTTTTCGACAGAGGACCCAGCGAGGGCAGCAAGTCAACGTTGCATTGGCTTTTTATCACCCTGAGGCTTTCCATCAATTCGTCCAGCTTCCGGTCTTGAATCTTCTCGCCTATGTAGTTGATTTTCACGTAGCTGATGCCGCTTTTTTGGAATTGGGCTATCTCGGAGGCAATGCTTTGGGCGTCTTTCTTGTTGCTGTCGCTGTATTCCACCTTGGATTTTGCGGATCTCGGACAGAATTTGCAGTCTTCCTTGCATTGCGAATCCATGATGGTGAAGCTGGTGAAAATCCTGGCTCGGTATCCGCAGAACTTGGCTCTCAGCTGGTTGGCGCTGTAGTATAGGTTGCTGATGTTGCTGGCCTTGGTGAGCGCCAAAGCCTCCTCGCGCGTGATGCAGCCGCCAGTCATCACCTTGTCCTTTATGTCCTTTATCTCCTTGAAATTCATTTGCTTATTTATTAATTGCCATTTTCACATTTTCACCGATATTCTCACCGATATTTTCACCGACATTTTCACCGACATTTTCACCGATATTCTCACCGATATTCTCACCGATAGCATGTGCCATGCTGTCGGCTACTCAGGGTATTGCCCACAAGGGGCAATGACTTAATTCTTAATTATAATCTTCTCTTTTATCATTTGGAATTCTTTTTCGAAATTCGGGGTTAGTATGCCTTTGCCGATGGCGGATTCTATCTCGCTGATTTTCCAGAATTTGCCTTCATCGATCTCGGCCACGGCTATTATCTTGGGATTGTCGTAATGGCACTTGTAGACGTTGATGAACTCGGTCTCGCGCGGACATTCCCAAAGGTAAGTTGTTATCTTCTCGAAAGTTCCGTTCTCGACACCGGCTTCCTCCCAGGCTTCGCGTCTCAGGGCTTCCTCCAGCGGCTCGCCGTAGGTGATGTGTCCGCCCACTGAAGTGTCCCACTTGCCGGGCTGGATGAGTTTCTTCATGCTGCGTTTCTGAAGGAAAATCTCTCCCTTGCTGTTGATTACGTGCACGTGAACCACTGGATGGATCTTTGTGATGTCCTTGTGACACTCGCTGCGGAGTGCGTGGCCAATCTCGCGGCCTTCTCTATCCACGAGGGGGAGTTCCTCCTCGGCGTCGGCCTGTGATAAGTTGCTGTTGTTCATATTCGTAGTTTTGTTTTTGAATTTCCAAAGGTAAATATTTATAGTTGAAACGAAAAATATTTGTAAGATTTATTTTTTTTATATGCTTTTTATTTCTAATTTTGTAATCGAAACGATTAGAAAGTTTGAGTTTCGAATGAACAAAAAGCGCTTGTTTTTATAAACAAGAAAAAGTGCTTGTTTTTGATTATGAACAAGAAAACGCACTTTTTTAGGCTCTTGCTCGTTTTTGGAGCGCAGAAAACGGTTTATTGACATAACCAAGAAAACGCTTAACGCTAGAAAACAAAACGGTAAAAAACACCGCTATAATGGTTTTCTATGTTTTGTTTTTTAGCGTTTGGCGTTTTTTAGTCAAAACATGTTTTGGCAGTTTTCTAAGCACTTCAAGTGATTTGAAGGAGATTAAGTGCTTGTTATCTTGTTGGAAATTATCAAAGTGCTTGGTTTTGTTCAACTTTCTGCATCGGTTTTATTTTGAAATTAATATTAAACTATTAACAAATTTTATGAAAAATTATTTGGAAAATAGAAATATTTTCTTAGCAAGCAAGCAAGCAAGCAAGCAAGCAAGCAAGCAAGCAAGCAAGCATATAATAATGCCTGCTTAGACACCTTTTTTCTAAATTTGTTGATGGTAGAAGGGCGCAAGGCTCAGTCTGTCAGATAATTAATCTGGCGGGCTGAACTTTGCGTTTTTTTTGTGTCCACTGGTTCCGTGTTTATAGGTAAATAGGAATTGTATGGCTGGCACTGATAACATACTGACTGATTGCGCTTTGTCAGCTGCAATAAACTCCGCCGAGGCAGATGCAGGAAACGGAGAGTCGGTAGAGTACGTCCATACGTCAGATGTGCCATGCTGGTTTCCAATAAGGGCCACTTACAACAGGGCACTCAAGATTTACAATCAGATTCGCAGTATAGATTTTGGCGACTGTGTCTATGAGCCTTACATTCCTTTCCGCAAGAAGGTGGAATATTCCAACGAGGATTTCAAGAAACCTACCGAGACCTTGCTGGAGGAACCTTTGGATCCAACTCTTTTCTTCGTAAGAACCACCCATGATGTTTTCCGCAAGTTGCTGGATATGAAGATAGAAGGCCTTACGCCGTTCTACAATCATTTCAACGAGGACGAGTTTGGCCACGATATTTTCCTCACCGTTCCCAACAGGCAGATGGAGTCATTCAGGATAATTGTGGATTCGGGCAACGAGCATATAGTGATAGCCCATAATCTGGAGGAGCAGTTTGCTGAGGGAGAGGAAGTTATAGTGATAGGCGGACCTTTTGCCGGGGTGGAGGGCAAGGTACTAAAATACAAGCGGCAGCTGAGGGTTTTCGTGGAACTGCCGATGTTGGGCTATTTTGGAACCGCCTACGTATCAAGGCATTGGCTTAGAAAAAAGAACAATTCGCAATGTGTGGAATAGTAGGATACATTGGATATAGGGAAGCGTTCCCGATTTTGATGGACGGTCTCCACAAGCTGGAATACCGCGGATACGACAGCGCGGGGTGTGCCATTGTGGACGGAAGCATCAGCCCGAAAATAAATATATACAAGGCCAAGGGCAAGGTGGCCGACCTGGAAACGGCAGCATCAGGGCAAGACTGCTCCGGAACTATGGGCATAGCGCACACGAGATGGGCCACCCACGGAGTGCCGAGCAAGGAAAACGCGCATCCGCACATATCGCAGGTCGGCCGCGTGGTGTTGGTGCACAACGGCATTATAGAGAACTATGTAAACCTGAAGCATCAGCTGGAAAACAAGGGCTACAGTTTCTACAGCGATACTGATACTGAGGTACTTGCGCAGCTGATACAATATACTTTGGATAGCGTGGAGGGCTGCCCGATAGAGGTGGCCGTAAGGATTGCGCTCGGAAAATCGGTGGGCGCCTACGCCATAGCCGTGATGGACCGCGAGTGCCCAAACCGCATAATATGCGCCCGCAAGAGCTCGCCGCTGGCTATTGGTATTGGCGAGGGCTTCAGGGAGTTTTTCGTGGCTTCTGATGCTTCGCCTATCGCACAGTATACCAAGCAGATGGTGTATCTGAACGATGGCGAGATTGCTATATGTGAGCGCGGAAAGGAGCTGAGTGTGGTAACTCTGGACAACGAGGCCGTGGATCCTGAGATTCGTGAGGTTGACATCGACCTTAAGATGCTGAGCAAGAGCGGTTTCCCACACTTTATGCTGAAAGAGATTTTTGACCAGCCCAATGTGCTGCGCGACTGCATGAGCGGCCGTGTGGTGGGTGATGGTGACGATATAGATGTGGCCCTGAGCGCAGTGGAGGCCCACAGAATTGAGCTTGCAAATTCAAGACGCATTATAATTGTGAGCTGCGGAACATCGTGGCATGCCGGCCTGATAGGCAAGCAGCTGATAGAGCATTTCTGCCGTGTGCCGGTGGAGGTGGCATACGCGTCGGAGTTTAGATATTCCGACGCCGTGATAGAGAAGGGCGACGTGGTGATGGCCATATCGCAGAGCGGCGAGACTGCCGACACCATGGCCGCCATAGAGATGGCCAAGCAGAAGGGCGCAATGGTGTTCGGCATTGTGAACGCCGTGGGATCCAGCATTGCAAGGATTTCTGATACAGGGGCTTACATTCACGTGGGGCCCGAGATTGGAGTGGCCAGCACCAAGGCTTTTACGGGTCAGGTGGTGGTATTGACGCTTTTTGCGCTAGCTCTCGGCAAGGTGCGCAACACTGTGGATATCAGCGAATTCCGAGAGGTGCTAAATGGCCTCAGGAATATTCCCGAGCTGATACAGCGTGTTCTGAAACAGAACGACCGCATCCGTGACCTTGCCCAGAGATACACCTACGCGAGGAATTTCCTGTATCTGGGTCGTGGTGTCAATTATCCCGTGGCTCTGGAGGGCGCGCTAAAATTGAAGGAGATCTCGTACATACACGCCGAGGGATATCCCGCCGCCGAGATGAAACACGGTCCGATAGCCTTGATAGACAGCGAGATGCCTGTGGTTTTCGTGGCCACGCATCACCGGCTGTATCAGAAGATCATCAGCAATATGCAGGAGATAATATCGCGCCGCGGCCGCATTCTGGCCATAGTGAGCGAGGGCGACGAGCAGGTGAAGGCTATGGTTCAGGATGTTATAGAGATTCCGCATACCATAAACTGGCTGGTGCCTATTCTCTCGATTGTTCCTCTCCAGCTTCTCAGCTATCACGTGGCCGTGGCCAAGGGCCTGGACGTGGACCAGCCAAGGAATCTGGCCAAGAGCGTTACGGTAGAGTAGGAGATGGGCTCTTTGAATTGTAAATGAATGCATTGAAAATGAGAGATTTTGATGATATAAAGATAGCTGTGGCTGGCACTGGATATGTGGGCCTCAGCATTGCCACGCTGTTGGCTCAGAAGCATCAGGTTACTGCTGTGGATGTGATTCCCGAGAAGGTTGAAAAGATTAACAACAGGATTTCGCCCATTCAGGACGAGTATATAGAGAAGTATCTGGCCGAGAAGCCCCTGAGGCTTACTGCTACCCTTGACGGAGCTTCAGCCTACAAAGATGCTGATTTTGTGGTGATTGCAGCGCCTACCAACTACGATCCCGTAAAGAATTATTTCGACACCACACACGTGGAGGAGGTTATCGACCTGGTTTTGGAGGTGAATCCTGATGCCGTGATGGTGATAAAATCCACTATTCCAGTTGGTTATACGAGAAATCTTTATGTGAGGTATGCCAATAAGGGTGTAAAGAGGCTGAATCTTCTGTTCTCGCCGGAGTTTCTGAGGGAGAGCAAGGCCCTGTACGACAATCTCTATCCATCGCGTATTATTGTTGGATTCCCGAAACTGATCGACAATCCCGAGTTTGCCGATGAGAACGATGTTATTGGCAAAATTGCCGACATTACATTTCTGGAATCTGCCGCCAAGACTTTTGCCGCGCTTCTTCAGGAGGGCGCCATTAAGGAGAATATAGACACTCTCTTCATGGGTATGAAGGAGGCTGAGGCTGTGAAACTTTTCGCAAATACTTATCTGGCCCTGCGTGTAAGCTTTTTCAATGAGCTGGATACTTACGCCGAGCTCAAGGGGCTTGATTCTAAGTCTATTATAAAGGGCGTGGGTCTGGATCCAAGGATAGGAACTCATTACAACAATCCATCATTCGGATACGGCGGCTACTGTCTGCCCAAGGATACCAAGCAGCTTCTGGCCAATTATGCCGATGTTCCCCAGAATATGATGACCGCCATTGTGGAGAGCAACCGCACACGCAAGGACTATATCGCAGACGCGGTTTTGCGCAAGGCCGGCTGGTACGATTATTTCTCGAATAATCAGTATACGGGCAGCAAGGCTCCTGTAACAATAGGTGTTTACCGCCTGACAATGAAATCGAATTCCGACAATTTCCGACAGTCTGCTATTCAGGGTATTATGAAGCGCATAAAGGCCAAGGGCGCCAATGTGATTATCTATGAGCCTACTCTGGAATATGGCAGCACTTTCTTTGGCAGTACTGTTGTGAATGATTTGGAATATTTCAAGGGGCTTTCGCAGGCCATCATCGCCAACAGGTACGATTCCGCGCTGGATGATGTAAGGGAGAAGGTTTATACAAGGGATATTTTCGGAAGAGATTAGTCGTAGAGACGCGGCAAGGCCACGTCTCGGCTGGGTCAGATAGCCGGCAAATCCGCAGGCTCGCAAGCATCGCCAGCGGTTATGCACGGCGACGCCTCTTCGAGGCTGGGGGGATTTCGCTAATCCGCAGGCTCGATAACTAATTTTTTTCCGTATTTTTTTGAAATTCACTGATTATTCTTTAACTTTGCCACATAACCAATAAATTATTCTCGCTATGGCAGTTTTGATGGCAAATCCGATATATGACTCAGTATTCAAATTCTTGATGCAGAATTTGGATGCTGCCAAAGTTCTTGTGTCTGCTTTGTTGGATACCAAGGTTTTGGATTTGGTTCTCAATAGTCAGGAGCTTGTTGATAAGCGTGACAACAATCTTGGAATACTGCGCATAGATTTCAAGGCTACCATCGAGATTCCCGAAGGCAAGACCCGCGTTGTGACAATTGAGCTTCAGAAGGCAAAACTTCAGAGTGAGGTTATGCGTTTCAGAAAATACCTCGGATTACAGTACGAGGACGAGAACAATGCTCGTAAGGAAGTTAGGAAAGGTAAGAACAGTAATGGAGAGGAAATCACTGTACAGGCATTGTATCCTTATCCGATAATTCCAGTTTTTATTCTTGGACATAAGTTTGTTGATATAAATGAACCTATTATTTATGTGGACAGGGTTTGCAAGAATGCTTTGAAACAGCCAATAACGGGTCTCGACAATGAGAAGTTTATTGATTGCCTTTCGCACGACGCGATTGTGATACAGCTTCCATATCTCAACAAGAAGTATGGAACACGTTTGGAGAAGATTCTTTCTTTCTTTGATCAATCTTTCTTCCAGGATGATAGGTTTTTTACAGATTCCGACAATATTGATGTAACCGACAATCAGGATTTGGACCGCATTAAACAGGTTCTCATAAAGGCAGCTGCCGACGTGGAGCTCCGTCACAGGATGGAGGTGGAGGACGAGGTTGATAGCGAGCTTGATAACCGAGCCAAGGAGATTGAGATTCTGAAAGCAGACAAGGAGAATCTTGCTAAGGAAAATGATAATCTTGCTAAGGAAAAAGATAACCTTGCTAAGGAAAAAGAGAAATTGATGCAGGAAAAGATTGATTCTGCCAAGGCGATGAAAGCCGATGGTATGCCTGCAAGTATTATTGCCAAATATACAGGATTGTCGGAGGTAGAGATTGAGGGGCTGTAGAGGGGTATTTGCACACATGGCAGATAATTTTGTTTATTATTCAAATAAATTTTGAAATCCAAGATTTTCCGTTTACTTTTGCCTTTTGGTAAGAAACTTTAGCAATTTATGGATCAGAAGTTAAAGAAAATAGAGATTTCGGGTTACAAGTCAATTTCGGCACTGATGCCTATGACTTTGGATTTGGGCAGGATAAACATTCTGCTTGGGGCCAATGGCGCAGGCAAGAGTAATGTTGTGTCCTTTTTCCGTATGCTTGATTTTCTTATGGAAGGCAAGTTTCAGAAGAGTGTTGCCTTGGCTGGAGGAAATGCCGCTTTCTTGCATTATGGTCCTAAGATTACGTCGGAGATTTCAGCTCATATCGCTTTTGAGGATTCAGATAATGAATATTTTTATGATTTTAAGCTCTTGCCTGCCAATGGTCAGAAACTTTTGGTAAATGACGAGCAGACTGCGATACGCAAGAAGGGTGAGGTTTTTCAAGGCATTAATTTTTTTACTTGTTTCAATGAGAGTGCCTTGTATTCTGCGTCAGATTCTAATAGTATATTTTTCAAGAATTTGATTTCCAATTGCAAGGTTTATCAGTTTAGCGATTCATCACACAACAGTCCTTTGCGTCAGGCTTCCAAGATTAACACTGCGCAATATTTGCAGTCTGATGGAGGAAATATTGCTTCTTTCTTGTATTTATTAAAGAACAATTATCTTGATTCTTACAGACGGATTGTCAGCTACATAAAGATGGTGATGCCTTGCTTTGGCGATTTCTATCTTGAACCTGTAAATAATCTTGTATATCTTAACTGGAAGGATAATTCAGCCAATGATTATGTGTTTGGTGTAGAGCAGTTTTCGGATGGAGCTATAAGGTTTATAGCTTTGGCCACTTTGTTGCTTCAGCCTGCTAAGTTGATACCTGGTGTAATAGTCATAGATGAACCTGAGTTGGGACTTCATCCATACGCTGTGGATCAGTTGACCGAGATGATTGAGGATGCCGCATTGCATTCTCAGCTTATTATTGCCACTCAGTCTAAGCAGATAATTGATAATTTTGATGCTGACTGCATATCTGTAGTAGAGTTTGATGATGTTAATAATAGGTCGGTTGCAAGGAAACTTGATGTAGAGCAACTGAGAGAATGGCTTCAGGAATATTCCATTAGTGAGCTTTGGACCAAAAATGTAATAGGAGGGCAGCCTTTATTATGATAAAGATTCTCAACATATTATGTGAGGGTCAGACTGAGCAGCTTTTTGCGTCGGCTGTCTTGAATCCTTATATGAGGCAATATGGAGTTATTGTCAAGAGTTTTCTTGTGGCTACTTCCAAAAATAACAGAGGTGGAGTGATAAGTTATCAGCAGGTAGTAAAGGACCTACGATTGCTGATGGGAAAATATAGGTATAATTCTGCAGAGCAGCATTTCTATACTACAATGTTTGATCTATATGCCTTGCCAAATGATTTTCCTGGCTTCAACAACTTTAATCCTGACCATTATCAATATGTAAGTAACATAGAGAACGCTTTTGCTGCTGATATCAACAATCCTTCTTTCGTTCCATATATAGAATTGCATGAGTTTGAGACTCTTGTATTGTGCAATTTGGAATCTTTGAAGATGTCTTATCCCGATTCTGCTAAGGATTTGGATAAGCTTGATAAATCTTGGCGCAAGGAATGTAACAACAATCCTGAGCTTGTTAATAACAAGTATGACACGTCTCCATCGCACCGCATTATAAATGCCTTGGGCAAAAAGTATCATTACAACAAGCCCGAATCAGGCAAGAATGCTACCATCAATAGGATTGATGTGCTTAAGGAAGAGTGTAGGCATTTCGGAGATTGGATTGAGAGGTTGATGACGTTATGTATGGAATAATTAGTTCCAAATCTGTGGGCTCAGTGCTGAATCATATTGTGCTCTCTCCAATATTAAGGAGGATACAAAGATAGGGGAAGGGAAGAGGCGAGAATTTAAAGCAGAAGGATTCAAAAGGTATAGAAGAACTGAGTTTTTTTATGACGATCTGGGATACTAATGTTTCTTTTGAGGATATTGCCAAACTTTATGGAAGGCTATTGTATAGAATGCCTTCGGCTTACGGCTTGTTTGTGTCAAGGAATGGTTTTTCTCCTTCGGCAGCTGAATTGATTTATGTGATGCATCCTCATAATGTTATCTTGTGGAATTTCGATGACATAGAGGAATGTTTGAAGGAACATAAATTTTTGAAGGCTTTGAAATATAAGTTTCAGTATGCTTTGATGACAACAAAGGCTAATGTTTTAGTTTATAACGGATTAAATATTTGATGACTATGGAGAATTTTATTGTAGTAGATAGTAAGTCTGACAGCAGTGTTATTAAGGCATTGTTTCCTAATTCTAATATGAATGTGATGATTGCCAATGGATTCTCTAATGTTTTGGCTATTTCAACCACTTTGATAGATTTCAAGCAAAATCTTCTGATTGTGACTGATGCTGGTGCCGACAAGGAGAAAAAATCTTGGCTTATGCATTCTATATTGGGTGACTGCAATGTAGTATGGATGGATCCTAATATGGATACTGTCCTTAAAAAAGCTGTGCCTACATATAATTCTTCTCTGGATTTGGACGAGACTGTAAAGAATAATTCAGCATCTATTCTTTCTCAGCCTCAGTTTATGGATATCAAGAGGTATCTTAATGCTAGTTAAAATAAATTATTGGAAGGGTTTATAGATGTAATTGTGTAGGCAATGTCTCTTGTGTAAATTATTTTTATTGCGTATTATCTACGAATTTGTTAGAAAAGTTAAAGCGTTGTTTTATTTTGTAATGTATAAATATTGATATTATGTCCAAAATTAGTGATTTTTTTTCGTCAATTGTCAATTTTTTCAAGATTTTGTAGAAATCACTGATCACGCCAAACCTGCGGTCTTCGGCGTAATTGGTTAGTCAAGATAGCGTCTTCCAGACGCAGGGGATTTACCATATTTTTTATTTATATCACCTTTCAATAAACATATAACAATCTTTCTTCTAGATTTCAATTATGAAAATCACTTTGGTTGGTGATTCTCCAATAAGAAAGAATTGGATGGTTGATTAAATATCTAATTTCAAGGGGGATTTAGATTCTAATGTTTTTCTAATCACAACCGATAATCAAGCAAATATATTTTTGCTATATATATTGCTAGTATTCTATTATTTAATTCAATTATATATGCTTAATTATAATATCAACTTAGATGGTAGCATAGTTCTTGTAACTGGGGCTGCTGGCTTTATTGGTAGTAATCTTTGTATGCGATTACTTAATGATTACTCTAATATAAAAGTAATTGGTATTGATAGTATTACAGATTATTATGATGTTAATCTTAAGTATGAAAGATTAAATAAATTTGATGTATTCAATAACTTTACTTTTATTAAAGAAAGTATCGCAAACAAAGATGTGATCAATAAAATCTTTGATGAATACAAACCTTCTGTTGTTGTAAATCTTGCAGCACAGGCTGGAGTTCGTTATTCAATAACAAATCCTGACGCATATATTGAAAGCAATATCATAGGTTTCTATAATATTTTGGAGGCTTGTCGTGCTTATTCTGTTGAGCATTTTGTTTATGCTAGTAGTTCTTCTGTTTATGGTATGAATTCAAAAGTTCCATATTCTACCGATGACAAGGTTGATAATCCTGTTTCTTTGTATGCAGCTACTAAGCGGAGTAATGAATTGATGGCTCATTCATATAGTAAGTTGTATAACATACCTTCTACTGGTCTTAGGTTTTTTACAGTTTATGGTCCTGCTGGTCGTCCAGATATGGCTTATTTTGGTTTTACAAATAAACTGAGAGAAGGTAAAAAGATTCAGGTTTTCAATTATGGAAATTGTAAGCGTGATTTCACATATATTGATGATATTGTAGAAGGAATTGTTAGAGTTTTGCAACATGCTCCAGAGAAAAAAAATGGTGACGATGGATTGCCGATTCCTCCATACGCTCTTTATAATATTGGCAATAATCATCCTGAAAATCTTCTTGATTTTGTTACTATCTTGCAAGAAGAGCTAGTTGCTGCCAATGTTTTACCTTGTGATTATGACTTTGATTCTCATAAAGAATTAGTTGCGATGCAACCTGGTGATGTTCCGATAACTTTTGCTGATACAAATCCTTTGGAAAGGGATTTCGGTTTCAAACCCTCTACTTCTTTAAGAGATGGATTGAGAAAATTTGCTGAGTGGTATAAGGAATTTTGTTTGTAAATATTTTTTCTATTATGGGTATGACAATAAAAAGTAAGTCTACTATTTCGTCCATAGATATAGGTAAGTTTATTGCGTGTTTTTTAATAGTGATCCTTCATTGTAATGTATTAGAACATTTTGATTCTGATTGGAGTCAATTTGCTATAACTAATATATTTATGCGAATTGCGGTTCCTTTCTTTTTTGTAACTTCTGGATATTTTTTAGGGAAAAAAATGCAATCAGGAGCAGATCCAAAGTCAATTGTTATTAATTATTGCCGACGACTCTTGTTTCCATTAGTTGTTTTTTCAATTGTTAATATTACGGAATATGTTTTTGTTTTTCTTTATAAAGGAGACGATTTGTCTCAAATTATGTTAAAAATTTTTAGTTCTATTATATTTTATCCGTTTGGTGCTTTGTGGTTTGTTCAGGCTTGTATTATTGGCTCATTAATGTTGATACCTTTTTATAGGAGTAATAAATTAGGCTATGCTGTATTTATTGGAATGATTCTATTTTTAATTGCTCTGCCATTTAATTCATATTATTTTATTGTAGATGGAACTTTTTTACAAAGTTATGTTGATGATATATTGGAAATAATATGGAGTATCCGGAATGGGATTTTTGTAGGTTTTGTTTATTTGGCAATAGGTTCTTATATTGGGATTAAACAAATACAGATTAAAAAGTCTTTGGTTGTATCTATTGTACTTTTGTCTGGATTTTTGCTTAGTGGTGAAGTTTATTTGGTTTGGAATCATTGGATTCCTAAGGATGATACTTCATTGTTTATTTCTCATTTGATTTTAACACCTGCTTTATTACTATTGTTGTTGCAAACCCCAATAAATATCTCTGTGCCAATTTCTATAACACTTAGAAATCTTTCGGTAGGTATATATTATTTACATAAGCCAATATTGTTGATGGTTTCAGTTTTGAGTTTTAATAACTTAAGTACTTGGTTGGTAACATTTTCTCTGGCAGTAGGAATTTGTTTGTTATTCTATCGTTTAAATTTTGAAACAACGAATAAGTTGCTTAAATAAATGAGAACCTCTGATAATAAAATAAAAAACGGTTTGGTTTGGAACTCGGTTAACTATCTTGTGAAGTATGGTCTTCAGTTTGGTAGTGTAATGATACTTGCTAGATTGTTGTCTCCTCATGATTATGGGTTGATTGGTTTGATAACAATATTCATTACTGTATCTGAAGTTATTTGTGATTCTGGTCTTGCAGGAGCTCTTATAAAGAAAAAGGATGCTCTGAAAATTGATTTTAGCACATTATTTGTCTATAGTACAGTTGTTTCTTTAGTGTTGTTTGTTGTTTTATTCTTTTGTGCTCCTCTTCTTGATGATTTTTACAATGAAGATTGTTTAGGCTCTCTACTTCGTTTATATTCTGTGGTTTTGATATTAGATGCATTGGCTATTGTTCCCAGAACCTATATGATAAAAAAATTTATGTTTAAGAAACTTTCAATTATTACTACGTCATCTAGTCTATTGGGGATTATGGTTGCTATTTTATTGGCTTATTTTGGTTATGGACCGTATAGCATTGTATGGCAGTATATTGTTTGTTCATTCTTTTTTAATGTTTTTGTCCGAGTAACAACTAATGTTCGTTTAGGTTTGGAGTTTTCTTTATCTTCTTTTAAAGAGCAATTCGCTTTTGGTATTAACACTACTGTTGCTAATGTCTTGAAAAGTGTAACGGAGAATCTTTTCAACAATATTATTGGAAAAAGTACGTCTGTATTGCAAGCAGGTTATTATACACAGGGTTTTAAAATAATGCAGGTTCCCGTCACTTTTTTTATGAGTTTGGTAGATTCTACTTATTTTCCTGTTTTATCTCAAATTCATGATAAAACAGAATTTTGTAATAAAATTAGAGATTTGAATATTAAAACGTTAGGCATTATTATATTGATTTTCACTTTTCTTATTCCTAATAGCAAAGAAATTATATATATATTACTTGGTGAAAACTGGTTGGATTGTGAATGGACTCTTACTATCTTATTTATTTCTGGTTTGTTTATAACATGGGGAAATATTGGCAGAAATGTCATCAAGTGTACTGGTAAAACTTTTTTGATATTGATTTATGAAATAGTTGTATTTTTATTAGCAATGATAGGTTTGTTTTTTACTTATAAGTTAGGTTATGATGCTATTGTATTATGTTTTCTGATAATATCAATTATTAAATCTTTGGTAATTAATTATATAGGATGTAAAGAGTTGCAAATATCAGTTTGGGATTCTTTGAAACCTTTATGTAGTTCAGTAATTTCATTATTGGCTATATGTTTGATTCTTAGTTTTGTTAGTATTGATAACATTTATTTATCTTTAGTAGTAAAATTCTCTATATCTATGATTGGTTTATTTCCTTTAATTTGGATGTGTAGATATAATATAAAATAAATTTTTGTGAAATGACTGTTCTTTTTATGTAGTGATTATATTTATATAGTTTTTATATTTTTAGTTATATAACTATTTACGAGATTATATAATGAGTCTACTAGTTTACAATCATTTAATCCTTATAATTTTAATTTTTTTAGCGTATCAAACTCGTAGTTTTAAATTTATTTTTGTTTTAGTATTTGTTGATATTGTTTTACTTAAAACTTTTGTGGATATTTATTCTCTTCCTGATTTGGATAATTACCATTGGGGGTATCTTGAATTGTCTAATGTTAGTTGGTTCAATGTTCCGTTTTGTTGGTTAAGAACATTGAAATGTCCTGAAATTGGGTTTCGTTATATTTTAAAGTTTGCTTCTTTTTTGGATAGTTTTAAGTGGTGTCTTTTTATTGTAGCTTGTTTTAATACTTTTGCATATTTAAAAATCACGCATAAATATTCCAACAATTTTGTTATATCAATTGTTATTTTCCTTTTAACAATTATCCAATCATTCTTTGTTATTAGACAACATACAGCTATTGCATTTACGATTCTTTCATTTCCTTTTATTATAAAACAAGAAATTAAACCATTTTTGTTATGTTTGCTTGGAGCGTTTCTGTCTCATCAATCAGCAATTGTTTTTTTTCCAATTTACTTTATTTATGGTATTAAGAATAGAAAGTACTTAATTTATTCAATTTTGGGAATAATTGTTTTCTTACTTCTCTTTTCTTCGATAATTTTTAATTCATTTGCCAATTCTATGACAGGATATGAAGGCTATGCAGATCAAAGCGACGGTAATTTGACTTCTTTGATTATTTCTCTTTTTTATTTAGCATGTTTTGTGTTTTTCCTTAAAGAAAATATTTTTTCTGATGGAATCAATAAATTAGTATTTTTGTTATTGGCTATTAATTTTATGGGGCAACTTGTTGGTCATAGTTTGGATGCTTTCAATCGTTTGTTAATGTATTACTCTTGCAGTGTTTTTTTAGTCATTCCATTAACGATGAAATATATACGTAATTATCATATTCGTGGTATTTACTTGTTATTGTCTTTATTCATAAATGTATATGGTTTTATTGCAGGTGTAAACGCAATGTATGTAGAATCATACAAACTTGATTTTTGATTATGAAAATAATATTATTTACAGACAGTCTAGGAGCTGGCGGTGCACAAAGGCAATTGGTCGGGCTAGCATTAATGTTGAAAAATGAAGGTCTAAACATTAAGGTTAGTACTTATTTTGATATTGATTTTTACAAACAATATCTTGATGATAATGGTGTTTGCAACGAATTGATTCCTGATGCAGATAATAAAAAGAAACGTATATTTGCAGTAAGGAGTTATTTGAAAAAGGAGAAACCTGATTGGGTTATCGCTTATCAAGAAACACCATCTCTTGTGGCTTCTATCGCTAAACTATTAGGCGGTGATTTTAAATTAATAGTTAGTGAAAGGAATACCACTCAATCAATAGGTATGAATGAGCGGGTTAGATTTTTCCTTTACCGTTGGGCTGATGCAATTGTTCCTAATAGTTATTCTCAGGAAAAATTTCTTGTTGAGCATTATTCTTGGATGAAAACCAAGATAAGGACAATAACTAATTTTGTGGATCTTAATAGATTTTCTTATGTTTCTCGTAAACGTAGAAAAATTCCTCAAATATTAGTAGTAGCAACAATATTTGATTCCAAAAATGCTATAGGCTTAATTGAAGCAGCAAATATTTTGAAGAATAAAGTATATGCTTTTTGTATTAAGTGGTATGGTTATGTTGATACTTATATTCAATATTATAATCAATGTGTTAGTTTAATAAATAAATATAAATTGAATGAGAATTTTATTCTTTTACCTAAAACTAAGCAAATAGAAGAAAAGTATAAAGAAGCGGATTATTTTTGTTTACCTTCTTTTTATGAGGGTACACCGAATGTTATTTGTGAGGCATGTTCTACAGGTCTTCCAGTTTTATGTAGTGATGTTTGTGATAATTATATTTTTGTTCATGAACGGGAAAATGGAATTTTGTTTAATCCCAAGAGTCCTATTGATATTGCCGAAAAGATTGAGGTTATATTAAAGCAGTCAGACGAAGAATATAATAACTATTGCATTAATAGTCGTAAGAATGCTGAATTATTATTGTCAGATAATATATTTTTGCAAAAATATTTAAAAATAATTAATAAATGAAAGTTATTCTTTGTACTCCATTTATTCAAAGTCCAGAATTTGCCCAAGGAGGTCTTGTTGTTTGGGGTGCTAATATAATTAACTATTACAAATCCTTGGTTGATAAAGAGGTTGAATTAGTTCCTATTTCTTTTGATCGTAGAACTTATGCGAAGAATCATAAGTCTAAAATTGGTCAGTTTGTTAATGGAATTAAAGAATTGTGGCGTTCAACTTTCCAAACAGTGAAACTTCTTAAAAGACGAGACTTTGATGCTGTTCACGTTTGTACAAGTACATATTTTAGCTTGCTTAAAGATTTAATTATCTTGTGGGCGGCTAAACATTATGGTGTACGTGGATACGTTCATTTCCATTGTGGAAGAGTTCCTGATATTTTAAAGGCTTCTAATTGGGAACATAAACTTCTTATTAAGGTAGCATCATTGGCTACTAAATGTATTACAATGGATTTGCATTCATTTTATGCTTTTGAAAATTATGGTATTCATAATATCGTAAATTTGCCAAATCCTTTGTCTTTGTCAATCATTAATCAAGTAACAGAAAGGTCATTTTTTATGACTAAGGTTCCTGGTAGAATAGCTTTTGTTGGTCATGTTATTCCAACTAAGGGAATCCAAGAATTAGTTGAGAGTTGTTGTATGTTAGGAACCCCAGACTTACATATCATTGGAAAACTTCTTCCCAATGATAAAGCTGTTATTGATTCATTGCTCTCAAAATACAATACTAAAGGTGAGTGGATAACTTGGGTTGGAGAAATTCCTCATGAGAATGTAATTGATGAGTTGCTTCAAGCCGAAGTATTTGCTTTTCCTACTTATACAGAAGGATTTCCTAATGTAATACTTGAAGCAATGGTTTGCAAATGCGCTATAGTTACTACCACTGTGGGGGCTATTCCTGAAATGCTTGATATAGAAAATGATGCTTGTGGTGTTTGTGTGGAGCCTAAAAATACCGAATTATTTTATAATGCTTTGAGTAATGTATATGGTAATAGTGAATGTATAACAGAGTATTCAAATAAAGCTTTTGTTAGAGTAAACGAACAATATACAATTAATAATGTTTGGAATCAAATGGTAGAGATTTGGAGTGATTAATTATCCTTGGAGAACTTCACTTCCGAAATCATTGCCAAGAAAATGCTTCAATTATATTCTTGGATTCTAAATGGAGGCGATAAACCGGAATTTGTAATTGATTAAAATAATCAATCAAATATTTTGTCAGAATCAATATTGTAATTATATTTGCCCCGTAAACTTGAAAATATGGACATTTCTAATAATTTATCAACAATTGATTCTGTAATACTTGGCAATTATATTGTTAAGCATTATGGACCAATGTCGCATTTAAAACTTCAGAAATTGTTGTTTTATTGCGATGCGTATCATCTTGCCTACTTTGGTAAAGAATTGGTGACTGATGGATTCGAGGCTTGGGTTCATGGTCCTGTTAGCAGGAAGGTTTACAACAGTTTCAAGGACAAATCTGTTCTATATGCCGATATTGATTATTCAGAGCTTCAGGTAAATGATCCAGATGCTGATTTTGCCAGACTCACTAGTTCGCAGCAGAATTTCATTATAGAGATACTTGACAATCTATCTACATGGACCGATTTGGACTTGGAAACTGCAACACACAACGAGAAGCCTTGGCAAGAAGCCCGTATGGGATATTCTGCCGGCGACAAATGCAGTGTGCTGATATCTAAGGACACCACTTTGCAATTCTATAAAAAGGAGTTATATGCCTAAATTTCAGAAACATAAGCAAGAGTCCATATTAAAGTCAATTCTCAATAATAAGAAAAACAACAGTGTAAACGATCCTGAACGACTTGGTAATTTCCAGATAAGTCTACAGTATTACAACGACAATCAGCCCACAGATAATACATTGAAGGTATGGGAAAGTAGTGGTTTGCTGGCAGATGCCTTGGAAGTTTTGTCAGGATATTGCAAGCGTCCTTTAAGGGAGCAGATCGACGGAAAGAAATTTTCTGTCTATCAAGGATTTCCCAAAAAGGATCAAACTGAATTTACCTTTCCTAACAATGTGCCTGAGGATGCTCAATGGGCAAGAATTCATATCAAGGGTAAGCCTGTGGTTATCGGTCATATTGTAGGAAATACTTTCTTTATCGTCTTCTTCGACAAGGATCACCGTTTTTGGTTGACAAAACGGGAAACTGATAATTAGCATTTTATGCCAACCATCGATCTTTCTAAATATAAGAACACACTCTCACGCAAGCATCAGATAATCCGTCTGATATGGAGTATTGTATGGCCCATGTGCACATGGTTTTTGCCTAGGTCTATGGGTAGCGGATGGAAAAGGTTTGTCCTGAATCTTTTTGGGGCAAGGATTTCAAAGGGTGTAGTAATACAATCTTCCATCAAGGTATATTATCCTAAGAATCTTATTGTTGGAAAAAATTCTTGGTTGGGCGATTATGTGAATTTCTATAATGTGGATTTAATAACCATTGGCGAAAATGTGGTGGTTTCGCAATATTCGCATTTGTGCACAGCCTCTCATAGCGTATCAGAGAGCTCTTTCCGTCTTGTTACTAAGCCCATTGCGATAGATAATTGTGCCTGGGTGGCAGCCGAAGCCTTTGTAGGAATGGGCGTTAGAATAGGCGAGGGGGCTGTGGTAGGAGCGAGGGCTGTTGTTGTCAAGGATGTTGAGCCTTGGTCTATAGTAGGCGGCAATCCTGCAATAACAATCAAGAAACGGGAAATCAAGAATTAATTCATTTTTCCCCAGTTTTCGATATTTGTCATAAAAATATCAATTTCCTTGTTTCATTAAAATAAATTGCCTATTTTTGCAACGCATTATTATTTGCGTTATTTTGTATGAAGACTATAGAGCAAATTAAGAAAATAGAGTCTGTTGTTTTGTATGTACTCAGAAACTTTAAGAGTGGTGTGGATTACATTAAATTGTTCAAGATAATCTACTTTGCTCATAAGGAGTATTTGGCTACATACGGCAAGGTTCTTTGCCCTGATACATTCAAGGCAAGGACTTATGGACCTGTGCCTGCATTGTCCGACAAGGTTATAAAGAATGTGGAGCAGGACGAGATGGATGAGTTTTCTGATTTGCAGTCTTTTGAAAGGTCTATCAGGGTTGATAACAAACTGGTGTATCCATTGTCGGAGCCTGATATGGATTATCTTTCCAAAAAAGAATGTCAGTATTTGGATAAGTGGTTTGATTACTGCAAAAACAAGGATTCTGTAACTGAGTTGTCCCCCGAATCACATGATTCGGCGTATATGTCTGCTGTGGCCAGAATGAAGGAAGATCCTCAGCTTGGCACTATTACTAATATAGATATTGCCAAAGCAGGAGGGGCTTCTGAGAAGATGATATCATATATCCGTGAAAAGGAATTGTTATTGGAGAATCTGGCATAAGTGATGGACGAGGTTGCCAACAACATATTAGCAAATATTCAGAATGCGATGAGGCAAGACTCCCTTATTGGAGGTGTTGAGGATTTGCATGTAGGGGATATTGTTTATTATGATATGGATAGGGCTGATGGCATCATTCCTAATGATGGATATGATTCACGATTAAAATATGTTGTTGTAGCTGGTTCCAAAACAAATGGAAAGGAAGTTTGTGCTGTTTTGATAAATTCCGAGGCAGATTATTCTGATGATGCAGATTGGAAGGCCGAGCAATATCTTATAAGCAAAAATGATTATCCAGGTATCCTTGATAAGGATAGTTGGATAGATTGTACTGATCCCAAGGAATTGAAAGTTAGCAAGATTAAGAGTAAGAAGGCCGAGAAAAAGGGGTGTCTCAACGAGAGAGATTTACAAAATATTATGAGGCATCTTAAAGAAAATGATTTTGTAGACCAGCACATTCGTAAAGTGTATGGTATTGATAAATATTGACAATTATATATCGCACATTTTTTGATGAGTTTTTTTGTGCTTTGAAAAAATTCCCCATCCCTAAACCATTCTTATGCTAATATCAATCATTACCGCTACATTCAATAGCGGGAAAACCGTCCGTGACACCTTGGAGAGCATTCTGGGGCAGACTTTCCAGAACTACGAGCTCATCATCAAGGACGGAGGTTCCAAGGACGATACCTTGGATATCTGCCGCGAGTATCAGCCCCGTTTCGGCCACCGCATGCGCATAATATCAGCCCCCGACAAGGGCATCTACGACGCTATGAATCAGGGAATAGCCGCTGCCACTGGCGATGTGGTGGGCATCCTGAATAGCGACGATTTCTATGCCAAGCCTCAGGTGCTGGAGATAATAGCCAACACTCTGGATGCCGATCCTGATACCGACGCCGTGTATGCCGATGTGGATTACGTATCAGAAACCGATACCAGCCACGTAGTGAGGCACTACAGCAGCAAGGTTTTCCGCCCCGGCCGTATGAGGATGGGATTCATGCCCGCCCATCCCACATTCTATTGCCGCAAGAAAGTCTACGACAGATTCCAGCCCTATTTCAACACCAGCTACAAGATTGCCGCCGATTTCGAGAACCTTCTGCGCATGATATATGTGGGCGGCATCAGTACAAAATACATACAAGACACATTCGTGAGTATGAGGGTGGGAGGCGCCTCCTCCAGCGGCATCAGCAGCCACAGGCAGATCCTCCGCGACCACCGCCGCGCGCTCCGTGAAAACGGCGTAAAATCCAACCTCCTGATGCTCTCGCTACGCTATATATACAAAATTTGGGAACTCCTGAAATCCCGGCTCTCCTTTTTCCGCAAATAATTTCAACCAATAAACCTAAATATATGTCAATCTTACTCATTGTTGCGCTGTCGCTGGCGGCCCTGGTGGCTGTGGAGATGGTGTATTTCAAGGTCTTGGCCATTGCCAAGAACAAAAACCTTGTCGATAATCCTGATGCTCGCAAGCTTCAGAAAGTGCCTGTGCCGGTTCTTGGAGGCATAGCAGTGATGTTCGGAATCTTCATAGGGCTGGGCAGCGCCTCGGCCATATTGCCGCTGGCCCTGGGCATGGATTTCTCGCCCATACTCCCCGTGCTTATCCCCATGGCCCTTATGCTATACGTGGGCGCCATCGACGATATCAGCGGACTCTCGCCCCTGAAGCGGCTCTTCCTTGAAATATTCGCCGTGCTCTCCATAATCCTCACCGCCAACCTCTGCGTGGATTCGCTCCACGGGCTCTGGGGCGTGGGCGGCATCAACTGGTATCTCGGAGTGCTATTCACCGTGATAGGCGGCGTGGGCATCATCAACGCCCTCAATATGATAGACGGAGTAAACGGCCTCAGCAGCGGCCTCAGCATAGTGTGCTGCTGTTTCTTCGGATACGCCTTCTACCGTGTGGGCGATTACTGCAACTCCGTGCTGGCCTTCGTGATGGTGGGCTCGCTGCTGCCCTTCCTCTTCCACAACGTTTTCGGCAACCTCTCGCGCATGTTCATCGGCGATGCCGGCACCATGGTTCTTGGAATCCTGATGACGTGGTTCTGCATCAACCTTCTCGGCAGCGGTCCCACGGCCGATGCGCTCGTTAATTCCGACGGCTGCGGCGTGGTGTCGCTGGCCCTGGCAATACTCAGCGTGCCCGTTTTCGACACCCTCAGGGTAATGACCATGAGGATCTTCCACCGCAAAAGCCCCTTCTCGCCCGACAAGACCCACCTCCACCACGCATTCCTCTCGGCAGGCATGTCGCACTTCATCACCTCGGTCACCGAGATATCGCTCGATATCATCATCGTGGCCATCTGGTACATTTGCCACCTCCTGATGCTGGGGATAGAAATACAGCTCTACATCGTGGTGGCCAGCTCCATAATATTTGTGTGGGGCACCTACGCCGTTATCCATCATCTGGAAAAGCACAGCCCTGATGCTTTGGCCCGCATACGGCAAACCACGCGCCTCACCCACATGGGCGACAAGGGCTGGTGGAAACTTCTTCAGGAAATCTTGGACAGCCGTTGCTCAGGCAGTCAGAAATGAAACTCTATCCCTTCCTCTTCCAGCCCGACCTCCATCCACTTGTATGGGGCGGATACCGGCTCTTCGGATTCAAGGGGATGCCCAGCCAGCAGCGGCCCATCGGCGAATCGTGGGAGGTTAGCGTAATCCCCTACAGCACCTCCATAATATCCAACGGACCATTCCGGGGGCGCAACCTTGCTGACGTGGTGCAGCAGCATCAGGCCGAAATACTGGGCCCTGATGTTGCTGAGAAGCATCAGGGACAGCTTCCGTTGCTGGTCAAGTTCATCGACGCGCGCAGCAACCTGAGCATCCAGGTGCATCCCAACAACGCCATGGCCCGCGCCAAATACGACAAGCCCGGAAAATCCGAGATGTGGTATGTGATAGATGCCGAGCCGGGCAGCTTCATATACGCGGGCTTCAGCAGGCCCATCACTGAGGGCGAGTATTACCGTCGAGTGGCCGATTCCACCATCTGCGATGTGTTGGCCCGCCATGAGGTGAGGCCAGGCGACGTTTTCTACCTGCCAGCCGGACGCATTCACGCCATAGGCCGTGGCATACTATTGGCCGAGATCCAGCAATCCAGCGATATCACCTACAGGATATTCGATTACAACCGCCCCGGCATGGACGGCCTCCCGCGCGAGCTGCATACCGTTCTGGCGGCCAAGGCTTTGGATTTTGGTGTGGAGGCCGATTACAAGACCACGTATCAGCACACCCCTGATGCCGAGTGCCGTCTGCTGGATTCGCCCCATTTCAGCGCCAGCCTTCTGGAATGTACCCGGCCCATGCGCCGAAACCTGATACCGCGAGGCAGCTTCGTGATATCAATGTGCATAAGCGGCAGCTGCAAAATCCGCATCCGCTCCACAGGCTACGAGATAGATCTTTCCCGCGGCCACAGCACCCTGATACCGGCCTCCATAACAGATTACGACATCATCCCCATAGGTGGGAACGTGCTGCTGCTGGATTCGTTTGTTTTAACGTAAAAACTTTGCTGATAATTTTTTAACAAGAAAACAAGCACTTAAATACATTAATAGTACTTGGAGTGCTTAGAAAACTGCAAAAACAAGTTTTTGCTAAAAAACGCCAACGCAAGAAAACAAAACATAGAAAACCCTTGTAACGTTGTTTTTTCCCGTTTTGTTTTCTAGCGTTAAGCGTTTTCTTGGTTATGTCAATAACCGGTTTTCTGCGCTTGAAATCCGAGGAAGTGATAAAAAAGCGCGTTTTCTTGTTCAGAATAAGACCAAGCGCGTTCCATTGTAAATCAAAAATCGTAAATCAAAAATCAAAAATGCATAATTCACATGAATAACATTGCGCTTATCACCGGTGTTACCGGACAGGACGGCTCGTACCTTAGCGAGTTTCTTTTGGCCAAGGGCTATCAGGTCCATGGCATCATCCGACGCAGCTCGGTGGATTTCCGCGAGAGGATCGCGCATCTGGAGGGCACTCCAAACTTCCATCTCCATTACGCCGACATGGGCGATTCCATGTCGCTCGTAAAACTTGTGGGCAAGGTGAAACCCACCGAGATCTACAACCTTGCCGCTCAGAGCCACGTGCAGGTTTCGTTCGATTCGCCAGAGATTACCGCTGATGTTGATGCCGTGGGCGTGCTCCGCGTCCTGGAGGCCGTCCGCACCAACCATCTCGAAAACACTTGCAAGATATATCAGGCATCCACATCCGAGCTCTACGGCAAAGTGGAGGAAGTGCCTCAGAACGAGAACACTCCATTCCATCCATATTCGCCCTACGCCGTGGCCAAGCTCTACGGATTCTGGATTGTAAAGGAATACCGCGAGGCCTACAACATGTTCTGTTGCTCGGGCATACTCTTCAACCACGAGAGCGAGCGCCGTGGCGAAACCTTCGTTACCAGAAAAATCACCCTTGCCGCCGCGCGCATTGCCCAGGGCAAGCAGGAGAAACTCTACCTCGGCAACCTCTCGTCCTTGCGCGACTGGGGCTACGCCAAGGATTATGTAGAGTGTATGTGGCTGATACTTCAGCAGGAGAAACCCGAGGACTTCGTGATTGCTACCGGAGTTCAGCACTCTGTAAGGGAGTTTGCATATTACGCCTTCAAGGCCGCCGGCATCGAGCTAAGGTTCGAGGGCGAGGGCATGAAGGAGCGTGGAATCTGCGTATCAGGACCCGCCAACCTTGTGGGCAAAACATTGGTGGAAGTATCAGAAGACTTCTATAGGCCCACCGACGTTGTAAACCTCTGGGGTGATCCATCCAAGGCCAAGCAGAAACTGGGCTGGAATCCTATGACAACATCGTTTCAGCAGCTGGTTTCCATAATGGTGAAACACGATATGGAAAAGGTGGCCGCCGAGCACGTGGCATCCGTAATGCGCACCAACCTTGCCGAATATCTCGAAAAGGGCGTTGTATTGTAGAGATGCGGCCTTGCCACGTCTTGTTATGTTTAATTCTCTGTATATCAGTGGTTTCTTTTTTCTGCAACTTTTTTTCGACTTAAAACCGCTAATTTTTTTTGTAATCTGTTTTTAATTTATTAAATTTGCAGAAAATTTTTACACAACAACAATGATATTATCTGAACTTACAGCCATATCACCCGTAGATGGCCGCTACCGCAGCAAGGATGTGGAGCTGGCCGAGTATTTCTCGGAGTTTGGTCTTATTAAATATAGAGTATTGGTGGAGGTGGAGTACTTCATAGCACTCTGTGAGCTTCCAGTGCCTCAGCTCAAGGATTTCGACAAGTCGCTTTTCAAGCCCTTGAGAATGGTCTACAGAAAGTTTCAGGAAGCCGACGCTCTCAGGATTAAGGAGATTGAGAAAACAACCAATCACGACGTAAAGGCAGTGGAGTATTTCTTGCGTGAGAAATTCGACGAGCTTAATATTCCTCAGTACAAGTCGTTTATCCACTTCGGCCTTACCTCTCAGGATATCAACAACACCTCTATACCTTATTCGGTACAGCAGGCTGTTACCAACGTATATTATCCAGAGATCGAGAAGCTTCTCGTGGACCTTATACACAAGGCCGGCGAGTGGGCTGATGTTTCCATGCTTGCACGTACCCACGGTCAGCCTGCCAGCCCTACACGCCTCGGCAAGGAGATAGAGGTTTATGTGGAGCGTCTTCAGAATCAGCTCGGACTTCTCCGTCTTGTGCCATATTCGGCCAAGTTCGGCGGCGCCACCGGCAACTTCAACGCCCACCATGTGGCATATCCCGAGATCGACTGGATTACATTCGCCAACAGCTTTGTAAACCACGTGCTTGGTCTCGAGCGCTCCCAGGTTACCACTCAGATAGAGCATTACGACAATTTTGCTGCTTTCTGCGATGCCATGAAGCGCATCAACACCATCCTCATCGACCTTTGCCGCGATATCTGGATGTACATTTCGATGAACTACTTCAAGCAGAAACTCAAAGCCGGCGAGGTTGGATCTTCTGCTATGCCTCATAAGGTAAACCCTATCGACTTCGAGAACGCCGAGGGCAACCTTGGAATGGCCAATGCCATATTCACTCACCTGGCTCAGAAGCTGCCTATCTCGCGTCTTCAGCGCGACCTCACCGACAGCACCGTTCTCCGCAACGTGGGTGTTCCTATCGGTCATACTCTTGTGGCCATCAAGTCGCTCATGAAGGGTCTCGGCAAGCTTATCCTCCACAAGGAGAGCATCGACGCCGACCTGGAGGCCAACTGGGCAGTATGCGCCGAGGCCATCCAGACCATCATGCGCCGCGAGGAGATTCCTAACGCTTACGAAAAGCTCAAGGAGCTTACACGAGTTAACCGTCAGATCACCAAGGAGGATATCCACAACTTCATCGCCAACCTCGATGTTTCGGATTCCATCAAGGCAGAGATGTACAAGATATCTCCATTCTCTTACACAGGAATTTAGTAAATAACTTTTCAGAATACAAGAAAGCGAATTTTTTTAATAAAAATTCGCTTTTTTTGTTATTACAAAGTTGTTATATTTGTAAACCTTTTACTGTTTATTTCTATGCGCGGTTTTATAATTATGTTGTTGATGTCTTGGATTGGTTTGGGCGTTGCCGATGCCCAGAGCCTCAAGATTGCGTTGCTGAAATATTCCGGCGGCGGCGATTGGTATGCCAATCCCACATCGTTGCCCAACCTCGTGAATTTCTGCAACCAGAACCTCCATACACGGATCTCCAGCGATATCCCCACCGTGGAGCCGGGCAGCGCTGAGATTTTCACCTATCCATACGTCCACGCCACGGGCCACGGAAACATCATCTTCAGCAATGCCGATGTGGAGAATCTCCGTAGATACCTTATAGCCGGCGGTTTCTTCCATTTCGACGACAACTACGGCACCAAGGATTTCGTCTTCCGCGAGATGGCCAAGGTTTTCCCCGAGTGCGAGATGGTGGAGCTGCCTTCCAACTTCGACCTCTTCCATCAGACGTATCAGTTCCCGAACGGACTCCCCAAAATCCATGAGCACGACAATCACGCGCCCGTGGCCTACGCCATTTTCTACGAGGGCCGCATGGTGTTCCTCTACACCTGGGAGTGCGACCTCGGCGATGGCTGGGAAGATCCCGCCGTGCATGGCGACACTCAGGAGGCGCATCAGAAGGCCCTCCAGATGGGTGCGAACATCATTCAATACGTTTTCAATCATAACTAACATAACTTCTACGAATTGTTTTTATCGCACAGATAACACAGATAACACAGATTTTTCACAGATTGTTTTTTATTTTGCGTGATATTTTATATATAGATAATAAAATCAGTGTTGTCAGTGTCATCTGTGCGGCCCAAAAAATAATTCCTTACGCTTAAATATTATCTATATGAGACACTTTTTTATAATTATAATTTCGTTGCTGATGCTTCAGTTTCCTGCTGAGGCTGCTGCTCAGAACACCTTCAGCAACTACGGCAAGGTTTCTGAAAAGGATTTCGAGCCCACGGCTTTCGACCAGGCCGGCTACGACGCCGTTATCCTCATCAACGAGAAAAACATGTATTTCGATCAGTACCGTGGCGATCTGATGCTTTTCAGCACATTCCATATAAGGATCAAGGTTCTCAAGGACGGATTCTCCGATCCCGATTTTTTCACCGTAAGATACTCCGGCCGTCATGACTACGAATGTTGCATAGGCAACAAGTGCAGCATCTACACCAAGAGCGGCGCCAAGATTTCCAAGACCAAGCTAAAGATGAGCGCCACCAAAACCTATCAGCGCGATTCGCTCGAAAGCTGGCAGACAATGGATTTGCCAAGCCTTAGCCGTGGTCAGATCATCGACTGGGAATTTACCGTGGCGTCGTTCGATTTCCTGATGCCTGATATCTGCAAGTTCAACAGCAAGTACCCCTCGGTGGCAAACCTTCTGGTGGCCAATTTCCCGTATTTCATGCAATACAAATACGATCTCCGTGGGTCTGATACTCTCTCAATTTACCACACCCGCACCGACGATTACGTTTCCGTAAATTACGAGGAGCGCACATACGTTGGCTCCACTGCCCACAACACCAGGCCCATACATTTCAGGTTCAATTCAGTGTTGGATTCGTTCAAGGTTTTCAACACCGTGCCTGTCGACGTGTTGCCGGTAAATGAGCGGCATCCGCTCTATGGCACGGCATCAGTGAGGATGAAGGCCGCCCGTGTTACCCAGGGCATCGGCTACACCGGAGCGTATTTCAATGCCTGGAAGAGTCTTACGCATCTCTTGTATGTGTATGCCGATCCCGACAAGCGTTTCCTCTCGCGCCATGAGGCCCTGCACGAGTTCAGCGTTTCAGGATATGTGGTGGTGGAATCCCAAAACTGGGAGCGTCTGCGCAAGCGTCTCTACCGCGATCCGCGATTCTGGAAGCCGCTGATAAAGTTCAACGATTTTCCGCCAAGCCTCAGCCACCTGATGGATCCCGACGAGGACCCCGACACTATGCGCGTGGTGCGCGATGTAATGAAGCATGTATCAGAAACCTACAAATGGAACCATCAGTACGCCAATCATTTATCGAACGGTTTCAAGGGCCTGAAGCTTACCCAATCCGGCAACAGCGCCGAGATAAACCTGATGCTGGTGTCGTATCTAAGGCATTATGGAGTAAATGCCGTGCCGGTGCTGGCCGCCACAAGCGATTACGGCGATGTGGATTCGTCATACGCCAACATGCAGCAGTTCAATACCGTTTTGGCCATGGTGAAGCTGGGCCAGGTATCAGCCGACAACAGAGAGGTCTACCTTTTGCTGGACGCCACGCAGCCCTATACAGGAAACGTAAGCCTCAGCCCGATGAGAAAAGAAGAGCTGATGTGGGTGGTGGATGCCGACCGCGCGTTTTTTGTGGAGTACACCGGCGATACGGGCGATACGTATAATGCAAAAAAAATATCGGCTGATGATTGAAAATCCCGTTTTTTTGATTAATTTTGCATCGTATTTTTATAAAATAGAAAAATTATGACGGTAAATCTGAAAAACAGAAGTCTGTTGAAGCTGCTTGATTTCACATCGGAGGAAATCAATTTCATGCTTGACCTTTCCGCAGACTTGAAAAAACAGAAGGCAGAGGGCAAAGAGGTTCAACACATGAAGGGCAAGAACATAGCCCTGATTTTCGAGAAGACATCATCGCGCACCAGATGCGCTTTTGAGGTGGCCGCCGCCGACCAGGGTGCACACACCGTATATATTACACCTTCGGGTAGCCAGATAGGACACAAGGAATCGGTAGAGGATACCGCAAGGGTGTTCGGCAGAATGTTCGACGCCATAGAGTACCGCGGTTTTGCTCAGAAAACCGTGGAGACATTGGCCGAGTACAGCAAGAAGCCTGTTTTCAACGGCTTGACCAACGAGTTTCATCCTACTCAGGCCCTGGCCGACCTCCTTACAATGAGGGAACATTCAGGCAAGGCCGATAAGGACATTAAGTTTGCTTTCCTTGGCGATATCCACAGCAACACCAGCAATTCCCTTTTGGTGATTGCCGCCAAGCTGGGTATGGATATCCGTCTCGTGGGTCCCAAGGACCTGTTCCCAAATGCTGAGCTTGTGGATACTTGCAAGGCCATTGCCGCACATACCGGCGCCAGAATCACCATCACCGAGGATATCGAGGAAGGCGTAAAGGATTGCGATTTCCTATATACTGATGTTTGGGTTTCGATGGGCGAGCCTCACGATGTATGGTCGCTCCGCATCAAGCTCCTTACACCATACCGCATCGACAGCAAGATGATGGCCCTCACCGGCAACAAGAACGTGAAGTTCATGCACTGTTTGCCTGCGTTCCACGACCTCAACACCAAGACAGGTCAGGAGATTTACGAGCGCTTCGGCATCGACTGCATGGAGGTTACCCACGAGGTGTTCGAGAGCGAGGCCAGCATCGTGTTCGACGAGGCCGAAAACCGCCTCCACACCATCAAGGCCGTGATGGTGGCATCGCTGGGCGACATTTATTAATTTCCAGGATTAGATTTCTAGTTTTTTTGTTTGGGGCTGCGCATTTGTGGGCGCAGCCCTTTTTTTTTATTATTATCTTAACATTTATATGTTGCTATTACGGGATTTTCTTATTACCTTTGCACTATAATAAACATAAATAGTTTTCATCTTATGGACGGAGACCCTTATAATTCTGATACTACTAATTGGCCCTTCGCGCATGGGAGACCTCTTTTATAATAAAGGTGCTCCTTGGTGGAGCGCTCTAATATGGAGGTTTTTTAGAAAATGATACAATTGTACAGAAGTTTCCTTGGAACCGAGAAAATCCAGGAACTTGACAGCAACTGCTGGGTACACTGTGTGCAGCCCGACAGCGAGGAGGTTAACATCCTGCAGGAGGAATACCATGTGTCGCAGGAGATTATCCAGGACATACTGGATAACGACGAGCGTCCGCGTTACGAGACCGACGACGACTACAACATGGTGATTCTGCGTATCCCAGTGGAGGAGCAGGTGCCTGGCAACAATGGCAACACCTACACCACATATCCGCTTGGTGTTATCATGTTCGACGATTATACGGTTACCATCTGCAATGTGCCAAACAACGTTCTTCCAGTGGCGCAGCCCTCGGTGTATAGAAATTCCAGCCAGCCTGTATACGACGTGGTAAACTTTACGCTAAACCTCTTTATCCGCAGCGCCAACTCGTTCATGTATTATCTGCGTCAGATATACAAGCATACATCTTTGATAGAGGCCGAGATAGAGCACGCCATCAGCAACAAGGTGCTTTCCAGATTGCTGATGCTTCAGAAATGTCTCGTGTTTTTCCAGACATCGCTTAAATCAAACGAGGCGGTTTTGGCCAAGTTCAAGAACAGCCGCCGCTCCAGCATTTCCGAGATGAACGAGGACCTCTTCGAGGACGCCCTCATCGAAACCAAGCAGGCCGTAGAGATGAGCAACATCTATTACAACATCCAGACCAGCCTTAAGGACACTTTCGACTCGGTAATCTCCAACAACCTAAACCAGGTGATGAAGAAGATGACCTCGGTTTCCATCATCCTCATGATACCTACCCTTGTGGCCAGCTTCTACGGCATGAACGTCCGCAACGGCTGGGAAGAGGAGTGGTGGGCCATGCCGGTGGTGGTGCTGTTCTCCATACTGGCTTCGGGTGCCGGAATCCTCATTTCCAAAAAGAAAGACTGGTTCTGATGCCGCCCCATACATTGATTTCAACAATTATTAAATAATATTATGAAGAGTTCTATCATCAAGTCCCTGATGCTGGGGGCTTCTGTATCGCTTCCGCTGTTTTCTTGCAATAGCGGCAACGGATTTGTGTTGGAAGGCAGCTGCGCGGCCGATGTCTCCGATTCGGTATATCTTCTCTACGTAAGCGGCGACAATCTGGAGTTTCCTGATGCTGCCCTTCCTGTTGACACCATACGTATAAACACTTCCGGCAAAACTTTCTCATGGCAGACCAACCAGTATCAGGACCTGCGTTTTGCCACACTTGTTCCGCTATCCGGCAACAGGCAGAACCGCCGAAACACTGTAAATTTCCCGCTGTGTCCGGGCGAGAAGCTTCAGCTCTCCATCAAGGGCGATTATTTCGAGTTCGACGGCTCGGCGTTCTATCACGATTGGAGGGCGCTCAGCGATTCGCTTCAGGCCATTCAGGACAAGGCTGCTCCCATTCGTGAGCGTTTCGATGCGTGCATGAAGGAGGCTGAGGCTTCCATAGATCCCGATACCGGCGAGCCAGACAGCGTTATCTACGCCGAGCTGATGAAGCTGAACGTCCAGATGATTAAATTCGAGGAACTCTATCAGACTATGCCTTCCAGATACATGAAGGCTCATCCCGATTCCGACGGCGACATTGCCTTGCTGGGCACCACCGAATATCCATTGCGCGATTCGCTCTACATGAAGAGCAAGAAGGTGCTTAACGGCCGTATCAGAAAACTGGTGGAGAAATCGATAGCCGACCAGCAGAAAAAACTGGTGGACAACTATGTAAGACAGATGAATCTGAGAAAAGCCGCCGACGAAACCCGCGAAGGCATGAAGTTTGCCGATTTCGAGGCCGAATATGAGGGTAAGCATCAGAAACTGAGTGATTATGTGGGCCGCGGCAAGTATATGCTGGTATGTTTCTGGGCCAGCTGGAGCAATTCGTGCCAGGAAGAGATTCCTACCCTGAACGACGTATACAGCAAATACAAGAGCGACAAGTTCGATATGCTGGGAGTGCCATCCAACGACGAAGCCCTGGACGCATTGCAGGCAATCCACGATGCCAATATCGCTTATCCCCAGATATTGAACGCCAAGGACGCCGGCCTTTTGGCATACGGCATCACCAGCATTCCGTCGATAATCCTCTTTGCGCCCGACGGCACAATAGTGGCACGTGCGTTGAGAGGCAAAAAAATAGAGGAAGCTGTAAAGAGCGCACTCAATAAATAATTTTTTTATTAACTTTGCCCACGACAATTTTGTCACAAAATTTTAAATCTATAACATGAAGAGATTCTTCTATTCAATGTTGCTTACAGCAATGTCGGCAACGATGCTCGTATCCTGCGGAGGCGGAAAGAGCAACACTTTCAAGATTGATGGAACATGTGGCGGCGGAATTACAGATTCTGCCTATATCGTCCATCTGATAGATCCAATATCCATGGTAGCTAATCAGAATGCCGACACCATCTGCGTTAAGGACGGCAAGTTCGCTTATCAGAACGACACCCTAAAGAATCCTGCCATTATATTTCTTCAGGCCATATTCCCTGGAGGCTCGGTATTTCAGGGTTATGCTGATATTCTGGCTTTGCCCGGCGAGACTGCAAAGATGGAGATAAACAATGGCTGGTATGTGCTAGCTGGTAACGGTATCTACGATCAGTGGGGCGATTTCGACAAGGTGCTCACCGAGAAGGAGTGGGCTCTCAACGACCTTCAGCAGAAACTCCAGAACTGCCAGTCGCAGGAGGAGTTCGACGCTGTGTATCCCGAATATTACAGCAAGGTTATTGAGTCCAAAAATTTCCCTTACACATATATGCGCCAGAATCCCGACAAGGCTGAGGGCATTTTGGCCTTTATGCTTACACGCCGCAGATATCCTCTCACAGATTCACTCACTGGTGTTCCAGAGAAGGTTCTCAACGGTGTCTTGAAGCCACTCATCGACAATCAGATTAAGCAGGAGGCTGATCAGAAGAAGGCTCGTGCTGAAGCTGAGGCCAGGGACAAGGCCGCTCAGGAGGCTACAGCCGAGGGCAAGATGTTCGTGGATTTCGAGGCTGAGTACGATGGCAAGGTTCAGAAACTCTCTGACTACGTTGGCAAGGGCAAGTACGTTCTCGTTGACTTCTGGGCAAGCTGGTGCGGTCCTTGCCGTCAGGAGATTCCCAACATTATCGATGTCTACAACAAGTACAAGGGCGACAAGTTTGATGTGATTGGCGTGGCTGTAGGCGACGATCCCGCCGACACCAAGCAGGCCATCGCCGAGGACAATATTCCTTACAATCAGATTTTGAACACTGGCGACATTGCAGCCACAGTTTATGGAATCCGCGGAATTCCTCACATTATTCTCTTTGGCCCTGATGGCACAATCCTCGCCCGCGACCTGAGAGGCGGTATGATTGAGGATGCTGTAAAGAAGGCATTGGGAAAATAAAGTGTAGAGTTTAAAGCCGACCCCGGAGTGGGTCGAGCGGAGCAGCCCATAGTAAAAATCCCGAAAACTCAGTTTTCGGGATTTTCACTATGGGTTTTTGTTTGCTTGCGCTCGACCCCTCCGGGGTCGATTGGGTGTTGTTGCCGTCGTCATCGCCGCGTCGCCGTAAGCTGCGCATACGGTTATGCATAGCGACGCCCCTTCGGGGCTGGGATGGAGTGGAGGGGGCAGCCGATAAAGTTTAAGCCAACACCTCGTCTTCGTAACGTTTCATTACGAGTGGATAACGCTCGGGATGTTTGAGGCTTTCTATCTCGAGATCAACGTCAAGAGTTGGCCATACTATTGCACTTCTGCCTTCCATCTGAACATTGAGAACGTCCGAGATTTTAGCGTCCTTGAACCAAGGTGCCCTGTTGTAGGAAATGAAATAATCATTTCCCATCACCGATATCATCAGACCCTGGCTGTTTATCATCAGTACGTCTGCCGACATGCTTGATGTATTTTGTCTTGTAATCGTCTCCATGCTTTTCAATTATTGATTCTATTTTCTTTAATTCTTTACTGTCAAAGCCATAGTTTTCTGAAAGTTCGATATCGGGTTCCAACCAATACTTTGCAGAATTCTCGGCTTTTATTATATGGATATGCATTCTTTCCTCCTCGTTGGAGTATATTTTGAATACATATCCATCTTCTCGGTCGAACACTGGACTCATTGTGTATGCTTTGTTTGAACGCTCAAATTTATAAATAATTTTTTATTTAAAATTATTTTTTTATCATCGCCATAATCCGCAAGCTCAGCCCGTACCGGGCTTCGCATGCGGCTATTTATGTGACGCCTCTTCGAGGCTGGGTGTCATTGCTATCGGCATCATCCGTAAGCTGCGCATACGGTTATGCATAGCGACGCCTCTTCGAGGCTGGGATGGATTTGGACAATGGAGGCATTGTCCATTATCCATTGTCCATTATCCATTAACATTTCATTCTGAAATGCTGAATCTCATTCCTTCGCTGTGGCCCACGAATTCTGGGGCGTACATACATTGGATGGTGGCGATGCCGGCGGAGAAGTTTCCGCTGTGGACTGCTACCAAGGGGTACTCGAATACGTAGGTGCCTTTGTTGAGATGTTCGATGAAGAAGTTCTCTGAGGCGTCCTTGGTGGATTCGTAATAGAACATTCCGTCCTGATATTTGGTCTGGCTGAGCACGTTGAGAGGCTCCATTCCGGCCGGACGCATATCCATCAGGTGAACGTATTCAAGGTCGCGGTCGGTCCTGATTACGAAGCGGACTTTCACCTTGTCGCCGGGATGGACTTTGGTTTTGTCCTTAATCTCGGTGAGCTGGTCGTTGCCGTGGGCGTCTTTGGTTACAAGGAAAATCTGCTTCTCTATCTTCAGCTTGTTGGCGGCCGACTTTATGTTGTCGAGCTTCTCGAAGTACTGACGGTAAACGGCTCCGTAGCTGATGTGATTGTTGGGGTTCTCTACCTTGATGTCGGCCATCGAGATGTCCATTTCCTTGCCGTTCCACTGATGCTTGATGTGGCCCGTGCCTGCCTCGGCGCCATCGTTGCTGATGGCCTGGTTGCCAAGTGTGATGGTGCAGAGAGGCTCGTCGCTCTGGATCTTGTTGCCACAGAGGAACATTGAGTAAACGGCCTCGGTGGTGGCGCTCACGGTTTTCCAGCGGTTGGCCTGACGGTTTTTGATGAGCCAGATCTTGAGTTCCTCCACCTCGTCGAGCATTTTCATTTCCTGATATGCCTCTATCACAGCGGCCTGAGTCTCTATGTTCTGCTCGTGCCAGTAGATGCCGTTAACATTCTCCTTGAAGTACATTCCGAACTCCTCGCTGTGGATGGCGCGCTCGTTGAACGATTTCATAATCTTCTGGGCGAGGTCCTTGTCGCCGGCGCGCTGGAATGTGCTGCAGAGCAGTGCCTGGTTGTGAAGGCTGAACTTGGTCCAGTTTTTCTTGGCGAAACTGTAGAAGAAGTCGTAGGCCTCCTTGGTCTTCTTGTCCATCTTGTTTTCGCTGAAGAATGTGCGCATATACATAAACTGGATTCCGTAGAATCCCGGGTCGGTCTTCCATTTCAGACACTCCTTGTGATAATCCACGGCCTCCTTGTCGAGGAAGCTGATGGCCTTTTCTATCATCCTCATAGTGCGGCGGTCGAGGTTTACGCCCATCTGTCGCATCCTGCCGAGACCCGTAACGATGTACTGTGTGATGCCGGCGCTCTCACGCATTCCGTCGAACCAAGGCCAGGCACCGTTGAAGAGCTGACCCTTCTCGAGTTTCGAAAGGATTTTGTCGTTCTCGGCTGATATGCGGTTTTGGTCAAGCAGTTCCGACAGCTTGGCCATCTGCTCGTTCTCGTCCTTGGCGTCGAGGGCCCACGGTGTGGCGTCCAGTATCAGGGATTTAAGTTCCTGATTCTTCTGAAGTGGCGATATCAGTGCCTCGGCGTTGTCTTTCTTCCACTGTGTCAGCATCTTGTCGATGTTGGGATTGTTGGCGATGATGAGGCCCGATATCGAGTTGGCGAAGAGCCTTGAATACAGGTAGTCGTAAGATTTGCACTTGTCCTCGGTGAGCCAGGGCAGACTTGTAACGGCGTACCAGGCTGGATTGCTTGTGTATTCGAGCGTGAAGCTGTGGTTTACGGCCGATGTGGATTTGTTGTCTTTCCACTCCTTGAACTCGAACTGCTTGGTCTGGCCTCCGCGCACCGACAGGGTCATACTCTCGGTAACGAGTTGCTTGTCGGTAAGGATGGGCAGAATGTGTTGTTCGCCGTCGGACTTGTCGCCTGATACTGCCACAATCTTTATGGTGACTGGTTTCACGTATTCGCCCACCTCGATATCGAAGTGGATGGTTTGGGTAGCCTCAGGGTCAGCTACAAAATCCTGAACCGGATTCTTGA
>JAKSLV010000050.1 GCA_024401025.1 Bacteroidales bacterium
CAGGCATCTCGAACTCGTATGCGTCTGAGGCGTTCTTGCTGACGGTCTGGTTGTTGGCCTTGAAGCCAGTAATCTTGTAGCCGGCGGGAACGTTTGCCGAAGTGTTTGCCGAAACGGTGATCTTATCCTTGGCAGGAACCTCGGTCTTGTTGTCCCCGATTGAGGTGTACTCATCGTGTGTGATGGCGTACTTGACGATCTCAGCGTTCTTGTATGTCACTGAAACGGTGATCTTGGATTCGCCGTCGAGGACGTATTTCTTGGCTGGAACAACGAAGTTGTAGCCGTCAGAGGTTACGGTCTCGTCGTTGACCTTAACACTCTCAATCACCTTGCCGTCTGCCTCCTTGTTGGCGACGGTGAAGATGAGGTTGTCGTTGACGGTGGCGGTGGCAATGCCGGTCTTGGCGTAGGCGGCTGCATCAGCGATGCCGTCGGTCGCGCAGGTGTACTCCACGGTCTTGCTCTTCAAGCCGAGGACGGTCTCGATGCGGGCGTCCTTGGCTGGCATTGTGAAGGTGGCGGTGAGTGCCGACTTGTTGAAGTCCGCATCAGCTATCTTGGTGCCGTTCATTGTGGCGCCGATGATCTCGTAGCCTGCTGCAACGTTGGTGTTGCTGAAGCTCAAGGCTACTGTCTCGCCGGCCTCCTGAGACTCAGGTGTGGCCGATGAGTAGCGGTCGCAGATGACGTTGTACTTGGCGGCCGGGATCTCCTCATACTCCAATACCACCTCAATTTTTTCAATATCACTAAGTACCAATTCCTTGGCGGCGGCCACGTAGGTGTAGCCGTTTACGGGAAGTACAACGCCGCCTACGGTTACGCCCTTGAGCTTGAGGCCCTCGGACTCGCGGTTCTGGGCCTCGAAGATGATGTAATCGTTGATGGTGGCGGTGGTTACGCCTGTCTTTGCGAAATAGTTGGTTCCATCAATAGGCTTATATACAATCTCCTTGCTCTTGAGCTCGAGAATTGTCTCAACGTCGGCGTCCTTGGCCTGCATTGTGAATGTGGCGGTGCCGTCGGATGATACGTCAGTCCTAACGCCGTAAACCTTGATGCCGGCTACCTCGTAACCTGCTGGTATTGAGCTGAATTTAACGGTGATAGCAGTATTGTTCTTTGCTGTGGTTACCTCAGCATCAGAAACATAAGCCTTGGCGTACTGGTCGCAGTTGATGTTGAAAACCTTGTCGGTGAGCTCTGCCGAAATTGTGATGTCGGATTTTATCTCGCCCATATCCACGATGCCGGTGTTGCCTGACAAATCGGTGAAATTGAACTTTGTGCCCGTAGAATGCTTTTCAATCACAACAGTGGCGGTCTTATCATCTGGAACGCCTGACAGATAGAATGTTACACGGTCGTTGATGGTTGCGGTCTTCTTGTCTGTCTTTATGTAGGTGCCGGCTGTTACGGTGTAGGCGTGCTCCACGTAGTTGGCCTCTATGTAAACGTCCTCGGCAGGCATCTTGAACGATGCGGCATTGTCAGAAACCTTCAGCTTCCTGTCGTTGTAAGTAGCTGATTTCAAATCGTATCCCTCGCGAGAGGCGAATTTTACCGATACAGTTTTTCCTGCAGTGGCTGAGGTAGCTGTCTCGCCGTCCACGGTTACTGTAATGTCAGCATCAGACTTCTCGATAGCGTAGCCTGGAACATTCTTGAAAGTGGCCTTTATCTTGATGTTGCTCAAATACTCGTACATATAAAGAATACCACGGCCATTATAAACGCGGTCGGTAACTTCCTCTTTTTTAGCGTATTCAGCGCCATAAAGCACCTCTACCTTATCCAATTCCTTGCCGTCGGCTGGGGTTACTATAAAGCTCACCATATCAGAAACGGTGGCCGAAGTCTTGCTTGCGGAAATTGCGCCAGCATCAGAAGGCTCTGCCTCCACCGATACTATGTATGATTTTGGCTGATACTCCACAATGATGATGGCAGTCTGGCTTGGCATCACGAAATCAGACTTGTAACTGTTGATTGTCAGAGGATTGCCGTTCATTGTGGCAGCCTTGAGCTCGTAGCCCTCTGTCTCGCGGTTCTGGAAGAATACATAAACCTTGGAACCCTCGTTTGCCTTTGTTATAGGGTCAGCTGACTCTGAGGCTGATGCCTTGGCTGTAGCAAAACCGTCGGGGTTTACTATTGCGAAAGCCTCAGGCGCAATATCCTCATAATCAACCTTTACAGTGATCTTGTCGGATGCTTTCACGTACTTGGCGGCTGGCACTACATAGCTGTAGCCGGCCACGGTGATAGGATCATCATTTACAGTGATGGACTTTATCTTCTGCTTTGTAGAGGCATTCTCCTTGTTTTCGACAGCGAAGATAATGTAGTCGTTGATGGTGACTGAGATAATGTCCTTCTTTGTGAAATCGTCGGCGGGATCGTAAACCACGCTTGCCTTCTTGAGCTCGAGAATTGTCTCCACATCGGCGTCCTTGGCCTGCATTGTGAATGTGGCCTTGCCTTCTGATGCTGACTTCTTATCGCCGTAAACCTTGATGCCTGAAATCACGTAACCTTCTGGTGCAGAGCCGAATTTAACGGTGATTTCAGTGCCACTGGTAGCTTTTTTAGCAGCATCAGAACCAATATAAGCGGTGGCGTACTCGTCGCAGTGGATGTTGAATTCCTTGGCCTTGGTGGTGTAGCTGATTGTGATGTCGCTCTTGTAATCGGCCATATCGATTACACGGATGTCCGCATCAAGCTTATGCTCATTGCTGGCAGCATCAGTAACCACCACATTCTCAATCTCCTCAGCATCAGGGATGTTCTGAATAGTGAATGATACGCGGTCGTTTACGGTTGCGGTCTTTTTGTCGGCTGACACGTTGGTTGCGGTATTTACGGCGTACTTGTGCAGCGCGTAGTTGGCCTCCACATAAACGTCCTCAGCAGGCATCTTGAACGAAGATTTATAGTTGCTGATCTTCAGCTTTCTGCCGTTGTATGTAGCTGACTCTAAGTCATATCCGTCGGCTGTTCTATTGGTGAACTCTACCGACACAGTCTTTCCGGGCAATGCGGAAGTTGCCACTGCATCGCCTATCTTGGTTGTTATATAATCCTCGGGCGACTTCTCGATTGCGTAGCCCGGAACGTTCTCGAATGTCACCTTTATAGTGATGTCGCTCTTGTACTTGTACATATAGGCAACACCCTTGTTATCAGACACATTGGCGGTGATATCGTCGGTTTGGTCAGTACCATAGATCACCTCCACAGTCTTCACCTGCTTGTCGGTAGAAGGAGTGATTTCGAAGCTGATAACGTCGGTAACAGTAGCCTTAGCCTTGTCGGCGGTGATGCTGCCGAAACCGTCGGGAGTAGTAGCAACAGCCACGTTGTATTCCTTAGCATCGTAATGAGCCACGATGATAACGTCCTCGGCTGGCATTGTGAAAGAGGCCTTGAAACCGCTCAATGTCAATGGCTTGCCATTGTAAGTAGCCTTCTGGAGAATGTATCCGTCGGCGGTGCGGTCCTCGAACTCGAGCTCCACATTATCATCAGTTTTTGCTGTTGTGGGACAAGTCTTGCAGAATCCGTCAGCCGAAACAACATCGAACTCCTCTGCGGTATATTCAACTGAGAGCTCGATATCTTTCTTAACTGTAAGAGTTCCTGATGCTGCGGTTTTGTCTGTTAAACCTTCGGCACCATCAGCAGGACTTACTGATACTTCCTTGATGGTATAGCCTGGCTTCTGGGCAACGGTGTAGTTGACGGTTTGGCCTGGAAGCACGGCGTTCTTATCCACTGATACGTTGGCATCGGTGGTTACGGTCAAAAGCTTTGTGTATGTGAGCTTTATGATAATAGTGGTGTTGTTGGCAAGAACATATTTCTTGGCGGCGGCCACATAGCTGCTGCTGCCATCATAGAAATTATCTCCTCCAACTGTAACGCCTGTAAGGCGCTTTCCGTCGATGGTTTTGGCGCCAAACATAATCATATCGTCGATATTTACCTTGGCTTTGCTGTTCTGATATGAATAGTAAGCATCAGCATCAGAAACAGCTTCGCCATCTACCACTACCTGATATTCAATAGTCTTGGCAATGTACTCGTAGTTGGCCACGAGCTCCACGTGCTCAGATGGCATCTTGAAAGCATACTTGTCATCTTTCTTTGTGAGAATGTCGTTTGTGGTGTTGCCCTTTACTACCACACTTTCAATAGTATAGCCATCTCGCTCCTCCACCTCGAAAGTGATTTCGTCCATATAACGGGCGGTTGTGGCAGTGTTGCCGTCCTTGTCCTTTACATTCTTTACACCGCTCTTGGCGATGATATTGTAGTCCTGAACCTCGAAAGTAACAATCACCTCTATGCCGTTCTTCGCCTGCACTTTGGCGAGAACCTCAGGCTTGCTGATATCATAATATCCTGTATATGAAGTGATTTCATCTCCATTGATTGTGAGGCTGGTGGCGGCGTATCCCGGCTTGGTGCCAAGATTGTAGGTAACGCCCTTTTCTACCGAAGCTGTTGGAATACCTGTGATAAGCGCCATCGAATTGGTAACGTCCATAGGGACATCACCCTTGTTTATAATAAGATAGCTCTTGTATGTGACAGGATAGTCGATAGGTTTGTAGATGGTAGAAATCTCAACATTCTTGGCTGGCATATCGAAAGTGCCTGTAAAAACAGTACCCTCACAGATGGTGGATTTACCTTCCTCGCCATCGTATGTCGCCTTCTCAAAATCATAGCCTTCTACTGTACGATCCTTGATTGCCACTGAAATTTTCTGCAGATACTTGGCCTTCACGTCGCCAACCTCTCTGGATTCTGAAGTAACAGTGTTGGTAACAGTAGTGTACTTGTCGGAAGATATAGTATAAACCACATCCTCGTATTCAACGTAGAGATAGATATTATCCCAATATTGCTGAATTGAAACACCTGACTTATAATCAACATCATCAAATGTTACATCGTATTTCTTCTCGTCTGATGTTCCTATCTCGCTCACCTTCTTTATATATACCTTCGAAATTCTCTTACCCTTCACCTTATTATATGTAATGGTAGTATTTGGGGAAGCATCAGAAAGGCTGTAGCTGGTGATATTGTTGATATAATCACTACCCTCCTTTACCTCGATTGTATAATACTTCATATTATAGAAAGTAGCAACCTTGACATCGCTGGCCGGCATTGTGAATGTATATTCATATTTATCAGCAACATCACCTACCCAGTCATTGTTTGATTTTCTTACCTCGATTCTCTGAATGTCGTAGCCATCTCGCTTGCTGGCTGAAATAGTCACCTCTTCATTGATATGAGCGAACTTCTTGCCATCCTTAGCTTGAGAATTGTCGTCGCAAACAATCTCGAAATCCTTGAGGTCGTGAACAACATCAACAATGAATGCTGTTGCAGTAGGATTCTCGGTCAGATATGTGTTTACATCCAACTCATATTCGGTGTTGTCGGTTTTCAATGTGATTGGCTTATCTACATTGCCACCATCTTTTACTACTGTCAGTTTTATTGACTTAACCTCGTATCCTTCAGAAAGTTTGTTGGATGGCTTGAAAACTATATCATCATCAATGGTAACTTCGGCCTTACCACTCTTCTCGTATTCACCATTGTATGTAACCGGATACTTCTTGGCAGTGCGGGTTACTATGATATGCACATTTGAGGCTGGCATATCAAACTCGTAATCATCAGATTTCCAAGCAGTAGAAGAGAAAACCTCTGTACTTTTGTCATCACGCATTACCACTACCTTGGTAAAATCGTAGCCCAATGGAGAAGCTGGCACCTTAAATGTTATCTTGTCCTTAAAATTGGCAGAAGATTTGTCGCAAGTTGCAATTCCATCTGTTACAATATTGTAATCGTTTGCAGTGAAAATTGCCTTTACCCAAATATCCTTTCCGAAATTTGTGATATTGAGCGAAGTGATAGCCTCAGAAAGATCGGAGCCTATCTGAGAACCGTCAGAAGCCTTGTCGAAAACCTGAAATCCTGTATGGGTATAACCTTCCTTGGAAGTAACAGCAATCTTAACCTCTGGATTCTCGTATGTGACATCAGCAGTTGTCAAATTCTGCAAATCTCCAAACTTTACATAATCATCGAGTGCGGTAATATGGAAAGTATTTGGCTGATATTTTGCCGTGATGGTTACATCTTTTGCTGGCATATCAAAAGAATACTCGTCGCCAACCTTATCAATAGTAACATCAGGAGAAGTAACAGACTCCAAATCATAACCAGGCTTTCTGTCCTTTACGTTAAATGTTATCTTATCGCCATAGTAATACTTGCCGACACCTGCCTCTGTTGTTTGTGGGGCAGTCATATTCTCAAAGTAAGAGGCGTCATCGAGTTTGTAGATGGCGTATTTCTCGTGAGAATAATAAACGTCGATGGTGATTGTTTTGTCATCAGCGTTTCTGTATGTCGTGATATTATCCTCGGTAAGAGTAAGCACACAGGTCTTGTTGCCATTGCCGGCTGTTGTAATGCCAGTAGTGAGCTCATGGTCATTTGCAAAGAAATGCTCTACAGTGTATCCTGTCTGCTTGGGGGCATTAATTGTGATGGCAGAATTTTTACCATCAACAGTGAAATCACTTCCTGTTACCGAGCCCCAAGTCTCTGATGACTTTACTCCATCAATATATGTGTTTACAACAGCGTTGTATTCCTTGGCTGTATAGTTTGCTTTAACTGTAACGTCACTTGCAGGCATAGTGAATTTGTAGCCGTCGCCGTCTTCTGTTACAGTTGCAGAAGGCGATACGGTTACATTATCAAAGTTGTAGCCCGGACGGTTCTTGTTTGGTGTAACCTTGATTACGTCACCAGCCCAAGGCTGAGTTCTATCAGCGCTTGTAGTGTTTACGTGATTGGTATTATTGAAATCACGGGATTTTTCGTCTAAGTCAACTTTGTAATTATGATGCTTGTATCTAACCTCAAAAGCAAACTCTATGGCAGTAGGCTTTGCTGTAACAAGGTCTGTTATTGAAACAGTTGCCTTAGAAGAGCCATCCGACTGCAACTGATCATACTTGCCACCACCAGAAAGGAAAATTCCTTCCAAATCAAAACCTTCGCTCACCTTGTTTTGAGCGGAAACCTCAATAGTATTGGGAGTCTTAGCCACATAAAATGGTCCATTGTTGATAGAAGCCCAAGCAGATTGTTCTGTGTTAGCATCATTACCATCTACCAATACTTTCATAGAGCCTGTATATGAATTCTCAGTGTAGTTGACAGAAATAGTCACATTATGCGCAGGCATTTTAAAAGTATAATATCCATCTGCATCAGGACCTGTTGCAGTCACGCCATCAACACCAAAAGAGAAACCATTAAAAGTATATCCCGCTTTATTTGTTTTAGGTTTAAACTTTATAACATCCCCTGCCCATACGGCAGAAGTGCCTCTTGCAGAAGAAGACTCATTCGATATTTTTCCTTGAAAATTTGCATTATTATCAGTTTCAACCTTATATGTCAAATGAGAATACTTTACCCTTATGTCAAAATGAGTTTTGGATTTATCGTTTGCTGACGAAATCAAGTAGTTGACAGGGATTTCCACTCCCTTGGTATCTGCGTCAATATCCAAAATAGTAGAATAAGAGGCTCCATCAATTGTTACTCCAGCAAAAGCATAGCCTTCCGCTTCTTTTTTTGGGAATTTTACCATTACATAAGTTGGTGCCGTTTTTATATGGTAACCATTAGCACTATTGTTGGTTGTCAACCAACTACTTTTACCATCATCATCATTACCATCAATATTCACTTTGACATCCACTGAGTAATCAATCTCGTCAAACGTCATATAAAAATGATACGTTCCTTGTTGATTTGTAGTAGGACGAAAAACATATCCATCCCTTTGCATAGTCATAATATTACCACTATCATCTTTCAACACAGCATCCTTAAAAATATAGCCAGGTTGTTCTTTAACAGTAACATACTGTTCCCTCATAGTTGCAGTTACAGAAGCATAATTAGATTCTTCTCCGCTTCCAAGATAATCCCCATTAAAATAAAAATTTATGGTGGTTTGACACGAACTCCATGATGACATTACCAAAGCAAGCATCGCCAAAACAACATAGTAATAAAATCTTTTCATAGTCTTATATAGTTAATTTTACGGTTAGACATAATTATACCATTAGTATCAGTATAATACCAAATACCAAACCAAAAAACGATTTTTCCATCAAAAAGTTGCAAAAAATTTCACTTTTTAATAATTGTTTAACATACTATAAAACAATTCGTTATACATAGGGGTTTAAAGATAAGAAAAGGAGAAGTGTAAACAAAAAAGGTTGCGGTGTTGATAGGTGGAATATTGGTTTGTATAGAGAGAGAAGAGAATAAAGTTTTCAAACTAGAAAGCGCTCATTTATACGTGGAAGAAATTTTGAACAGGAAAACGCGCTTTTATTCTCTGCTATTCGTTCTTGGGAGCGCCAAAAACTTCGAAACAAAGTTTCGATAGAAAACGCTTAACGCTAAAAAACAAAACGAAAAAAAACAAACACTACATAGGATTTTTTTTATAACTTTGCCTCGCTTAATGCACGTAAAACTATAAAACATTATGGCAAAATCAAGAAAACCATTGGATGATTCATTGAGAGAAAAACTGGTAGAGTATTGTTATGACATAATACACTGCATGCATACAACTTACAAGGGATTGTCGGCAGGATTGCCAGAACCCATATATCAGGAGGCTCTGCTGATAGCATTGCAGGAAATGGGATACTCAGAGGCTGTAAGGGAATATCACCATTTCCCTACTTTTATGGGTAAACGTCTCAGCAGTCACATTCAGCTGGATCTCATGGTCCCCAAAAAAGGCAGGAATATTGTAATTGAATGTAAGTCAATATCCAAATTGGGAGATAAGGAACGGCTTCAGTTATATGGATATCTGAGGGCAACAGAATTTCCAGTAGGAATTTTGGTTAATTTCGGGTCAATCCCCAAGGCCGAAATCGAAAGATATTATTATGACAAGGAAAGTGGAACAATTACAACGTTCTAAAAGATAATTGAGTGCTGTTTTCTTGTAAAAAAATTCCCTCTACGACGAGGGATGCGCTCATTTGATTTTGAACGGGAAAACGCGCTTTTTAATACTGCTTTTCGTTCTTGGGAGCGCCAAAAACTTCGAAACAAAGTTTCGATAGAAAACGCTTAACGCTAAAAAACAAAACGGAAAAAAACAAACGTTCTTTCAAGAGATTCGGTTATTATCCGTTGCGGTTTTCTACGTTTTGTTTTCTGCGGTTTACGCGTTTTTTGGGCAAAACTTGTTTTGCCTGTTTTTGAGCACTCCAAGAACGTGGAGAAGTCAAATGAGTGCTGTTTTCTTGTTAAAAAATTCCTCTACGACGAGGGGAAGGGGCTATTTGTTGCAATAACTTACAAACATTAAATTTCACATATTATGAAAAAAACAATCAACATTCTGTTGTCGGCAGGTTTGGCGGCATCAGTACTCACAGGCTGTGGCAATGGCGGCAACACAAAAACCGCAACATCAGCCGACTCTACCAAAACTGCTCAGACAGAGGCTCCCAAGCCTCAGGGCGTAATCCTGGATACCGACCTTGGATCCAGCACCGACGACGTGGTGCTCCTTACATGTCTCTACCACCTCATGGACCAGAACGTAGTGGACCTGAAGGCCATCATGGTGAACCGCGAGGGCGCTGTAAACGCCAGGTTTGCCGACATGATGAACACCTACTACAAGCACACCGAGGTGCCTGTGGCCATGGTTCAGCACGGCAAGAAGGACCCACGCGTTTTCATCGACTACTGGAAAGTATCAGACCCCAAGACCTACACCGACGAGCCTACTCTGGCCACCACTATGACCGATGAGCAGATTGCCCAGCTGCCCGACGGATACAAGCTCTACAGAAAGATCCTGGCATCGGCCGACGACAATTCGATGATAATATTCTCGATAGGCTTTGCCAGCAACCTCGCGCACCTGCTTGAGAGTCAGGCTGATGAGTACTCACAGCTCAGTGGCGTGGACCTCGTAAAGCAGAAGGTGAAGGCCATCTATCTGCAGGCCGGACACTTCGGCAAGGGCATGGAGCCCGACTACAATTTCTCGCAGGACGCCGAGCACGCCAAGGTTTTCATGAAGCTCTGCCCCGCCCCAATGTATTTCAGCCCTCAGGAGGCCGGCGACATGTTTGACTACAAGATTCCTGACATGCTGAGCGATCTGGAGCAGGCCGGCGACACCCTGAGCCCTCTCTACCACTGCTACAAGCATCACAACTGCGATACAGGTCAGCGCATGTGGGACGTTATCACTATGATTCAGTGGCTCCACCCCGACCTCTTCGACCTCAACGGACCTACCGAGCTCACCATGGACGACGAGATGTATTTCCACGAGGGCGAGAAGACCGCCACAAGCAACCGTTACTGGATGTTCCCCAAGGAGGGCGCCAACGACAAGATCATGGAATTAATTAGACGCTACGCGTCTAATTAATGGACAATGGATAATGGATAATGGACAATGCGGAATTGACAAATAATTAATGGATAATGCATTTTGAGAATTATCCATTGTCCATTATCCATTGTCCATTTTTTAATTTTTTTCCAAAAAATTAAAAACAGCTCTCTCCCTCGTAGCCATCGAGCATCTCGTTGAGGATGTGGTTCCATTCCATGCCGATGGTGAATTTCTCCACCACATAGTCCACGAAATCGGGGGCAAGGATCTGGGAATCGGAGAGGTTCTGGAACATATCCCAGTTTTTCAGGCGGATAAGGTCGTCGTAGGGTGAGTCCTTCAGGTTTTTGGGAAGCACTTTCAGGCGGTCGCCACTGTAGAATTTGAATGTGTCCCTGACGGCGGGCTTATCGAGAAACTGCTGCATCCGCTCGCCTGCCCCGTAGAAGATTTCCTCGCGGACAATCTTTGCGGCCTTGGATGGCGGTGCGTAGAGGCCCACGTCGATAAGGCTCTGTCCAAACATCTCGTCGGTCTCGTCGTAGGGCTGGATATGGAGATAGTAGCCCGCGCCCACGGTCTTCTTGCCGCCAGGAACGTAATATACTCCAAAATGACGCTTGTATGGCGCCTTGTCGAGCGAGAAACGGGTGTCGCGGTTGAATCGGAAGATGCAGTTCTTTACTTCAAGGCCCTTTAGCTGGGGATCTATCACCTGCATTCTGGTGAGGATTTCCTGGCTGAGGGCCTTGAATGTATCACGCGCCTTCTCGTATCTAGAGCGGTTCTCGTGCATCCACTCCACGTTGTTGTTTTCCCTGATATCACGCAGAAAATCAAGGATTTGTTGCATATCGTAAGACATTTTTTGTGTTTTCGATTTTTGATTTTTGATTTTCGATTTTTGATTCCTCATGCAATTCCTACCAGCAGGATCTCGAAGATCAGGGTTGAGTATCCGAGGATAGGGCCGTTGTTGCGGGTGCCGTAGGCCTGAGTGTATGGGATATATACCTCCCAACGGTCGCCGGGATGCATGGCCATGAGGGCGGCGCCGAATCCGGCTATCAGCTCGTTGGGACGGAAGGCCTCGGGAACGCTGCGCTCGAAACTGCTGTCGAAAACATAGCCGTTTATCATCCTGCCACGGTAATGACAGGTGCACACGCTGTTGAATTTTACGGTTCCCTTGCCGTTGCCGGTCTCCAGAACCTTGTAATATACGCCGTTGCCGAGAGCCATCACGCCCTCAGCCTTGGCGATTTCTTCCATGAATTTCTGATTCTCCTCGCGGTATTCTTTTCTTGACATTTTTGAAAGTTAAGAGATTAAAAATTGATGCCTTGACTAGGAACTCTAAAAGTGAATTTTGTTGTATTATCATTATTAGTAATTACAAAATCGCCATTACCAATAACATCCATTCCTATAATCACATCAAAATCGTCATTATCGGCACACTCCATAGCATATAGATTTGTTACAATATCTCCAGTGGGCAATCCTATATGAATATGAAAAGTATCCTTAATATCCAAAGAATTATTATATCCCGAAACACCAGATTTGCCTACAGAAACAAGTTCCAAAGCCTTAACCACTCGAGAAGAAACCAATGAGCAGGATGCTCCTGTATCCCATAATGCTTTAGGCACAAGAACTCTTTTAATGGACTTTTCATGTGGTCCATCAATAGCTTTATACACATAACATTCTGTCAAAATGCTATCTACATGTTCATGGAAATTCCGTGTCACAACTCCCATTTTATTCAGAATAAACGTTTACGCCATTAGGAATAACCTCTGATGGCATAACCTCAACATCAAGGTTGCGCCAAAGAACTTTTATTACGCCAGGACGTACAACATTATTATTGCTCGTTCCTGTTTTTGAAAACTCATTACCGAGTTCCACTGTTACTACTTCAATATCCATAATAATAAAATTTGCTACAAAATTATACCATAATTACCAATTATGCAAATAAATGCGCATCAGTTACACCCAAACAGCGACTGCATGCCTGTGATCATCGATGCCACCATCTGATACAGCAGCCAGCAGAGCAATCCCAGCACCACTATCATGATGGCGCAGAAAACGCTGCGGCGGCGAACATCCTTTATCACCTCCTCGTCGTCTTCCACAAACCCCACAATCAGCTGATAGTTCTTAACATAGCTGCGGTAGAATGCGTCTATCAAATCGCCCACGTATGGCACAATGCCCACAAAACAGTCTATCATCATATTGTAGATGATGGCCAGGGTAAGCGGTATCGACTTTATCTTGAAGAGCGACACATATATATATGGCAATGCCACCAGCGGAGATATCAGGTCGCCGATGCCGGGCGCAAAGAAACCTATCAGCGCGTCGGCAAAACACTTGTCCATCACAAAGGCGATGCCCTTGATAAGCTTGTACGACGGCTCGGTCTCCAGCTTTATCTTTGCAAGCTCTTTTTTCTGACGGCGCTCCTCCTCCTTCTTCAATGAGAGGTCTATCTCGTCCTGCTCCTCCTGTGTGGTAAGTCCGAGGTCCTCGCGGGCCTGCGCCCTTCTGCTGCTTTCCATTCACAAAAATTTTTACTGCGCCTAAAGGCGCGTTTTTTTCAAACATAAATTACCACAAATTATCACGAATTACCAAAAATCAATCATTATAATAAAAATTTATGATAATTCGTGGTAATTTATGATAATTCGTGTTTCCCCCAAGCAACGGCATAGCCGTTGCCATCAAATGTTTATCGTAAGTTTTCCGGCGAGGAAATCGTCGAAATTCTCGGCGGTTAGCGGAGACTGTCCGTCGCCTAGGAGCGCCATCAGGGCGGCCTTCATGTCGGCGGCGTTGTCGGAGGTGTTTACCCTGCGGGCTATCTCCTGAAGCATCAGGGCCTGATTGTCCACCTTCTTGATATTCTCGGCAAACTCGGCCTTTATCTTCTTGAACTCCATATCGTAATACTCCTGAGCCAGACCCTGATTGAGCTTCATGGCGGAGAGTCGTGCCATATTCTCGCAGAGGCTGATGCCGCTGTTCATAATGTCCTGACCCTGAGCCGTGATCATCTGGGCCTGCTCGGCGGTGAGATTCTCGCCAGCCAGATCGCGGGCGTCGGCCTCAGAGAAGTTCATATCCTTCACCACATCGTTTCTGAAGTTCTGGACAGCGGTCTTCAGGTTTTCGGGAAGCTCTATGTCGTGGAACTTCTTCACCTGACTTACACCCACCAGACGGTCGTCGAGCTTCTGCGATGCTATGTCCTTGGCCAGCTGAAGCAGCTTTATTATATCCTCGAGATGCTGGGCCGCCTTGGCCTTCACCTCTGGGCTTGCGTCAAGCTGCTCGCGGAGAATGTTGTTGGTGGTATTCAGGCTGTTGCTGATGCTGGCGTATTGGACCTTCATATCAGCAAGCATCTGTTTCTGAGCCGAAAGCTCCTCCTCGTCCACCTTTACATCCACTGCCAGAGCCTCGAACGTCTTCACCAGCGGCTCGCAGTTCTTGCTCCACTCGTAGATGTCGCGGTTGTAGTTTTTCTTGGCGGTGCCGAAGGTGATGATATTTCCGAAACCCGATGGAGGCTCGGGCTTGCTGCTCTTGGCCTCGGTGTACTGCTTGTTCAGCGATTCCATGGTATCGCGGCTGTCGGCTATATGGCCCTGGTAATAGCTTATGGAGAGCTCGGCATCAGCAATCTTGCGCTCCAGATCGCGCATCTTGGCAATGCAGTCCTCGCGCTTGTCCCTCAGCTCCTGAAGCCCGCGTGTGGAATAAATGGTATCCACCAGCTTGCTGAACTCGTCGTCGAAAACGGTGGGTGCGGCCTTGGCGAAAACCTCAGCCTTGGGCACCATTACATCGTGGATGGTCTTGTAGATCTCCACGAGGCGAACCTGGTCGGTGCGGATGCTGGCCACATCGTGGGTGATGGAGCCCTTAAGCTCGGCAAGGTCGTGGCTGAGGTTCTGGGCCTGCTGTCCGGTCTTCATATAGTGCGATATCAGGTTGATTCCGGCCAACACCAGACCCACGCGCTTGTCTTGCTGTGCGCCAAACTGCACGGCGCCGTCCTTGAGGGCCTTGGTGAAATTCTCTGATACCTCGCCGGCCAGAGTTGCACACTTGCCATACACCTGATTGTAAGCCAGTTGAATATTGTTGGTCATAGCCTCCACATCCAGATACTCCACCTTGCTGAAATCGAAAAGCTCGGGCATGGAGGTCCTGATGCTGTCGCCGAAAATATCGGTGAGCATTATGGCATATCTCCTGTACATGCCCACGGTGGAGGTCCTTATCTCGCAGAAATCGTTGGTAACGCTGGCTATGGTGTCCTTGGCATTCTTGTAGGTATCAGCCATATCCTTGTATTTCATGAAGATGGCTGAGGCCTCGCTCTGTATCTTGTTTATGGAGTTGGTGCCTGATACCACACCTATAAGTGTGGACGCGGCCTCCACGAGCTTCAGCTTGGTTTTCTCGTCGATGAGCTGCGAGAGCTGGCCGAGAGTGGTGTCGGTATCAGAAAGCTTCTTCTTCATGACATCGAAAACCGACTCGGTATCGCCCTGCTCCAGCATGGCCGGCACCTTGTATTCATTTACGAGGGTGTCGCTCTTGCTGTTGTTGACGAAAGCCTTGGCTATCTGCTGATTGCCGGTGCTGTTGAGAGCCTCCCACACCAGGCGGCTGATATCGGCAGAATCGCCCGAAACACCCAGCTCCTTGAGCTCGTAGGCCAGGTCGGCACGGGTGAAAGTGGAATTATCGGCGCCAAGCTTAGTAGCCAGGTCGCTGATTTTCTGGTATATCTGTGTATCGTTCATATTTTTTGTTGTTTTATCATTATAATTTATGCCCAAATGTATAAATAAAATTCATTAAAAACAAATATTTTTCACATTGCGGGATTTTCGTATTACCCCGCCGTAATTCACGTATATCGCGGCAAAAACGATTAAGAAACTTAGGTATTGCACATAATGGGCGGAATATAGACCTTTGCACCATATTTTTTAACCATTAAATGCAATACAAATGAAAACTACAAAAAGATGGATTATCTTCACCGCCATCATCGCGGTGATAGGAATTTTGGGAATTGCAATTCCCGAGGACGCCGGCATCTGGGAGCTCTCGGAGAACATCTCGACGGCCGATATCGCGTGGATGATTACCGCCACAATCTTCGTATTGATGATGACCCCCGGTCTCTCGTTTTTCTACGGCGGTATGGTTAGGAAAAAGAACATCATCTCCACCATCCTCCAGTCCATCATCGCCATGGGTATCATATCGGTGATTTGGGTGGTTTGCGGTTTCTCCATGACATTTGGTGAGGACCTCGGAGGTCTGGGCCTCATTGGCGACCCAAGCACATACTTCATGTTCCACAGCGTGGGCGGACAGGCCACCGACTACCTCTCTCAGCAGCTGGGCCTCACAATTCCAATAGCACTCTACGCACTCTTCCAGATGAAGTTTGCCATCATAACACCTTCGCTGATTACAGGATCGTTTGCCGAGAGAGTAAGGTTCTCTGGCTATATGGTGTTCATGGCATTGTTCTGCATCCTGATATACTGCCCATTGGCCCACATGACATGGCACCCCGACGGCCTCTTCATGAAGATGCACGTAAAGGACTTTGCCGGTGGTATCACAGTACACGCATCATCAGGTATAGCCGCATTGGTGGGCGCCATCTATCTAGGACGCCGCAAGGAGAAGAAGTCTGAACCTGCCAACGTGCCTTACGTGATCCTGGGCGCCGCCCTCCTCTGGCTCGGATGGTTCGGTTTCAACGCCGGATCCTCACTCCACGCCGACGGCATGGCTGTAAAGGCGTTCCTCAACACCAACACCGCAGCCGCCACAGCAATGCTTCTCTGGATTTTCCTCGACTGTCTCTACGGACGCAAGCCATCGGCTATGGGCGCTGCCATCGGCGGTGTGCTCGGCTTGGTTGCCATCACTCCATCGGCCGGTTGGGTATCGGTAGGTGACAGCATCATCATCGCCATCATCACCACAGTGATAAGCAACGTGGCCGTTCACTGGAAAAACCACACATCTGTTGACGACGCTCTCGACGTATTCCCAACCCACGGCGTGGGCGGTATCGTGGGAACACTGCTCTCAGGTATCTTTGTCTACAAGTACGAGGCTGAGGCTCTCCAGGCCGAGGGGGTAAGCCACCTGCAGTTTTTCATGAACCACGTGCTGGCTCTGGCCATAGTAGTGGTTTACACATTCGCAATGAGCTACTTCCTCTACTGGATTACCAACAAGATGATTACAATGCGCGTATCAGAGAAGAGCGAGCACCTTGGCCTCGACCTCTCTCAGCACGACGAGCACTACGGCAAGTTCCGCGAGCTGGCCGAGTATGAGAGCGAGGTAACTGTGGAATTGGAGAAAGAATCAGAACCAGAAAAACAATAATCTTTCTTATAAAGCATATTATCTATTATTTGTATCTCGTGTGTAAAATCAGAAATCCCCGCCGCAGTATTGCGACGGGGATTTTGCTTTTATAAATATGTTACGGAGGCGGCTATCTCATCCAGTTTTTCACCAGAGAGATAATCTCCTTCTTGGTCTGGGCGGGCATGTTGCCAATGCGGGCAAAGTGGCTGCCGTTGGGCTGAACGTACACCCTCATGTTTTTCTTTCTGGAGCAATCCAGCCACGAAGCCACTCCTGATGCTGTCCATGGATCGTTCTGCCCATAGATGAAAATATGTGTGGGATCGTTTTTCTTAAGATAGGCGCAGGTGGTCTTGTAGAGAGTCTTGTCGAATTTTACATCGCGCATCTCCTCGGGCACCATCACCCAGCGCACGTAGTTTTTGGTGGATTTCAGCGACGCGTTTTTGCCTAGCTTCTTGGCGTCGTATCCGTAATATCCAAACTCGCGGAGAGTCTGATAGAAGAAAGGCACGTTGGAGCCATCCTTCGAGAAATAATCAGGGCCCACCTCGTCCACCAGATACTTGAACCAGGCCACATCGCCCGCGTATTTCTTGGGCGCATTCTTGGGCGATTTTCCCCACTGCCACAGCGAGAACTCCAGCTCCAGCACCTCCAGATCGTAGAGCTGATCCACAGGAACATAGAACTCGAGATTGTGGTTTACGCAGAAAGTATCCAGCATTGGGGCAATGGCGTTTTTGCGGCGCATCAGCTCGTCCATAACCGACCTCATCTCGTCGCGGTCGGCCTTGGAGCCCACGGTCTTGGAGAGGAATTTCTCATGGCGGCCATCCTCCAGGGCGCGGCTTATTGGGGCCACGTAGGCCACTGATGCGTCCACATCATCGGGATACGCCGCACGGTAATATGTGCAGGTGCTTCCGCCCTTCGAGATGCCTGTGGCCAGCCACTTTCCCGAAAGAATCTTCTGCATCATCTCCTTTACACGGTGGAGGTCGGCCAAAGAATTGTCAACCGTCATATAATCCCAGTTGCAGGGCTCAGGGGTGCTCTTACTGAAATATCTGTACTCGCAGAAAACCTGGTTGGCCTCCAGCATCTCGGTAATCTCCTCCTTGTAGAACGGATAGGTGGCATAGTCGGCGGCATATCCCTCTGTAATAAGCACATTTGGACGGTCGAAACCGCGGAAACCAATCACCACGCGCTGATGGAAAGTACCAGCCGACGGATTCTTGTGGTCGAGCAGCTGCTCCACAAAAACCTCGTACTTCTCGCTGTAGGGGCCATTGTCGATAGAGGTTACTGATACCACACCATCCAAAGCCTTAAGCTTGGCGCAAAACTCGCTGTCCTGAGCCATAGTGCACACGGCAAGCATCAGAAACAACATAGACATAAACATTCTTCTCATATTTGCAGAAAATTAAAATTAATATAACGCTGCAAATATAGAAAAATTTTAGCCACCAAAGGCTACCCGGCAGCCACAGTTTTATAAAAACAGCATCAGCACAAAACTACGCCAGACAAATGCTCCGAATGTCAAGCAGTTATGACATTTGGAAGCTCAAAAGAGCGGTTTTTGTTAATATATGTTAAATCGTGCGATTTCTTAAAAAAAACTTCAAAAAAAATTTGGACAGAAAATAAATTTATTCTTATCTTTGTATCAGAAACAAAGAAAAAACATTTCATGTTGATTAATACTTATAAATGTTAAAATTTTTTGAGTTAATAGTTTGATTTTAGGTTGTTATTTGTATTGGAGGGTGTTGTGAAACATCCTCCTTTTTAAAAACAACTAATCCTCAAAAGAAACGATTTTCGGACATTTATAAAATCAACAAGAATCTCAATAAATGATAATAATTAATTATTTTCATAGTTTTGTTAGGTTAATTAGTTTGTTTTAGGTTAATTTTTGGTTTTAAAGAG
>JAKSLV010000051.1 GCA_024401025.1 Bacteroidales bacterium
AAAAAAGCCACCGTTAGGTGGCGAAAAATCAATCATTTATGTAGCAAAAAATGGATAAGATAATAGAATTTTCGTTGAAGAATCGCCTTGTGGTTTTGGTGATGGCGGTGCTGTTGATTGTTGGCGGTGCCTACACCGGGGCCAATACCGAGGTGGATGTGTTCCCCGACCTAAACGCGCCCACCGTTGTGGTGATGACCGAGGCCGAGGGAATGGCGCCCGAGGAGGTGGAGCGTCTTGTAACTTTCCCGATAGAAACCTCGCTGAACGGCGCGAGTGATGTGCGACGCGTCCGCAGTTCGTCATCTACCGGATTTTCAATAGTTTACGTAGAGTTCGATTGGGGAACTGATATCTACCAGGCGCGTCAGATTGTGAGCGAGAAACTCGCAATGCTCGGCGAGCAACTCCCGAAAAACGTGGGTCAGCCCACACTCGGCCCGCAGTCGTCGATATTGGGCGAGTTGCTGATAATTGGCTTAACCTCAGATAGTTGCTCGGGGCAGGAACTCCGCACCATAGCCGATTGGCAGATACGTCCGCGCCTGCTCTCCACGGGTGGCGTGGCTCAGGTGGCGGTGATGGGTGGCGATATTCAGGAGTATCAGATCCTGCTGAATCCCAACAAGATGAAGTCTCTGAAAATCAGCACTGATGCTGTGCTTACAGCCCTCGACAACTTCAACATAAACGCGCCCGGTGGTACGGTTTACGACTACGGCAACGAGTATATTTTGCGTGGAGTTTTGTCAACTACCGACGTCGCCGAAATTGGTGCGTCGGTGGTTCAGTTGCAGGAGAGCGGTCAGCCCGTTTTGCTCTCTGATATCGCCGAGGTGAAAATCGGCAACCGTTTCCCGAAACTCGGAACCGCCAGCGACCACGGCAAACCCGCTGTGCTTCTTACAGTTACCAAACAGCCAAGCGTCTCTACATTGGACCTGACAGCGGATATTGAGAACGCCCTTGCCGAAATCAGCGTAACACTGCCTAAGTCGGTGAATATCAGCACTGATATCTTCCGCCAGGCCAACTTTATAGAGAACTCGATCTCCAACGTGAAGAGTTCGCTTCTTGAAGGCAGTTTCTTCGTGATAATAGTTTTGTTTGTGTTTCTTATGAATTGGCGCACCACCGTTATCTCGCTGATTTCCATACCAGTATCGGTGATTGTGGCGCTGATATGCCTCAAATTTTTTGGCCTGACTGTAAACACAATGTCGCTCGGTGGAATCGCAATCGCCATCGGATCGTTGGTGGATGACTCCATCGTGGACGTCGAGAATGTTTTCAAGAGGCTGAAATCCAATGCACAACTTCCTGATGCTGAGCGCAAATCGGTGATTGCGACCGTCTTCGATGCCAGCAAGGAAGTGAGAATGCCGATGCTGAATTCCACACTTATTATTGTTGCAAGTTTTCTGCCTCTGTTTTTCCTCTCGGGAATGGAGGGCCGAATGCTTAAACCATTGGGAATCACGTTTATAATCTCGCTTTTCGCGTCCACTTTGGTGGCCCTGACATTGACTCCTGTACTGAGTTCGTTTCTGCTGAAAAACATTAAATCGTCATCGGCGGAAAATGGCGATACACGAATCGTTAGCCTACTGAAAAAAGTTTACGGGAAACTACTCTCCAAAGCATTGGAACACAAGAAGTTGGTTCTGTCAATTACGGCCCTGATGCTGATTGTGGCGTTGGTGACATTCTTTGGACTCGGACGCAGTTTCTTGCCAAGTTTCAACGAGGGAAGTTTCACAATATCAATGGGTTCGCTTCCCGGAATCTCCATTGACGAGAGCGACGAGTTGGGACGCACTGCTGAGAAACTGCTCTTGGAAATTCCTGAAATTCAGACCGTTGGACGCAAGACGGGACGCGCCGAACTCGATGAGCATTCGTTTGGAGTAAACACCTCGGAGTTCGAGTGTCCATACATTCTCACCGACCGCTCGCGTCGCGAACTCACCGCCGACGTGCGCGCCAAACTCTCTCAAATTCCGGGAGTTAACGTCGAGATAGGCAGTCCGATAGCCCACCGAATCGACGAGATGCTCTCGGGAACCAAGGCCAATATCGCAATAAAGATTTTCGGAAGCGACCTCAATAAAATGTATCGCATTGGAAATCAGATAAAAACGCTTGTGTCAGAGATGCCTCAGATAGCCGACGTAAGCGTGGAGCAACAGGTGGAGCGTCCGCAGATCGACATTAAGCCACGCCGTCAAATGCTTGCAAGATACGGAATTACGGTTTCTGAGTTTGCCGAGGCCATCGAGGTTCTGCTCAGCGGAAAGGTAGTGAGTCAGGTTTACGACGGCAATATGAATTTCGACGTGGTGGTGAAACTTCAAGGAAGCGACCGTCTGAACCTCGAAATGCTCAACGATATCCTGCTCGATTGTCCCGACGGCAACAAGGTTCCGCTTTCGTATGTGGCTGATATCAAGAGTTCTACGGGTCCCAATACCATCAATCGTGAGAACGTTAGTAGAAAACTTGTAGTCTCCTGCAATGTGGCGGGCGGTGAACTCAGCAAGACAGTATCAGAAATCCGTAACTTGGTGAATTCCAAGGTGATAATCCCATCAGGCTACCACATTGAATATGGCGGTCAGTTCGAGAGCGAGGAGCGCGCGTCGAGAACAATTATGATAGTATCGGTATTCTCTATTTTGCTGATATTCATATTGTTGTACGGAGAATTCAAGAACGGAATCCAGGCCTCCACGGTTTTGCTGAATCTTCCGCTTGCCCTGATTGGAGGCGTTATAGCGGTGTATTTCAGCGACGGAATTCTGAGCATTCCCGCCATCATCGGTTTCATCTCGCTGTTCGGAATCGCCACACGAAACGGAATGTTGCTTATCGACCGTTACAATGCGCTGATGGATAGTGGCTTATCCGCTGAAAAAGCCGTGATGGAAGGCTCGCTCGACCGTCTGAACCCAATCCTGATGACGGCGGTAACCTCAGCCTTGGCCCTGATACCGCTCGCCCTCGGTGGCGACCTCCCCGGCAACGAGATCCAGAGCCCGATGGCGAAAGTAATCCTCGGAGGCTTGATAAGTTCCACATTACTAAACGCTTTCGTGATACCTGTAATGTACTTGATTGCTTCGTCGCGCAAGGCGCCGAAGTGATTTTATCCGAAAATTAAAAGAATGGAAAAGAATTAAAAGAAATTTTAAACAAGAAAACGCGCTTTAAATAACTTTTCATCTGATTTGGAGCGCAGAAAACCGGCTATTAACATAGCCATAAAACGCTGAACGCCAGAAAACAAAACGGGAGAAAACACCGTTTTTATGGTTTTCTATGTTTTGTTTTTTAGCGTTAAGCGTTTTCTTTCCAAAACTTGTTTTTGGTAGTTTTCTAAGCACTCAAGTATCAGTAATGTGAAATAGTGCTTGTTTTCTTGTTAAAAAACTACGAAACTAAAAATTAGGATATTTGGGTTAGAGAAAATTCTTTTAATTCTTTAAAATTCTTTCCATTTTTGGATAAAAAAATTAAAATCACCGTCAGGTGATTTTCGTATAACATATTAATGTATAATGCTATGAAGAAGTTTTTTTTGTTTATATTTTTGTTGATTTCTGTGGTGGCTGATGCGCAGAACAATCGTGTGGAGGCTGTGTTGGATACTTTGAAGAAGAACAGTCTTTTGATAAAGGTGGCTTTTCAAAACTCTGCGTATCAGGCGCTTGAAAACCGTGATATTTTGTTTCTTGAAAATCCCGAGGTGGAATTCAACTACCTTTTCGGTGACGAGGAATCGGGAAACAGAAGGGATTTCTCTGTGATGCAGTCGTTTAAGGCTCAGGATATCAGCGGTTTGAAGTTCAAGATGGTGAACTCAAAGAACAAGATATCAGCCTACGAATACGACGAGGCTGTCAGGGATTTCGAACTTGAAGCCCGTAATGTCTTGATTGACTTTGTGATAGCCAACACTCTATTGAAGAAATACGCCGAGCGCACCGAACTTTCACGCAAACTCGTGGAGGCCGAGAAACGCCGTCTCGATCTCGGCGAGGCGTCGGTGATGGAATATCACAAGGCCGAAATGTATCTTGCAACCGTTGGCGGTCTCCAACAAAGATGCGAGACCGATTTAGTGACTCTTGCTCAGGAGGTTATGCGCTTGAATGGCGGAGTATCAGTGCCAGTGGATATTTATAATTGGGAAGTATCAGACTTAGGGTCAGCTACTTTGATAGACGATTTTGAGGCGTGGTATCAGGAATATGAAAACGCGCGTCCGTTGGTGGGCGCATCAGCAAGCATAGAGTCAGCTACACTTGACCTTAAATCCGCCCGAATGGATTGGATACCAGAGATTTCGGTGGGTTATATGCAGGAGGTGACCGACGTGGAGAAATTCCGCGGTGTGGCCACTCAGATTTCGATGCCGATTTGGAGCAACCGCAGAAATGTGGGCAAAAAGAAGATTGAAATCGAGATGGCGAAGACTCAGGAACTTTCTGCCAAAAATGATCGTTACTCGCAGAAACGTGTGCTCTTTGAGCGTTGCAAAAGTTTGAAGAATCTTTGCGACTATTATCACGAATCGCTCGACAAATTCGGTGATATTCAGATAGTTTACAAGGCTCTGCACGAGGGCGAGATCTCGCTGATAGAGTTCATAAGCGAGTGCGATATGTATTACGAGTTTTTTGCGACTCACCTCGAATCGGAGCGCGAGAGGTTGAAGGCTGAGGCGGAACTGATGAGGTGAGAATCCGTACAGACTCGTAATCCGCAGGCGATGCCAGCGGTTACCATCGTAGTGGCCACAAGGGCCACCTGAATTGCGGTGGAATTGTTAATTATTAATTGTTATTTGTTAATTATTTTTCTTATCTTTGCGACAGAATATTAACTATTAAATCGAATAAAAATTATGTGGATTGTATGTGCCGACCTCGAAGGCGTTTTTGTGCCTGAGATTTGGGTGAACGTAGCCAAAAAGACAGGTATTGAGGAACTTAAACTCACTACAAGAGAGATAAAGGATTATGACCAGTTGATGAAATACCGATTGGACATTCTCGATAAGCACAATCTGAAACTTCAAGATATTCAGGAAGTTATCAACACTCTCGACCCATTGCCGGGCGCGTTGGAGTTTATCCGCGATATCCGCAAGGTGACCCGTTTCGCCATCGTGAGCGATACTTTTGTGGAGTTTGCCCAGCCTCTGATGAACAAGTTGGAGAATCCTTTCCTGCTTTGTCACAATCTCGAGACCGACTCAACAGGCCGTATCACCAATTACTGCCTCCGTCAGGCCGACCCAAAGAGAAAGACCGTTCAGGCTTTCAAGTCGCTGAACTACAAGGTGGCCGCGTTCGGTGACAGTTACAACGACTGCACAATGATCGCCGAGGCCGACAAGGGTATCCTCTTCTGTCCTCCCGACAACGTGAAGGCCGACTTCCCACAGTTCCCCGTGGTTACAGATTTGGCAAGTTTGAAGGCCGAGTTGATGAAGACGGTGTGTGAGTAAAATTGCACTTGTGAGATAAAAACGCAATATATGGCAAGAGTAAGAAACAACAGCAATCTACTGAAGCCTTCCAAGTTTGTGAACCTGATGACAGACTATGGATTCAAACTCGCTTTTGGCGACAGTGAATTGCTGATACATTTTCTAAATTCCTTGTTTGAGAAGGATAAAAAGGTTGTGAAGTCCGTAAGATATCTCAATAAGGAGATCACTTCCACCCATCAGCACGGACGCACTATTTATTACGACGTTTTGTGCAAGATAGATGGCGAGGAGGACGTTATTATAGAGATGCAGCATCAGAGTCAGGATACTTTTGGCGAGCGTGCGCTTTACTATATGAGCGATTCTATAGTGAAGCAGGGCGACAATAAAAGCAATTGGAGGTACAAGTTGCATCCTGTTTATGGCGTTTTTATTATGAATTTCAACCTTTCGGGTCAGAATGTACCTGAAGAGGTTGTCAACGAGGTAAATCTTACCTACAAGAAGACAAATGCTTATTTTACAGATAAGTTCAGAATGTTCTTCATCGATCTTCTTCGTTTCAATAAGACAGAGGACGAATTGGAATCTAATTTAGATTGTTGGATTTATAACATTAAGAATATGGGCACAATGACAGCAACACCAAAGATGGCGGAAAAGAAACCATTCGCAAAATTATTTTCACGTGCTGAGGTTGCGATAATGACACCCCGTGAGCGCAGGAAATATGAGGATTCTCTCAAGGTTTACCGTGATTCGCTTGCAGTGGAGGAGACCCATCGCAACGAGAAAAAACGTGCACGCGAGGAAGGTCGTATTGAGGAAAGGATTGCCATAGCCAAGTCCTTGAAAGCCTCCAATGTGGATATTAATACCATTCACAATGCCACAGGGCTTTCTATTGAAGAGATTAACGCTTTGTAATATTTATGACCTTTTCCTGATAAGTCGGGCCCACGTGCCCGACTAGGGGAGGAGGACAAAGCCATTAATTGTTTTTGTCAATTATTGCGACAATTTCCGAATTGAAATAATATCGTTTGCTGACACTATTACGCATTGCAAGATAATACTTTCCTGATCTTAGAACTGAAGTTAGTTCAAATAATCCCTGTGGCTCATAACTGACGTTATATAGTGGCTCGAATGGCTGAAGGTTTATGAATTTTCTGTTATTCTCCTCGTCTAATATCATTACGGTGCATTTTATTTTGCCTTGTGGTTGAGGGATCTTGGATAGTATATCATCAGGCAATCCTTCTTTGGTGTCCAGGTTCTCGTTCAATGTATTGTACATTCCAAATTCTGAATATGGAACTTGCCCAAAACAGAATTCAAGGAACCAACGGCTTGTGTTTTCTGGTAAAATGAACTCGTACGACGTTCTGTCTTTAAGAAATACACCTCCGCCAATTAATTCTGCATTCTCTTTAAGGATATTCGTTAGGACATAATGATGGTTGTTGTTGCCTGGTTGCTGGTTGTTCCCGGGATTATTACAATTCTCCTCGTTCTCATTCTGATTTACGGCTTCTTGGCTTATTTCAGAATTCTCGGATTCCTTGGGGGCGTTGTTTCCATATAGCATTATCATTATTAGTGTTAGTATGGCAACCGTCGATACGCAACTAATAATGAACTTTTTGGGGCTGTTTGAAACATTGCTGTTTGTTTCATTTAGCAGTTTTTGCTTTTCTGATTCAAATTCTTGTTGGTTGATAACACCTGAGTCAAGAAGTTGTTTCAGTTTTTGTAACTCTTCGATTTGTTTTGGTGTCATTTTGTGTATTGTTTATCTATGATAAAGTACCCTATCGGTTGTAGGGTACTTTGTTGTTTACGTTTAGTTTATTAATTCTGTATTTAGTCTGAAAAACTAAAAGTATATGCCCCGCTTTCCTCTGCGTAGATTGTTTCCTCTACTTTGGTAGCCCATAGAATGTAGCCATTCTGTTGAGTTGCTTTCAGAGTATATGTGCCTGCCCATACTTTTATTTCTTCTTTCATTTTGCCTAATACAAAAACAGGATTTTGGCCTTCTATTTCTACAATGAAATCGTGTTTCGAGTTGTTCACGAGTGTTATTGTAGCCTTCTTCGCTTCCATTTGCTCGATTGCAGAAAAACCAATTTCCATTGTTTCCCCAAGTGCAGTACGGCCTTTGTCGTATAGAGTATTGTATTCCTCAAACAATTCTTCTACCTTGTTAGTGTAGTCGTCAGAACAATTGCTTATATTGTAACTGATTTCACTGCATTGATTGTAAAGTGATTTTAATGAAGGTATAAGTGACTCTGCTTTACTTTTTAATTCTATCCATTCATTTTTGAGATTGGCTTTTTCGTAGGCTATGGTCATATTATTTTTATACTCGTCTGGCATTTCAGATTTGTATTCGTCTTTGTATAACCTGTTTATCCAATCTGTCACTTTTATGTTTTCTGAGAATAGGTCAGAAATTATGATATCAGCAGTGTTTTGGGTTGTAAAGTTTTTAATCATATTGATCAATCGTTTGGTGCTCAAATGATTTTCGTTGATTGATTGTAATATGTTTTCTTTATCGGTACACCAACTGATTCCTTGGCATCCTTTCATTGCGAAGGATGAAACATAATACTTGGAGATGATGCTATTAGCCTCGATGCTTTTTTCATTAAGGTTTTTGATGCTCTCCATTTCCTGTGTCAAATATTGTTCAACCGCATCCACAATTGTGGTTCCTTCTGATATTGCGGACTTTATTTGGGATAATATAATTGTTTCCGAGATATTAGAAGGTCCTTCTATGTTGGTTTTTATCTCGATTTCGTCATCTTTGCTAATCGTGCATTTGTTTTTGTTGTTTTTCCACGAGAAATCAGGATTCCATCCTTTGAAACTCAGCGACGTATGTATATTGTTGCTTATAGCATTTTCTGACTTGTCGGTATCTACTTTTTTTTCAATCTCTATTACTATTCTGGCAATACGTTCGCATCCCATCACGTAGTGAGTTCCGTATTTCGTTTTGAATTCGTCAAATTTGTTTGCCTTTAAGAGAGCGTTTGCCTCCTTTGTCAAAACGAGAGGTTTGGCATAATAATATTGACCATAATCCACCGTGGCAATAAAGACTAGTCTTTCTGTGTTTTTGGTTGTTGACGTTGTGAATTGTGTCAAACGATTTGCGTCTAATTGGAAAGTGTTTCCAAAACCAATACCTCCAGAGTATTCGTTGGTCTTCAGAGTATTGTATTCATAGTCGTTGCTGGTGTAGAAAATGTCAACTTTCGTGTTATTGCCTTCCTTTTTCTTTTCCATATACTGATTCCTTGAGCCTTCGGTAAAGCACATTTCGGTATTGGTATATGGATAGTTGATATGAAAACTTCTGCCTAAATCGATTATTGCACCTGTGTTTTCATCTTTTTGGAAGAAAGAGGCTGGAAAGGATTCTGAACCTCGGTCTGGACCTGTAACTACAGGATCTAACTCATCTTCAATTCCCTCGTCACTATATTTTTTATCCGATTGTTCTTCAATACTGGGATTGTTATCTGTATTAATGGATGGTTCTTCTTCTTTGTTGCACGAGTAGAAACCAAACGTTCCCGCAAATAGTATTGCGGCTGTTAGTAATACTTTTTTCATCTATACATAAAAAAATAGGCGGAACTGTCCAACGCAATTCCGTCTCACGGGCTCACCGCCAAGTATGCCCTCATCTCTAGACAAAGCGCGAACAGTCCACGCCTATGTGAATAGACGTGAACCTTCATTGCCTGTCCTCAGAGAAAAAGAATCGATTGGCGGTGATTCGTGAAACGAGAACAAGAAACTAATAAAGTTCTATATTTTTATGTTGAACAGCCACGCATTGTTTAACAATTGTGTTAACTCTCTTCTGTGAGGGGCTCAGATTTGTAAGTCTGTGCGTTTCCTCGGGTTGCGTTGCTGGTTTGTTTTGTTTACCTTTTTGTGTTGTTTTTTTATGGTTATTAATAGTTTTGTCTGTAGCAGAAACAACATAACTTGTATGTCTTTCTGCGGTGCTAATGTATAAAATTATTTAATATAACTGCAAAAATGATGCAATTATTTTTCTTTTTCTTATAATCCCTTTATGTTCTTAAATAAGATTAAGTGTTAAAATCTTTCCAATCAGATTTTTAGCTTTGCTTTTGTCCGTTTTTCCAACCTATTTCCGGGGCATTTTGTCCGTTTTTCCAAGATTTATAATATTACTTTACTTCGTTTTGGTGCAATTTCTTCGCCAATGCGTCCCGCATTGCCTGAGTGTTGAGCCATCTTGGAGAGCGGAGGTAGATCAGGAAGAGGATGCCGCGGATTATCAGCTCTATGCACATTGCAATCCACGCGCCAGTGAGGCCCATTTTCTGAACCATAAACATTGCCAAAGGAATGCGTATCAGCCACATAGAAGTCATATTGAGGATATTGGGCATAATGCTGTTGCCCGCGCCCACAAAAATTCCGTAGCATACGGCGGCAATTCCGAAAAACGGCTCTGCTATGGCCTCTATCCTAAGAATCTTGGTGCCGAGGGTCACAATCTCCTCATTCGGAGTCATCAGGCCCATCATCCACGGAGCGGTTATATACATTATAATAGCCATCACGGCCAGCGCTATTGCGCCCGACCACGTGGCAATCTTGGCGAAACTCTTGGCCAGCAGCTTGCGGCCCGCGCCCACGCACTGTCCTATGAGAGTGGTGGCGGCATCAGCAATGCCATACGCCGGCATATAGCAGATGCCCTCTATCGTGATGGCGAAGGTGTCGGCCGAAATGCTCACATTGCCCAGCGGAGCCACTATCGATACCAGAATCGTGGCGGCCAGCGCCATTATCGAACGCTCCATTCCCACAGGTATCGAAATCTTCAGCGCCGGCCTCAGCACCTCCCTCGTGGGCCTGTACGAACCCTTCTCGCCCCGTATCTTTAGCTCCTTGCAGCGGCACACCAGATAGTAAGTCATTATCAGCGAGGTGATTACAAACGCCATTGCGCTGCCCAGCGCCGCACCGCTCACACCCAGGCCCGCTCCCGGCACCTGTAGGTCTATGCCCAGGAGGCTGATGCTGCGGGTAGGATATATCAGGAAGAAATTCAGGATTACGTCCATTATGCACATAGCCACATTAAGCCCGCTCGGAAACTTTACATTGCCCGAGCTCCTTAGCATACTGGCCGACAGATAGTTGAGCTGGAAAAAAGGAATACCGGCCGAGAAAATAAGGAAATAGCTGGAGGCCATATCGCTGATATCGTCGCCGCCATTTAGCCATTGCGGAAGATAGCCGCTTATCGACATACCCACCATAGCCAGGAAGAAGCCCCACACCAGACACGCCGTAAACGACTGACGCAGAACGCCCTTGGCGCCCTGATAGTCGTTGGCGCCTATCCTGTGGGCCACCATCACCGAGAATCCTGATACCACGCTCTCGGCCAGGCCGCCTATCAGCCACGTGCTCGTGCTTACGAGACCCACCGCCGCCGAGCATTCCGCACCCAAATGTCCCACCATCGATGCGTCTATGTACTGCATCAGGATGAATGAGATTTGGGCCATAATGGCCGGCGCCGATAGTTTGGCTGTAAGGCTTATCTGCTGTCTGGTAGTGAGGAGACCTCCGTTTCTGATAGTTTCCAACAGCTTGTTTTTGCTGTCTTTCATTATCTGATATCGTCGATATTATATGGCGTCTCCTGATATACGAAATAGTTGAGCCAGTTGTTGAAAATAAGGTTTCCCGTGCTGCGCCATCTCACCAGAGGGGCAAAATCGGGATCGTCGTATGGGTAGTAGTTTTTCGGGATATCAATGTGCAGACCCTTCTGGAGGTCGCGCTTGTATTCGGTGTCGAGGGTAAGGGCGTTGTATTCGGCGTGGCCTGTAAGGTAGAGCTCGCGGCCGCCGTTGGCCATCATCATATACAGGCCGGCGTCCTTGCTCGATGCCAGCACCTTTATCTCGGGCACCTTGTCGATATCCTCCTTCAGGATCTCGGTGTGGCGGCTGTGCGGCACGTAGAACACGTCGTCGAAGCCCCTGAAAATAGGGTTCAATGGATCGAGCACGGTATGCTGGAACACGCCGAAAACCTTTGACTTGGTGTCGTGCTTCGGCACATTGTAATAATGGTAGAGAGCGGCGCAGGCGCCCCAGCAGATAAACATTTTGGCCGTTACATTCTCCTTGGCCCAGTCGAAAATCTCGCAGAGCTCCTTCCAGTAGGTAACGTCCTCGTAGTTAAACTGTTCCACGGGCGCTCCGGTAATTATGAGGCCGTCGTACTTGCGCCGGCGTATCTCGTCGAACCCTATGTAGAACTGCTGCATATGCTCCACGGGAGTGTTTTTGCTGGTGTGGCTCTCCAGTTTTATGAAATCAATGTTTATCTGGAGCGGAGAGTTGCTCAGCAGCCTCAGCATATCGGTCTCGGTGGTTATCTTTATGGGCATAAGGTTCAGAATCGCCAGCTTCAGGGGCCTGATATCCTGTGCGTTGGCCCTCGAATTGTCGATTACGAAGATATTCTCTTTCTTCAGCAGCTCTATGGCTGGAAGCTGGTCTGGTATTGTGAGTGGCATAAGTATTCTGCTAATTTTGCATCCGCAAAGATAATAATTTTACAAATAAGCGCACATATTATGCAAAAGTTTTTGTGCCGCACGCAAAAAATATCCTATCTTTGCGCCAAAAATCCAGCAATATGAAGCACCGCCTGGTCCATATCATTATTTTTATGCAGCTGACCCTGTGTCTGATGCCTGCGTGGCTTGGGTGTTCCCCGTCCACGCCCGAGCTCCCCAACCCCCAACGTTCAGCATACTTTTGGAAAACAGTGTATTCCAACGATTCGCTGGAGCAGGCCTTTGTCCATAGCCACGGCATCAGGAAACTGTATATCAGGTATTTCGACGTAATCCTCACCGACCAGAACCGCCTTAAGCCCAACGCCACAATAAGGTTTCTTCAGCCTCCTGATACCGCCCTCCAGATAGTGCCCACCGTGTTCATAGTGGAGAAATGCCTCTACCACAACCCTGATACTCTGGCCAAAACTCTGGTGGACAGGATTTTGCAGATATCAGAAACCCACCACGTGGCCAACGTGCACGAGATACAGATAGATTGCGACTGGACACGAAAATCCCAGGACCTCTATTTCGGTTTCCTCCAGAGCATCAGGGACTACTGCGGCATCAGGGGGCTGAGGCTCTCGGTTACGATACGCCTGCATCAGCTCTCGATGACTCCGCCGCCCTGCGATTATGGAGTGCTGATGCTATACAACACCGGCAACGTCCGCGATCCCCGCATAGCCAACCCAATACTCGGCTACAGCGAGGTAAGGCAGTATATAGGCCGCATCAGCAACTACAGGCTGCCGCTATGCGCCGCCCTGCCCAACTTCAAGTGGCAGATGCTGAGCGGACACGGCAATTTCAAGTCCATCCTCTACAACCTCGATATGGCCGATTCGTCTATGTATCACAAGGTTGGGGCTGATACTTACGTGGCCCTGCGCAACAAGGACGTGGCCCGCTATATGAGCGACGAGAGCTACAACGTGATGATAAACCGCGGCGACACAATAAAACTCCGCAAAGCCGAGTTTTCTGAGATTGAGAAAGTGTGCGCCGATATCAGGAGGCTCCGCCCGGGAGTGCTGAGGCAGGTGATAATATACGATTTGAACAATTACAATATAAATAATTTAACCACAGAAGAATATGAAAAGATTTTTGATTTTTGTGATGGCGTTTCTCGTCGTTAGCAATGCCTTCGCCACACGCTGCGGAGGATGGGAGGGAGAGATCAACTTCTACCTCTTCAGCCCGTTCGAGAAGCCCGAGGACAGCCCACAGGGCGCCTACTACGATTTCTGGAAAAGCTACGTGGGCGATGCCGAGCTCAACGTCTGGGATATCAACTCCCTGAAGTGGGTGGACGTGGCTGAATCCGACAACATTATAGCGGCCACCGCCCGCAAGAAAAACGACAAGGAGATGCTTGATTATATCAAGGACCTCTCTACATACCTCAGCAACAACGAAGACCACTACAACGAGTGGAACTATCCCACAGCGGAGCGTATGGCCGAGATCCGTGACACCTACTCGCAGCTGCTTGGCAGGGCCAAGGCATACAAGGGCACAAGGCTGAAGGACAGATATATGCTGATGGCTATGAGGTGTATGTTCCAGCTCCAGCAGTACGACCAGGTGCAGGCCTACTGGAACTCCCACGCTTCCAAAGCCACCGACCAGGGCTGCCTGAAGACTATGAAGGGCCTCTACGCCGGCGCGCTCTACAGCACAAAGAAGGACGACGAGGCCGCCAGAATCTTTATGGAGCTCGGCGACCGTCAGAGCCTGAAGTACTGCCTCGACGACAAGCGCAACCTCAAGGGTATCAAGTCTATATACGAGAAAGACAACAACTCGCCAGTGCTCGCCTTCCTCATCGAGGATTTCGTGAATATGTATCAGGAGAATATGGACGGCGACCAGCTGATTTCCGATTATTACAGCATCTCATACAACGAGGCCCGCGAGTTTATCGTCCTGGCCGACAAGGTGGTATCAGGCAAGAAAACCAACAATCCGCTGCTCTGGAAGGAGGCTGCCGCATTGCTGTCGTCGTACCTTGGCAACGATGCCGACGCCGACAGATACATTGCCGAGTTTGCCAGAATGGGCGGCTCTCAGCGCCTTATGGACAATGCCAGGGTGATAAAGTTTTTCCAGTTCGTGAAGACCAAGAGCTACAAGACCGACCCCGACTATGTGGTATCGGAGCTTAAGTGGCTCAAGGAGATGAGCGGCAAGGTGTCGTTCTTCTACAATGCCAACGAGAGAATCAGCAACCTGCTCTATGACAAGCTTCAGAACGATCCAAATACCGCATACCTGTTCCGTCCAAGTGCATACGAGCTCTTTGAGGCTCCTTTGGATAAGGTGCTCTCTCTGCGCGAGTTCCTCAAGAACACCAAGAAGATGGACAACCTGCAGAAATACTTCTATTCCACTATGGTATATAAGCCTGCCGACGTGGAGTTCGACGACGTGCTGGGCACACGCTGCATAGGCAAGATGGATTTCGACAAGGCCATAGAGTATCTCCAGAAGGTGCCTGCTCAGTATTATGCCAACCTCTGCCTGGGCTATTATATGAATGTGCGCAGCTACAACAAGGCCTCCTGGGACGAGCTTCCCGAGGAGATTTCCGACTATGTCCGCGAGGATCTCAAGGTAAGCAAAAACCAGCGCCTGGAGTTCTGCAAGGATATCAAGAACCTTACAGCCAAGTACAATGCTGCCAAGGGCGACGAGAAATGCCGTCTGGCCTACGAGCTGGCCACAATGTATCAGAGCGCCACTCACTGGGGCGGATGCTGGTATATGAGCCACTATTACTGGTCGGTATACGACGATGACGACGATATCTACAAGGCATACGAGAAAAAGACCATCGAATACCTGAACGAGGCCGCCAAATCCAGCGACGGCAAGATTAAGAGCAGCGCGCTCTACGCCAAGGCCTGGGTTATCTGGCACGACTACGAGTATTTCTGGAACCGCTCCGACGACGGCATCACCACCGAGATGGAATCCTCTATGGAGGCCCTCTGCAAATACTGGGATGGTGTATACGGCAAGGGTGAATGGACAATGCCTTGCGATTATGTAATGGATTTCGCCCGCGCCCGATAACGGGAAATTTTCAATTTTCTGATATCGCACATTAATTTATCTACATTTATTATATTACACGCACGTCCGTGCGTCTCTACGTGCACCCAAACTGTGGCAACTTGCGCAATGGTTTATTTATACGCTCGTAGAGACGCACGGACGTGCGTGTCTTTATTCCGTGTACACCCTAAATTATTATTATTTTTTTTTTAAACTTTTTAACCATAAACACGTCAAATATCCAAACAAAATAACATACTTTTGTGGAGATTAAAAATAGACGATTTCCTTTTACGATTTAGCTGAGAATAACAACATTTACTGGTTCGAAATTAATACCTAAATAATATTATAATTAGATGAAAAAACAATTGCTTCTTGGAGTAATGGCTGGATTGTGCAGCGTGGCCAACGCTCAGAATCCCCTTATTACCAATCAGTTTACAGCTGACCCTACAGCAAGGGTCTTCGATGGTAAAATGTATGTTTTCCCATCTCACGACATTATCAGCCCCGTGGAGCCAGAGAAGGAATGGTTCTGTATGGCAGATTATCACGTGTTCTCTTCCGACAATCTTACCCAGTGGCGCGACCACGGCAAGATCCTCGATCAGAAGGACGTTCCCTGGGGTAATCCCGAGGGATATTCTATGTGGGCGCCCGACTGCGTGCAGGGCAAGGACGGCCGCTATTATTTCTTCTTCCCAAATGCTCCCAAAGAGGGTAGGGGCTTCGGCGTTGGCGTGGCCATTGCCGACAGGCCAGAAGGTCCATACAAGGCTGAGCCTGAGAATATCAAGGGCATCAGCGGCATAGATCCCTGCGTGCTTCAGGCTTCCGACGGCAACAACTATATTTTCTGGGGCGGCGGCGGACTCCGCGTGGCCAAGCTCAAGGACAATCTCCTGGAACTTGCCGACGACAATCCTAAGCAGACCGTAAAGTTTGGCGACCGCGAGATGACTATGATTGGTGCTGATGCTGCCCAGGGTCTCCCAGAGGGCTTCAAGGAAGGTCCTTTCGCTTTTGAGCGCAACGGCAAATACTACCTCACATATCCTTGGGTTCGCGGCAAGAAGGGCGAGAAGGGTATCGACGGCAAACCTACCGACAATCACACCGAGACTCTCGCTTACGCTATGAGCGACAATCCAATGGGTCCATACGAGTACAAGGGCCTCATTATGGAGGAGCACTACAACCACTGCTGGACCAACCACCATTCCATCGTGAACTACAAGGGCCAGTGGTACCTCTTCTACCACCACAACGACCTGAGCCCCAACTTCGACAAGAACCGCTCTATCTGCGCCGACAGCCTCTTCTTCAATGAGGACGGCACCATCCAGCTCGTAAAGCCTACACGCCGCGGCGTGGGCCTCGTAAAGGGTGACCAGATTATCCAGATCGACCGCTACTCATCAGCATCAGCCAAGGTGAAGACCGAGTTCCTCGATCCAAAGAACACTTTCGCAGGCTGGTATATCCAGATGCCTAAGGGTGAGAAAGTTACTTTCAATGGCGTAGATTTCGGATACTACACTCCTCAGCAGGTTACAGTACGCTACCGTGCCAAGAAGGCCGCCGAGGCCATCATCACTGTTGGCGGCAAGTCTACCACCGTTGCCCTGAGTCCTTCGGCCAACTGGACCAACGCAACTGCCACAGTGTCAGCTACAATAGACCGCGTACAGGATATCACAGTGTCAGCTGACAAAAACACCATCGAGATAGATTATATCCAGTTTGGCAAGTTTAAGGCCACCAACCCTCCCGAGGGCAAGAGCGTTGAGAACTGCATCCCCGGCGCTCAGTATCCTTGTGTTGACGACCAGCACAGAGCCACTTTTATGCTCCACGCGCCTACAGCCCACACTGTTGCAGTGGATATCTGCGGAAAGGTTTATCCTATGACCAAGGATTACGACGGTAACTGGAAGGGCACCACAGAGCCTCTCGTTGTAGGTCCTCATTACTACCGCCTCGTGGTGGACGGCGTTAATGTAAACGACCCCAACGTATACACAGTATATGGCTCTGGCAGCAGCTTCAGCAACATAGATATTCCTGAGAGCGAGGCTGATGCGGCCTACTACACTTTCAATAAGGACATTCCTCACGGACAGGTTCGCGAGTGTCAGTACTGGAGCCCAAGCCACAACAGAATGCGCCGCTGCTACGTTTACACACCTGCCGACTACGACAAGAATTCCAACAAGTATCCTTACTTTATCCTGAATCACGGTATGGCCGAGAACGAGACCGGCTGGCACGTTCAGGGCAAGATGGCCAACATTATGGACAACAACATTGCCGCCGGAAAGGCTGTTCCTATGGTGGTAGTGATGGACAACGGCGACTGTGACTATGGTTTCGGAACAATTCCGGGCGAGACTATGGCTGAGTTTGGCGGCAAGAATTTCGAGACCGTGGTTCTCGATGAGCTGATACCTTACGTGGAGAGCAATTTCCGTGTTTTCAACGACCGCGACCACCGCGGAATAGCAGGCCTCAGCTGGGGCGGTCATCAGGCATTCGATATCGGACTTGCCCACACCGACAAGTTCTCCTGCATCGGTGCATTCTCGGGCGCTATCTTCGTATTCCCAGGTGCTGACCTCAAGACTCTCTGGAACGGTGCGTTTGCTGATGCTGCCAAGTTCAACAAGGACGTTAAGGTGCTCTTTATGAGCAACGGTACCGAGGAAGGCCTCGGCGGTATGGCTCTCGACAAGATGCTTAAGGATGCCGGTATCAACTACACCCGCTACGTATCTCAGGGCACAGCCCACGAGTGGCTCACCTGGCGCCGCAGCCTCAACGAGTTCGTTCAGCTCGTTTTCAAGAAGTAATTATCCATCAAGCAGCCTTGCGGCTGCTTGTGAGGTTATCCAAAAAGCCTGCCCCGGCAGGCGTACTAATCACCTATTAATGTTTAAACAAAGAAATGAAAAAATTAATTTTAAGTTTTCTTTCGCTGATTGTGATTATGGGTCAGGCGATGGCTCAGATTCAGTTCAGTGACTATTTCGAGAAATCTACCGCCGAGCCTCTGGCTACTCAGAGCGACGGCTTTATCCGCAGATGGCTTGTTTTGGAGCCTATCAGCAAGCCAAACCGCGGCAACACTGTCTTCACCGACAGCTATATCCGCACCGAGTTTGCCAAGGAGTATTTCAAGGACCAGATGACCGTGATGCCTACCGACGGCAAGAAGGAGAAGGCAAACATTGTGGTAGAGGTTATCGACAAGAACGCTCAGCCTCAGCGCGGCTGGAATATGAAGCCTCCTGTACTGAAGGACGCCAAGGCTACCCTGGCTTGGCACAAGCTCGACAGCAAGCTCTACAACTTCAAGCTCTACCGCTTTGCCACAACTCTCAATAAGCAGAACTACGGCGTATTGTTCTTCGTGGTTACCACAGTGGTTTGCGACCAGGATCTCAAGGACGTCCGCCTCTCTGTGGGCAGCAACTCTGCATCAATGTGGTGGGTAAACGGCGAGGAGGCTCTCATCCTCTCCGGCGACCGCCGTATGGTGGCTGATGACGGCACCTCAAAGCGTCTCACTCTCCACAAGGGCGAGAACGTAATCCGCGGTATGGTAATCAACGGCCCCGGTATGAGCGACTTCTGTGTCCGCATCAAGGACGAGAACGGCAACATTGTCACCAACTTCAAGAC
>JAKSLV010000052.1 GCA_024401025.1 Bacteroidales bacterium
CGATGATTCCGTCGCTGCCGGTCTCGCGCACGGTCTCAGCAATGTCGTCGAGCTGCTCGTTGGTGAGGTCCGGGGCGATTTTCAGGAGTATGGGCTTGCGCTTGTCGAACTTGGCGTCCTCGGCCTTCAGGGCCGAGAGAAGCTCCTTGAGCGGCTCCTTATTCTGGAGTTCGCGGAGGTTTGGAGTGTTTGGCGAGCTTATGTTTATTGCAATGTAGTCCACGTAGTCGTGGAGAGCCTTCAGGTCCTTTATATAGTCGCTGGTGGCGTTCTCGTTGGGTGTCACCTTGTTTTTACCAATGTTGCCGCCCACTACTACATTAGTGTACTTTTGTTTAAGTTTTTTCACGAGTTCCTCAACACCGGCGTTGTTGAAACCCATTCTGTTTATCAGGCCCTTGTTTTTCTTAAGCCTGAAGAGTCTTGGCTTTGGGTTTCCGGGCTGAGCCACTGGAGTCACCGTTCCTACTTCCACAAAACCGAAACCGAGCATTCCGAGCATATCGATGGCCTCGCCATCCTTGTCGAGACCGGCTGCAAGGCCGATAGGGTTGGGGAATTTGATGCCGAACACCTCGCGCTCAAATTTTGGGTCCTTCTTTTGGTAGAGGGCTTTCACTATGGGATTGAAGATCCTGATCTTCTGGGCTATTCTCAGACAGCCCATTACAAAGCCGTGTACTTTCTCTGGATTGAACAGAAAGAAAATCGGCCTAATAATATGCTTATACATGTTGAACAAAATTTTGATACAAAGATAGCAAAAATTTAGGATGAAAAATTTAGCAATCACCAAAAAGTTACAAAAATTTTACAATAATTCAAGTATGACATAATGTCAGTGTTGTTTTCGCCTTTTATGTTTTTGTTTTTCAGTTTGTTCTGTCTTTTCGGGCTGAGGCTGCTTTTTTTGATTCGGGCCAAAAGCGACAATTTTTCCTAAACTGTAGAATTTGGACGATTTGGGGTAAAAGTCTATCAAACTTTATCAATTTCCACAGAATTTCAATAACTCAAAATAATTTGAATGTCTGATTAGTTGGTTTGACGCGGATGATACGTCGAAATCTAAACGAGATATTGATGCGCTGTTTTTGGAAGGATTAAAGTCAATTCCGGCTGATTCCGGACTCGAAAAACGTGAAATAAATAGGAAAAAATATAAATAATTTACTGATATGGTTAAAATATTGAAAATCAATGATTTATGAGTAGTATTTACAATGGTATAAAATCAAAATTGCAAGTAAAGTTGAAATCGTTGCTATCAATTAGAGCAAAAATCAAGAATATTCGACTTTAAGACAAGTCCTCGGAATAATGAAATTTTTGAAAATAGCGTCAAGTATATGAATCGAATTTTTTCGAATATTTCTGAAATTGTTCGATTTCAACTTTCTTGCAATTTTGTAAACAGGGGAAAAACTACGGGGAAACTACTCAGGACGGTAGAACGAGTAAGTTTTCCTGTCGTGATTGAGCACCACGAATCCGCCGTTGAACATAAAACCAGGGAAACCGCCGTAGCTGATATTGTTGTCAACAGTGTGGTTTTCCTTTGCAACACTAACTGGAGCAGCTGTGTTGCGTTTTGGAGATTCCTGAATAGTGCGTTCTGGTGCCTTGTATTCAGGTGCGGGTTTACTTGTGGCTATATATTCGGGTTCGGCTTTTACATTGTTGACTGGTTCCGGTGTCTCTTTGGGAGTCTCGGAGTTGACAACAGGGCTCTCCGGCTCCACAGCATTGTTGACATTGGTGTCAGGAGTAGGCGAGGAGCCATCTTTGTAAATACTGCCAACGCCCATCAGCAGCCATTCCACGTTTACTTGTGGGAACGCCTGCATAATCTTCTTGATTAGGGGAACGCTGGGCTCGTTTCTGCCACTCGAAATGTGGCTGATTGAAGATCTCTGTACTCCAATCCTGTCTGCAAAGGCTGAGGCTGACAGTCCTTCGTGAGAGATCAGTTCCATCACTCTGGAGTTTGTTGAATTTTCCATCAACATATTTCCGTCGTTGCCGTCGATTTGGTTCTTTGTTTTTCCCATAGTTTACAATGTTTAAATTCTTTGAATATACAAATATAACCAATATTTGTAAACTGTGCAAATATTTCAACAACTTTTTTTAAATTATTTTACTGTTTACAAGTGTATATTTGTAAACAGTTGAATTTACAAATATCACCTTTTACAATTTTGGTTTTGGACTTGATTTTTGTAAAATATTCTTTATTTACAAAATTGTCTTAAAATCGGTACCTATTTACATTCGTAGATACTGTATGATTTTCTAAACATTTTGAGAGCAACCAGCTGATTTACAAACATATTCAGGCTTAAATATTCGCTTAATTACCTAATAATCAGTTATTTATGTATTTACTGTTGTTTATATACCTGTATTATGCTTAAACACGTTTTTTGGATTATCAGATCCTGCTATAACTCACACATTTTTCGATATTTAATTAAGTAATGGTACAAATGTACAGAAAATCTTACATTTTATTGTTCCGGAATGTGGAGCATTTGTTATCCAGCGTTAATTTGGCCTCTGTAAATAATTGGCTGACAATAATTTGCGTACGCCAAAATCAAATCTGAAATATCCGCGTTAACATTAACTTAATATTAGAGCTTGTTTATTTAAAGTTCCTTATTAGATAAATCTCCTTAAATACTGGGAATGAGATATTTACAAAAATTGCTGTTTTTCGTGATTGTTGGCTCAATTCTGTAAACTTTCTAAATAGTGATTTTCTGTCTGTAGGATATTTTTTTATATGCTTTGATTTATCCATCAGGATCTTAGGCAGAAAATGCTGGTCCTGGATGACGGGAAATGTTGTAATCTTATCTGTTTACATTTTGATAATTTACATATTTGATTTTATATGTTTACATACGTGTATATTTGTAAACAATTCGAAAAATTTAAGATTACATTTGTATATACATTTGTAAATCAATTTTTCTTCTTTTAGTGTATTTTTGTAACTGATTTTGTCTCCTCGATTTTTACATTCTTAGTTACTTTGGTAATTGCTGATTTTATTTTTGTATTTTCTGTTTCCGATTTTGTTGACGCCTTCCCCGGCTGATTTCATTTTGGTCAATTGCTTGTTTTGGAAATTTTTCTCTTAGTGACAAGTTGGTTGTTTGTGCTGGTGAGTTGGGTTTCAAATTTTTCGGAAACTGATTGTTGGTCTTGACAGTGAGTTCTCTGTTAGTTCCCTTTAAGTTCTCTTCGGTTTTCTGTTAGTTCTCTCTAAGTTCTCTGTTAGTTCTCCGCCAGTTCCGTTGTCGAATGATGAAATCTGTCTTGCCAATTCTTAGGATTTTGGTTTTTTGTTTATCGTCATTTGGTTTCGATAATCTGTGTTTGCTTTGATGGAACCCGTTGTGATCTTTATTATCAGCTCCAAATGATCTTTATTTTCGGCGTCGAATCATCTTTGGTATTCTTTATCTGCTTCATTATACCCCTTCAGGCAGCCTCAGGGCGTTTTTTAGGTTCTCAGGAACTTGCTGACGACTATGATTGTATGTGTAAGTGTCAGTAAATCAATGAGATAGATATTTTACACATCTCAAATTCTTTGTTTGTTGATGTATTGGTGTAGGTGTTTGTTTGTTTATTGAATTCTCGTTGAGATATTGCGTAAAGTATAGAAGTAGCCTCTAGTTGCTGATTTTACTGACAATTTGGCATATTTTTAATGTTTTCTTATCCTCTTTCCCGGGCTCAGGATTCTCTGCTGATCCTTTTATGACCTAGCTTCAGGCATTGTTTACCGTTGCGAAAAATATTAGTAATGCTAAAATATTTAGTATTGAATTATTTAGCGTTGTTAATTGCGGATTACAGTTGTTTATCTTTTGCGTGGATTTTCCTAAACACTGTTTTGTGTATATTGTATTTTACTTTTTGATTTTATTTCAACTTTGATTTTTGGATATAAAATATCTTTATTATATTTGTATCGTATATGCAAATCTCGGAGGGTTGATTATGAGACATCTGTTTTTATCACTTTTGGTGCTCTTGGGACTGGAGGCCGCCGCTCAGAAAATGATTGTGGCCACCTCGCCTTATTATCCCAAGGCCGACAGCATTGCGTGTTATTTGCCTGACAGTGCAGCATCAGGCCAGGAGAAATTTCCCGTGGTGATAGCTCTGCACGGATTTGGCGGCGGAAACTGGCAATGGCCCAAAATTTGCGACCTTAAGATGCTGGCCAACGAGTACGGTATGATCATAGTTTGCCCCGACGGCTTCGGCGATTCGTGGTATCTGGATTCGCCAAAGGGCGATAACAACTACGCTACGTTTTTCGAGAATGCCGTGTTGCCCGTGATTGCGGACAGCCTTCCCGTAGATACTGCAAGTATGTTTATCACCGGCCTCAGCATGGGCGGCCACGGTGCCCTCCATCTGGCGCTTAGGTGCAAGGGAAAGTTCCGCGCGGCTGGCAGCATGAGCGGCGTGCTCGACCTTACGAAATCTGCGCTCGTAAAAAGCAGCCTCAGCAAAATAATGGGCCCCGTATCAGCCTCCAACCCCAACTGGAACAAATTTTCGGCAGTGGGCCACGTGGACGATTTTGCCAAATCGGGTATGCCCATAATAGTGAGCTGCGGAGCTCAGGACTATCTTGTGGAATGCAACAGGGATTTTGCGCGGAGATGCAGCCTGGCCGGTGTGGACGCCGTATACACCGAGAGCCCCGGCAAGCACGAGGGCAAATACTGGAGCGCTCAGCTGCCCGAGCACATAAGATTTTTCAGAAGATTTATTAATAAATAGATATAGAAATGAAGATAACAGAAGCAAAATTTGTAATGAGCAACACCGATTTCAGGAAATGCCCCGCGCCCGAACTGCCTGAATACGCTTTTATCGGCAGGAGCAACGTGGGAAAATCGTCGCTCATCAACATGCTCTGCAACAACAGGGGCCTTGCCAAGACATCGTCTACTCCCGGCAAGACTCAGCTTATAAACCATTTCATCATCAACAACGAGTGGTATATCGTGGACCTGCCCGGATACGGATTTGCAAAGCCGGGCCTGGATGTAACCGCCAAGTGGAAGAAGTTTACCGAGGGCTACCTGAAAAACCGCGAGAACCTCATATGCACCTTCGTGCTTATCGATATAAGGCTGGAGCCTCAGAAAAAGGATGTGGAGTTTATGGAGTTTATGGCCATGAACGGATTGCCATTTGTAATGGTGTTCACCAAGGCCGACAAGCTGGGCAAGGAGGCCATGAAGCGCAATGTTGACAAATATTGCAAGCAGATGCTTAAGACATGGCAGGAGCTGCCTCAGCATTTCATAACATCCAGCGAGAAAGGCATTGGCGCCGAGGAGATTCTGGATTTCGTGGAGGAGACCAACAAATTGTTTGTGAAATAATTATACATTCAAACATGAAGAAATTTACACGCAGCATATTATCGTTGCTTTTGTTTACGGCCACTGGAATGGGTGTTGCCAACGCGCAGTTTACACCCGAGGTTGACAGCCTTATAAAGGTGGCTGCCGGTGCGCCGGATTCCACCGCGGCCGTGGTGAACAATGATATCTGCTGGAAGATAAGGAACTCGTCGCCGGAGATAGCAATACAGTATGCGTCGAAGGCGATAGAATGTGCCAAGAACTCCGAGAACTGGGAGCAGCTGGTGAAGGGCTATTCTTATATAGGTGTGTGTCAGCGAAACCTCGGCAACTATTCCGAGGCGCTGGAGTATTACTCGATGGGCCTCAGCACCGCCGTGGAGCACAATGTGAGAGATCAGGAGGCCTACGCCCACATCAACATTGCCAACATCTATCTGTATCACAACAGTTTCCACGAGTGCGAGGAAAACCTGAACAAGGCTCTCGACATAGCTAAAAACCTGGCCGACTCGTCCATCATGGGCTACTGCTATCTTAATCTGGGCAGGGTGTATCTTGGACGCCACGAGTACGACATGGCTGTGCAGTGGTTTCTGGAATCCATAGCCATCCGCAGCCAGTGTCAGAAGCTTAATTATCAGGTGATAGTGCCTTATAAGTATCTGGCTGATACTCACGTGGAGCAGGGTATGGTGTCTACGGCCAAGAGGGAGTATCAGGCCTGCCTTGTAAACCCCTACATCGAGAACGATTACGACCTGATATCCGACATCACCCACAAGCTGGCCAACATCTACTACGGCGAAAAGATGCTGGACAGCTCGCTGGCGCTGGCCGAGAAGAGCCTCTACTATTCCAAGCTGGTGGGCAGCAAGTTCTCCATCATGAACGCCTACGACGCCATTGCAAAGGTGCATTTTGCCCGCAAGGACTACAAGGCCGCCGCCGACTGCTACAGCAACCAGATTCTCTACAACGACAGCATCTTCAACGAGAAACTCAGCCAGAGCGTTTTCAACATTCAGTATTCGGCCGAGCAGTACAAGAAGCAGAGCGAGATCGACAGCCTCAATCAGGAGAAGGCCAAAAACCAGATGTATATCTGGGGTCTTGTGTTTTTCCTGCTGATGGGCGTGGGCGTGATAATCCTGGTGGTGAAAAACAACAAGAAGGTGAAGAAGCTTAATCAGAAGCTTCAGAAACAGCAAGACCAGATTACCGACTCGATATCCTACGCCAAGCGCATACAGAGGGCCCTGCTGCCTGATACCAACGAGTTCAAGAACGTTTTCAAGGACAGCTTTGTATATTACGTTCCGCGCAATGTGGTAAGCGGCGATTATTACTGGCAGCACAACGACGCCGATTTTCAGGTGATTGTGTGCGCCGACTGCACTGGCCACGGTGTGCCGGGCGCCTTCGTAAGCATGCTGGGCGTGAGCGCGCTTCATGAGATAGTGGGTACTGCCCACGAGCGCAACGCCGGCGAGATCCTCAACAAGTTGCGCGACATGGTGAAGTTTCTCCTGAAGCAGAACGTTGTGGACGACGGCAAGCCTAAGGACGGAATGGACATTGCCATAATGGTGATAGACAAGAAGAACCGCGAGCTTCAGTATTCCGGCGGCAACATTCCGCTTATCTACATCCGCGACGGCAAGCTGGAGCAGATAAAGCCTACCCACAATCCTATAGGCGTATATATAAAGGAGGTGCCTTTCCAGGCGCATACCCTGAAGCTTCAGGAAGGCGACAGAATCTACCTGTCGTCCGACGGATACTCGTCGCAGTTTGGAGGTCCAAAGGGCGACAAGATAAAGATGACCGGCTACAAGAACATCCTGATGCAGATATATCAGAAGCCAATGGGCGAGCAGAAGGTGCTTCTGGAGGCCGAGTTCCTTAAATGGCAGGGATCGCGTCCGCAGATCGACGACATCCTGGTGATGGGTTTCGAGGTATAGAAGATAAGAATTTCCAAGAAAAAGATTGCAATGAAAAAAGTATTGGTGCTCACCGATTTTACTCCAACGTGTTTCTGGAGCGTAACCTACGGGCTGGATTTTTGCCGCTATTACGGATTCAGCCCCGAGGTGCTCCATGTGGAGACTCCGTCGTCTGGCTGCAACGAGTACAAGCTGGAGCGCAACAAGGTGGAAGACATCGTGAAACTCTACAACAAGAAATTCAATCTGGGCGCCAGCGTGGTATCCCGGGAGGGCACTCTCGACAGTGTGGTCACCAAGGAGGTGGAGGAGGGAGGATTCTGTCTTCTGGTGCTATGCACTCACGGCAAGCAGGGCATGCAGTCGCTCACTGGCAGCGCCGTGGAGAAGATAATGCACTCCATCGACATACCTATGATAGTGGTTCAGAGCAAGAGGTTTTCGCCCATCAACTACGCCATACTTCCCGTTGAGGTGCCGGAATTCGATTACCTGATATTGGAGCGGATGTCGGAGCTGGCCAACATTATGAACACCCGTGTGGAGTTTGTGTGCCGTCAGGAGTGCCAGTATTTCTGCGACTCCCACCTTCCCAAGTTCCAGCAGTCGCAAACCACGGTTATGGAGCGCAGCCTCAACGGCCCGTCGTATCCGCGCCAGGTGGTGGCCTACTGCGAGCAGCAGAACGCCGATATGATATTCATGATATCGCCGGCCTCGCGCCAGCAGCAGCACATCAATATGATGGATCAGCTGATATTCAACATTCCGCAGATGCCCGTTATGTGCCGCTGAACATCAGCTTGGCCTGCTGAAGCTTCTCCACAGTGCCCAGATCGGCCCATAGCCCGTCGTGGAGGTATCCGCCAATCTTGTGGCTGGCGGCCAGCCTCAGGAAAAGGTCTGTGATAGAGAACTTTCCGCTCTCCTGTATCAGGGGGAAAATCTCGCGGCTCACCACCGAAATGCCGCTGAAGGCGTATTCGAGGCTTTGGCTAGGGCTGAGGCTTCTGCTAATCTTGCTTTCCCCCGATGTGTAGTTTTTCCAGGCGCAGAGGTCCATCTGGCTGTTGAACACCAGCTTGCGGGTGCTCTGCCTGTCCTTTACCGCCAGAGTGGCGATGTTTCCGGATTTCAGGTGATGATTGTACAATGCCCTGATGTCGATATCGCAGGCCACATCCACATTATATAATATAAAGTGAGGCTCGGATTCCAGAATCTCGCGGGCCTTAAGCATTCCGCCGCCAGTATCCAGCAGCATGTCGGTTTCGTCGGAAACCGATACCGGGGCCCCGAAAGTGTGGCTGCCAATAAAGTATTTCATCATTGCGGCGTGGTGGTGCAGGTTTATGACAAGCCTGTCGCAGCCGGCGTCAGTAAGCCTGTCGGCCACATTCTCCAGCATTGTTTTTCCAAGAAACTTCACCAGCGCCTTGGGGCGGTGGTCGGTGAGGGGAGCCAGCCTTGTACCCAGCCCCGCCGCAAATATCATGGCAATCATTGTATAATTACGAATTATTATATTAACGTTATTCAACTAATTGTTTTTACCGCACAGATTACACAGATGTGCGGAACTTAAGAATTCGTCGAAATCACATTATATATTATTACACGCACGTCCGTGCGTCTCTACGAGCTCTTTAAACTTTAAACTTTCAACTTAAATCTTTAAACTTTAAACTTTAAACTTTGAACTTTATTCCTCCAGCAGACCGGGGCGGAGGAGCTTTGTGCGCTCGATGGCCTGCTCCATTTGCCATTTGTCGATGGCGGCCTCGTTTCCTGATAGCAGGATCTCGGGAACCTTCCAGCCCTTGTAGTCGGCTGGGCGGGTGTAGATGGGCGGAGCCAGGAGGTTGTCCTGGAACGAATCTGTAAGCGCCGACGAGTCGTCGGTCATTGCTCCGGGCACCAGTCTAATTACGCTGTCGGCGATGACAGCCGCGGCCAGCTCGCCGCCGGTAAGCACGTAGTCGCCAATGGAAATCTCGCGCGTGATAAGGTGTTCCCTTACACGGTGGTCCACACCTTTATAATGTCCGCAAAGTATTATGATGTTCTCGCAGGTGGATAGGGTGTTGGCGGTTTTCTGGTTGAGCACCTCGCCGTCGGGCGATGTGTATATTATCTCGTCGTAGTGGCGCTGAGACTTCAGGAAAGAGATTGCCTTGTCTATCGGCTCCACCATCATCACCATGCCGGCGTCGCCGCCATACTGGTAGTCGTCTACGGTGCGTCGCTTGTCGGTTGTGAAATCGCGGAGGTTCACGATGTTTACCTCCACGAGCCCCTTGTCGATGGCGCGTTTTACGATGGAGTGGGAGAGCGGGCTCTCCAGTAGCTCCGGCAATACCGTTATTATGTCTATTCTCATTATGATTCGTGTTTTACAGATACAAATATAGTGTTTATTTTCTGATGCCGCAAATATTTCCTCAAAAACTTGCATAATTATTTGTATGTTAAGAAAAATTGATATAAATTTGTCGCAATGAAAAATATTTAACATTTACTTGACATGAGACCTAAAATTCTGCTTACATCACTTTTAGCCATTGTGTTATCGTCGGGCACAGTGGATGCATCAGCAGCTGAAAAGACTTATGAAACCGAAAGCGACGTGTTTAAATTTGAGGAATGGATGAAGAAGGCGCAGAAATCCTTCGACTGCTGCGATTATCAGATGGCTTCCACCTGTACCCGCCGCGCAAAGGTAGGCATCAGCACGGAAAACCTGATACAGCGCGCCGACTCGCTGCTTGCTCTGGCCACGGAATGCGAGATGTACCGCGATTCGGCGGTGTATTTCCGCAAGAGGCGCCATTTCAGCAAGGCCCACATCTTCTACGGCAACGTGGTGATGCGCAACAGCAAAGACCGCGACTGCCGCAACGGATACGACACTTGCTATCTCTTCAGCATCGACAAGTTTGCCAACATGAGCCTGATGAAGGCCGGCAGCTACACCGTGGGCCGCAACAACGGACCATACTGCGAGGGGCCTCAGCACAGCGTGAAGCTCTCCGCCTACATGATGGACAACAGGGAGGTGTCGGTGGCCGATTATGTGGTATACATGAACACTTGCCAGAACATGGTGGAGGGACATCCCTGCGTTGATATCACCAATCCCGAATGCCACGTGAAGGAGGTGGGCGGATGGTTTGTGCCAGAGAAGGGTTTCGAGGACTTTCCGATAACCTGCGTATCGTATTACGGAGCCTATTTTTATGCAAAGTGGCTGGGCAAGGACCTTCCCACCGAGTATCAGTTTGAGGCTGCCTGGGGCAAAAACTCCATCGACTGCAACCACTCGCAGAGCGTGATGCCGGCCAACTGCGGCGCGCCAAACGAATACAACATAATGAACCTGCACGGCAATGTGGCCGAGTGGTGCGACAACTGGTACGACGCATCGCTCCACCGCAACGACAACGGAAAGCAACAGCAGAAGCGCCAGTCGTCGGTGAACATCGACGAGCTAAAGTCGGTGCGCGGCTGTGCCTACGATTCGCCCAAGGACATCGACCCCAAGACATTCCGCGAGGGCCTGTCGCCACTGGAGATGTACACCAATGTGGGCTTCAGGTGCGTCATAAATCTTTGATTGTTTATTTTACATAAATTTAACAATACAGATTTTGCAATGACGCCAAGTTTGAGTATTTTTGACAGATACTAATTCTTGACTTATTATGGATGATGCAACAGTAATTAAGGCGCCTGCCGTGGACAGCTACAGGGAAGAGCTGTTCGATAGTTTCTTTAAGGCGCTACCAGAAAATTTCAAGCCTTGCGACATCGCCTCTCAGGTGCGCGCGGCTTACGATTTCGCTTATTCGGCTCATTACGGAGTTTTCCGCAGGTGTGGCGAAAAGATTCCCTATATCACTCATCCTGTGGCTGTTGCATTGATAGTGGCCAACGAGATAGGTCTGGGAGTAAGCTCTGTGGTGGCCGCGCTCCTGCATGACGTGGTGGAGGATTGCGATTACACCCACGACGACATTCAGCAGCTTTTTGGCGAGAGCATAGCCAACATCGTGGACGGCCTCACCAAGATCACCAACGTGTACGACGCCAAGCACAATGCACAGAGCGAGACTTTCAAGAAGATGCTACTCTCGATTCCGCAGGATTCCAGAGTGTCGTTCATCAAGATAGCCGACCGCCTGCACAATATGCGCACCATGGACGAGATGCCCGACGGCACGCGTCAGATAAAGGCCGGCGAGAATCTGTACGTGTATGTGCCCATTGCCGAGCAGCTGGGCCTCTACGACATCAAGAACGAGCTGGAGGACACCTCCTTTAAATATACGCATCCGCTTCAGTATCAGCAGGTAGTGAAGGATGTAACCGAAGTTTTGAACGGGCGTACTGATATTTTGGCCAGCTTTAAGCTGAACCTGCTGAAAGTGCTCCTCAGGACGGGCATCACCACTCGCCTGGCTGTTGTAAACAAATCGTATTTCCAGATCTGGAGCTCGATGCGCGAGACCGGCAACACCGTTGACCAGGTGGCCGGAGCCGAGACCGTGAGGGTGATTTTTGATCCTCCAGCTGGTGCCGACGAGCAGAGCATCGTGACGGCACACTATAATATATACGCCACCATCATCAGCAATTTCCCCGAGAGGAGCGATTCCAAGCGCGACTACGTTATCAATCCCAAGAAAAACGGTTTCAAGGCCCTGGTGTTCCAGGTAATGTTCAAGGGTCACTGGATAGAGGTTCAGGTGATAACATCCGACAACGACCAGGTGGCTCACCGCGGATACTCGTCGAGCAGCCCCACACGCACCGGACTCGACAAGCTGAAGAACAACCTGAAGGATTTCGACAAGGATCAGGATGCCGTGGCGCTTCTCAACAGGTTCAGGAGCCTCTCGCTACTTTCCACCATTTTCGTTTTCACCCCCAAGGGCTCGATAGTGGAGCTTCCCACCGGGGCCACGGTGCTGGATTTTGCCTACGCCATACACACACGACTTGGCAACCACTGCCTTGGCGCCCACATAGACCAGAAGATTGTGCCCATCAACCACGTGCTGAAAACCACCGAACAGGTAACGGTGCTTACGTCGCCAAGCGTGAAGCCGAGTCAGGACTGGCTGAATTTCGTGAAGAGCGAGCGGGCCAAATCGTGTCTCGACAAGTATTTCAAGCGCAATGCCAAGGCCGACAGATCTGATGTGATAAAGGGCAAGCAGGATTTCAACAAGCTGCTGCGCGACAACAGGATAATTCCGAATCTTCTTCTTATAGGCAGGCTGCTGTCGTACTACAAGCTCCCCAACAACGAGGAGTTCTACAGGATGATAGCCACCAACGACATCAAGATAGATGATCTTCTGAAGAACATCAGAAACATAAAACAGATACTGGACGGCACCACACAGCGCACCAGCGACGAGGTTCTGAGCAATAAGCGCAAGCCTCAGTCCGTTGTGGAAATCAACTACAAGAAGCCGCTAAACATCACCAAGGATATGGCGTACGTATTGTCGCCATGCTGCTGCCCGATAGCCGGCGACGACGCCGTGTGCCATCTGGACGAGGAGGGCATACTCTACATCCACCGCCGCGACTGCGTGAAGGCGCATCAGCTGATAGCCATCAACGGCAAACAGACCACAAAAGTGCTTTGGGACGAGAACCTCGACAACATGATGGCCTCGGTGAACATCCAGGGCACCGACCGAATCGGCCTTATAAAGGATATGGCTGAGGTTTTCGAGAAAAACAATGTAAGCGTAAAGCAGATGCTGATTACCGAGAACGACGGAATCTTCTCCGGAACGGTTCAGATTGCGGTAAGGAATACTCAGGAACTTGACACCATAATAGAATCCTTGCGCGGTGTAAACGGCATCGTGAAGGTAAACAGAACTTTTGTGAGACCTATATCAGGCTAAAAAACAAGCACTATTTATTTTATGAACAGAGACTTGTCAGACAACGAGATAATAGACCTCTACAAGAAAACATCTGACGTGGAGTGTGTGGGAATATTGTTTAAACGGTATTCCCGTATGGCTTTTGTGCTTTGCGACAGAATCCTGAAAGATCACACCAGGTCGAAAGAGGCTATGATGCAGGTTTTCGAGAATCTGATAGTGTATCTGAAGAAGTATCAGATAGAAAACTTCCGCAGCTGGCTTATCTCGGTTTTGCGCAATCAGTGTTTCCTGGTGGAGCGCCGAAAATCGCCTGTTTTGGAATTTTACGATTTTTATGAAAAAAACTCGGAAGAATTCATGGAATTTGACGAGTTGGATACTCTAAATGAAAAAGAAAAGCAGGAAAAGCAGCTGGATGAGCTTGAAAAAGCCATGAAACAGTTGCCGAAGGATCAGGCTGAGTGCATTCAGCTTTTCTACCTGAAGGGCAAGACCTACGATCAGATTGGAGAGATTACAGGATACTCGTTCAATCAGATAAAGTCGCACATTCAGAACGGAAAACGGAATTTGAAGATTATTATGCAGAAAGCTGGCGGACAAATGCTTACGCTGCTTTTCTTAAATATGTTTTTTTACTAATAGAATTTATCAGGCAAAATATGAAGGCAATAGTTAATGTATCAAAATGTCCAAGCTGCGAGAAGCTTGAGCAAATGGCGTTCGGCACTTTGCCCGAGGGCGAGCATCAGATGGTACTGGAGCATATTAACTCATGCAGTGAGTGCCGTGATATTTATGAGGCATTCAAGGGTTACGACAAGAAAACGATAGATGATGCGGAGCAGGAGATAGGCGCCCTTGTGGACGACCGCCTGAAGCATCTTAAGGAGGGCAAGCCTCAGGGCCGCATTGTAAAGATGGTGGCCAAGTATGCTGCCGCCGCCTCCATTGTGGGCTTGGGCGTTTGGGGCTTCAACCACATGGATACCGGCAAGAGCGGTGCCGACCTTTCGGAGTTTTCTGTCACTATCCCTGACGCTGCTTTTGATAGTCCGGACGCGCTCCAGGAGCAGGTAGCCATCAACGACGACGTTCAGCGCAAGGGTCTCGACATCAACGTGGGAAGCCACAGGGAGGACAACACTCCAGTAATACGTGCAAGCGAGGGCGACAACACCATCCTTACACGGGGGAACGAGTCGGCCGCTACCGTGGTTCCTAATAAGCAAAAACAGCAGGTGAAGGTGGACAACGAGAAGATTCAGCAGATTGTAAGCGAGGCCAATCAGATGATTGTACTTGGCGACTATCTTGATGCCAAGGATATCCTCGAGGATGCCATCAACCAGGATCCCAAAAACAGCAAAGCCCTTAGGCTTCTGGGAATTTGCAACCTGAATCTCAAGTATTACTCAAACGCCATAGATTGTTTCAAGAAGGTGAAGCCAGCCAGCAAGGCCGAGGCCGAGCAGATTGCCAACTACATTAAGGAATGTGAGCAGAAGATGAAAAACTGATATTGCCTTTCATCTATATTATATATGCGAAACACGGAATGCATCAGGGATGCGTTCCGTGTTTTTTTTATGAGCGTATTTTTTCTATCAATCCCCCACAGGCGTCTTCCAGCAATGTTATCACATTATCGAAATCCCTCATATCGCCGTAATAGGGATCGGGCACTGTGGTGTAGCCCTTCACATTCTGGAAATACTCCGACATAATGTGGATCTTGTGCTGATGCTCCTTGGGACATAGTTCCTTGAGCTCCACGATATTGTTGCGGTCCATTCCGATAATCATATCGTAATAAGCGAAGTCCTTGCCGAGAATCTTTCTGGCCCTGTGGTTGAGCGGATATCCGCGACGCTCGGCAGTATCGAGCATCCTGTCGTCGGGAGTCTCACCCTGATGATAGCTGATGAGTCCGCACGACGCAATCTCGAGATTGAGCCCAGCGTCCGCCGACATTTTCTTCATAACGCCCTCAGCCGCCGGACTGCGGCAGATATTTCCAAGGCACACAAAAAGGATTTTGTATTTTCCGTTATCTTCCATTTTATCAATTATTGATTTTTGATTTTTGATTTTTGATTTAAATATCGCACAGATGACACAGATGACACAGATTTTTTTTATAACTGTGGTTAATCTGTGTTATCTGTGTCATCTGTGCGAAAACACTACATTCTTATCGCACTTTCGTTTTTGCTTCCGTTCATTATCACGTGGAGAGGCTCCTTGAAGCGGACGTGGCGGAAGTAGGTGGTTTCGTTGATTACTTCCTGACGCTCAAGGATTTCGCGCTTCATAAAGGCTTTGCTGTTCTCCTTCTTGATGGCGAAGTAGCCGATGTTCATACTCGTGATATTGTGGAAGAAGTGGCTTCCGTGGCTGAAGTCGAGAGGGTAGCCCTCGAGGCTGGTCTCGATGATTACGGCGGCGTTGCTGATCTCCGACCACGCCACGGGAACGCCAAGGAACCTGTCGGACGTGCCCCAGCGGCCGGGTCCGATGAGAACGTATTTCCTGTCCTGCTCGCCGAGTAGGGTGTTCAGGTAACAGATCTGACGCTCCATTTCGATGGTCTCCAGCTTGTCGAACTTGTCCTCCTTTATGAAAATCACGTCGGTGATATTGTCGATGGTGCCGTTTCCGAGGCTCTGGTTGGTGTAGAGGAGGGTTTTGTCCTCGTTCTTTATCTCGCTGAGGTCAAACTCCTTCTGCTCAAACGATCCAACCATAGGTTTAATCTGCAAGAGGTAGAAAGTAGGCTTGCCGTTCTTGGCCTTGTTGAGGTTTACGGCGTACTCTATCTCCACCGCCGAACCGAATGCGTCCTTCACGGCGTTCAGAATCAGCTCGATAGTCTCAGCCAACGGGAAATAGTCGTATTGCAGAATGTTGGCGAAGTTCACGATTCGAGGGCCGTAACTGTCGAGACCCGCAGTAATTGTGTCGTTGTCAGGATTATAGACCGACGCCAAATGTTTCAGCGATCCGTGCTTCTCGGCATCGTAAATGCTGAGGAACTTCAGCGCGGCCAACTCTCCGTGCTGCAAGAGGTCAACCTCCTTGAGGCTGAGGTCGAGTGCGTAGAACTTGGTCTGGGTGCTCTTGAGAAGGTCGGCCTTGGTGTACATTGACACTTCCGGATACTTTGGCGAGAATCTGTAACAGGGGTATCCGCCCACCACGTAGCATCCGAGTCCGAGACCCGCCACGGCGTATCCTTCCTCGGGCTTCATATTGGCCACGGGGTAGAAGTTGTAACTCTGGGCCACACCGCTTATGTGAGGGTAGAAGTAGTTTCCGAAACGGCTTCCCACAACCTCCTGAATCACAATGGCCATTTTCTCCTCCTCGATATTGTGGTGAACGGTCTCGTAATAGCTGCGGGCCGTGTCGCTGTACATAGAGGCGTATATCAGCTTGATGGCGTGGCATACGAGCTCCAAGGTGTATTCCTTGCGGTCCTTCTCGTTCGGAATTATGAAAGTGCTGAACACACCTGCAAACGGCTGACTTACAGAGTCCTCCGAGGTGCTGGACGAGCGGATGGCCAGCGGATTGTCGGTCTGGTTGATTATGATCTTGATCCTCTCGCGCAGGGTGTCGCTCAGGTGTCCGTTCCAGAACATAAGCTTCAGGTCGTCGTAAGGAATGTTCTTGTCGATGGTCTTGCTGAAGAGGTCGTTGTTGGCTATAAAGTTGGTGAACTCCTCGGTGCCGACTACAAAAGTAACTGGCGACCAGATATTTATGCGGTCAGATAGGGGAGAGTTCTCCAGATTGTAGATCACGGTATCGATGAAAGCTACGCCACGGCCCTTGCCTCCGAGCGATCCCGGTGCCAGGGTGATGATATTCTTCTCGTCGATGGTGGAAGTCTCCTCAAACGAGAGGATTTTTCCGCGTTTCTTCTCGGCGCGGTAGTCGTTTATCACCTTTATCAGTTGAGGTCTCATCTTCTCGGCCTCCTCCACAGAGTTGCATTCCAACTCCTTGAAAGTCTTGGCCAGCTGAATCTCTCCACGGCTCATCAGCCATATAGAGAACTGATTCTTGATGGCGTGGCGGTAGATGGATTCCGCGGGCATCTCCTTGAGCATCATCTCGAACTCTCGGAGCGACTTGGCGTATCCCAGAATCTCGCCGGCCAGGTTCTTGAATATGAACTCGCCGAATCCCAGGTACTTGACGAGGTAACGCTTAAGTTCGTCGAGAAGCGAGTTGGAGTTTTTGCTCACGAAGAACACCTTCTCCTGATTGTAAATCTGAGGGTCGAGGTCCTTGAGTTCCTCGGTGCTCTGGAAGATAACAGGCACGGTGTAGTTCTCGCTTCTGATGTGCTTTACGAACTTTATTCCAGCCTGATGGTCCATTTGTCCACCCCAGTCGAACTCCACGTCGGAGATCACGCACATTAGGTTGTTCTTGTATTTATTATAGATTGAGATAGCCTCCTCGTAGTTCCTGGCGTGCAGGATCTTAGGCCTTGAACGCATTTTCACGATCTTGTCCAATTCGTTTTTCTCAACCTCGGGTATCAGCTGGGCCACCTGTCCGAAAACTGTGCTGTACAATAGTTCCAGATACCTTGAGTAATACTGGGCCGAATCTTCTATGAGGAGAATCACCTTCACGAGGCCCACCTCGGTATCGTTCTCCACGTTTATGCTGTCTTCCAGGGTCTTAACGATGGTGAAGAAGATGTTGGAATCGCCGTTCCAGGTATAAACCTTGTTGATGGCGCTGGTTGTTACGGCAATCTCCTCGTAGCGTTTCACCTCGTCCTTCTTATTAATAAGGAGGTAGACAGGCACGGAATTGTTTATGCGCTTGATGTCCTCGCTGAGTCTAACGCTCTTCTTGGCGT
>JAKSLV010000053.1 GCA_024401025.1 Bacteroidales bacterium
TTACCGAGTGCCAGCCAAACGAATGCTCTACAGTTTCCTTGCTCTTATTGCCCAATCCAAGCCACAACTGCCATGTGAAGAAACACAGCAAAATGGTAGATAGAGTGAGTATCAGGATGTTGTATCTCTGATACCGCGATTTTTTGGAATTCTGCATCCAGTATACCTCGTCGTCGTTGCCGGCACCTCCATTCTTGTATTTTGGGAACACCTCCACAAAATGGTGATTAACTTCCACAGGAGCCTTGAAATAAAAAATCAGGAAAACTATTATGGTGGCTATGGACGGAATGGCCATATTGAGTATGGCGGGCTGGTTGAATGGTATCATCAGCATTGCCGACACAATCCATACCGCAGGAACAATCATAAGCAGAACAAAATCCAGCTTCAGCTCCTTGTCTTCCTCGTATACTCCAGCCACCTCCCTGGTGCCACGGCGATCTGTTACGGTTTGATAGAACAGAGGTTTCTTGGGCTTATATTTCGGGAACTCGTGAACGTCTTTCTCCAAAGCTCCGTCGGCATTGCGCTTCAGGAATCCATGATACGATTTCTGCACATCGTATGGCAAACCGTATGCCACTCTTCCAGTCTGACCATTTACCACGGCAAACCTCTCTCCCACCCTAAGCACATACATGGGCAGATATACGGTGTTCGACAATATGTTTTTGGTGAGCTCCGATCCCGACTGCCTGAACACCACAGCCTCGTCGCCCAGGGCATTGGAGACGTCATCACGGTACACTTCGGAAACCTCGGACAGCAGGCGCAGCTTCAGATCGCTGTTGCTGACATTTGGCAGCAGGGCCTTGTGACCGGCTATGTAGGAGAAATCGAAATTAACAAGGCTGGACGTGTCGAAGGGCTCGGCAGAATCCAGCACCTCGTTGTAGATATTGGCGCTCTCGCTTATGAATATGCCCTCCAGATATCCGCCGCATTTATAAATGCTGCCTCTGGCATCCACATCCATCCTTATAGGGCCACGCATCATCTCGAACGGAAGATAGTATCCGGCCATGTTGTCCGCATCGGCCACAGCCTCATCTATATCCTGAAGCTTGCTGTTTTCGCGTGCCCAATTCCGGAAGATATCCACGGCCTCGGCCTTAGTGATGAAGAACGGAATGATTCCCTGAGGAAACCTGGCATCAGGAAAATCGCTCTTGCTTATCGACGTGCCGCAAAAATCGCACTTGGCAACCATCTGGCTCTCAGATAATAAAACATTGGCACCGCAACTCTTGCAAGAATATACGGAACGTGCGTTTGCGCTTTGCGATAGCCTGATGCTCTGCTCGGCATCGTACTTCTGGTTGTGGAGCCTGGCTTTCTCGGTGATTTCGGCAGCGGGCATGTCGCATCCACACGCAGCACAGTGATAGTTCTGCGTTATGATATTGAACTCCAGCGGACTTCCGCACTGCGAGCACTTTATGGCGAATATTGGTTCCATATTAAGCTTTTTAAATATTTGACAATCTTACAAACATCAATCCAGACTCATGCTTACCGTAAAGCCAAACTTTATGTTGGCGGTGCGGTAGCTGGTGGATATCAGAGGATTGGTGATGGCGTGGTTGTAATAGAACCTTACCTTGAACCTCTCCGACACCTGATAATCGGCTGTGGCCTTAAGCGAGAAGCTTCTCTGACCTGCCGAAATCTCGTTGTAGAGTTCCTCTATCTCGCGGAGTATGGTTTTGTCGTTGTTGATTACGAAATCGCAGCGGAGGTCCAGGTCGCTCTTGGTGCGCTTGCTGCCGCTGGCGGTCTTGATGCTGAACGGCAGCTGGGCGAACTTGTAGCCAAGGCCTATCACCCATTCCTTCTTGTAGGCCTCTGATATCTGGGCATTGGCAAATGCCAGCGATATCAGCCTCTGACGGCGGTATTCCAGCTTGGTGCTAAGCATATTCACCCACGATATGTCCATTCCGAACAATGGATTGAACCTCTCCTCCAGGGTTACTGTACCAATCTCGTATTTGGGGATAAAGAGGTTGTTGGCCTCGTAACGCTCAAAGCTGTTGCCGAGCAGTGCCTCATCGTCGAAATTGAAGTTGGCGTTGCTCTTGTAGTTGCTCACCGAGTATGTGCTCTGGTACGAATGGCTCAGCATCGCCGACCTTACGGCATCCTTCAGGAGCGGAATGTTGCCCAGTCCCTTGTATTTGATGTTCCAGTTTGGCAGAGGAATCCTCAGGAATGGCGATGTGGAAATCTTGTCGGCAGATGTACCGGCGTATGCCGATAGGAAAGCCGGCAGCATCACATCCTGATGCGTGCACGAGTATCCGTCGGGATAGTTGCCGTATGGCAGGTTGCCGTCGGCATCGGGACGTGGTTTGCCCGTGTATCCGCCCTGCCCTCTCCTACCATCGGCCAGGCGCGCGGCCACAATGTCGCGGTTTTCCAGAAACTTGTTGTATACATCCAGCGAGTAGTCGTTGCCCACCTTGTGGAATGCGGTCTTCAGCATATTGTAGCTCATGCGGAAGTTTCCGCTCTCTATCTTGTTGGTGGATTTGTATTCCGATCCGTCCCAGAAGAAAAAGTCCTCGGTGTTCATGAGCATCGTGCGGTCGAAGTTTACATCCACCCTAAGTGTGTTTATAGGCTCCACGGCCACACGTATGCCCAGATTGTTGCCACGGGTGTAGTGCACGGGGTCGGCCAGGGTGGTATCAGTAACCAGCCATCCTCGCTCTCCGGCCATGATGTGGAAATCGTCGTCGTTTAGGCCCATGATGTAGCCGAATCCCGGAGCCCAGTATCCGCCGCTCTTGTCCATGCCCAGCAGCCTGCTGTCGGGATCGAAACCGGGCAGAGTGTTTGCCCTCTGGTTTTTGTAGCTTATGGATACATTCCTGATGCTGAGCAATGCCATTGTAAGGTAGTCGCTGGCCACCAGCAATGGGCTGTCGCTGACCTCCTTCTTGCCCTTTACCTCCACGGTGCATCCGGCCAAGTCTTCCTCTGATGTAAACCTAACCCTGTTCTTGTCCACAATGTCGGTCTCGCCCTTTACGGGATTGCCGTCGATATCAGTAACCACCACTTCCACATCCATTATGCCCAGGTTGTGGCTGATGCTGCGCGGAGTGCCGGCGGCAAGGCGTATGTTGCCCTTGGTGTACGAGACGTCTTTCTTGTCGTGGTTGGCCTTCTTGCGACCGTCCTTGGTGAAACGCGCCATCACGTTCTTGAAATACGGGATGTTCTTGTAGAGGCGCTCCATGTTTAGCGATCCGTTCAGCGTAAGCACGCCGGAATTGTTGATGGTGTTGCCGTAGTCGATGGTGTAGGCATCAGAGGCCATCATGCCCTTGCCCACCTCCAGCGGATCCAAACCTCGGTTCCATTCGTAGTCGCTGTTGTAGATGGCGGTAAGCGATGTCCAGCCCAGACCCGGAATCTTGTTGATAGGAGTCTGCCAGTTGAACTTCACGTTCTGAGTGTATCTGGTGTTGTAGCCCAGATCGAAGAAACGCATGAAAATGGTGTCGCGGTCGCGGGCCTTCTCCAGCGCGTAGTTGTCTATCTTGCCGTCGGGATTCACCCGGCTCTCGTTGTTGGCCGAGAAATCCATCTTAAGGTTCTGGCTAAGCTTGTAGCGTACCTCGTAGCGTCGGCGCCAGTTGAAGTCTTTCCTGTATGTGGGGTCGAGCGCCATGTCGGTGGCGTTTATGTTGCGGTACTGTATCTGCGAGTAGTTGCGGTCGATGTTGCCGTTGAACGACACCATCGTTGGCAGCAGATAGAAGTTGAAATCGCGTATCAGCGCCAGATGCTTGTTTTTCAGGAAGCCAATGTTGCTGAACGGCTTGTAGTTTTTGGGGTTGTAGGTGTAGTTGTATTCCAGCGAGCTCTGCACAATCTTTTCCAGCTGACTCTGCACCGTGATATCGTGCATGTTGTATTCGCTGTATGCGAAACCGGCTGTGAAGTTGCTAACATGGAAGAACGGTTTCTGCCTTTGCTTTGATTGCGGCAGCTGTATTGTTGCAGGGTCGGCATCAGGATTGGCCTCTATGGCCTTCTTTAGCTTGGCGGCCTGCTTGGCCTCATCGCTGCGTCCCTCTATGTGCATGTTGGTGATGTTGAGGCTCTTGCGGCGCTCAAAGGTGATGGAGCGGTCGCGCACCTCGTCTTTCTGCTCCTTGCTTAGTGTGGGGTCGCTAAGGGTTGTATTTAGCTCAATATCAGGATCCAGCGGATTGTATTTGGGCAGCTCGTAGCTCTCCGAGAATCCGTAATAGAGAGGCAGGCGCACGTTGTAGTCGCTGTTGAAAAACTTGCCCAGCTGCACCAGAGTGTTTATATCATACTGATACACAGTTTCCTGATGCCGCTCAGATACTTTCTTCTCTATGCTGCCGAAACCCGGAGTGTGCATGTATCCCGACATTGTTACGGTGGCCAGGTCGGCAAGCTGAAGTTCGGCCTTTCCCCGTGCGGCCCATCCACCGTCCTCGTCAAAATCGGTGAGCCTAAGCTCGTTCACCCATATCTCGGCCGATTTGGGCATTCCGTCGTCCTGCATGGTGTTGCCCGATTGCGACGGGTTTCTTACGCCTATCATTATGGTGCGGATGTTGCTCACATTGGGGTTACCCATTATCGTTATGCGGCTGCCGTCGCCGTTCTCCATGGTAAAGGGCATTGTTACGGAGGCGTTGGTGCCCAGCTCGCGTGTGGCGTTGTTGCGCTGCTGTTTTACGAGCTGAAGCTGCTCGAATATAATCTCCACGTTGTTCTGCAATGGCCATACAGCCAGGCGGCCGTTGTCGTCGTCGGCATAGTAGCCCTCGGGAGTTACCGACAATGGCATCTCGTACTCATAGTAGTTTTCCTTGTAGTCGCTGCCCAGACGCACGAAGATGTGGAGGTCGTCGTCGTTCAGGATTTCTCCGGCCTTCTCCTCGGCGTGTACAAACATCTTCATCTTCTTGTACTGACGGAGGTCCAGCTTGGCGGTCTTGTATGCGGCCACGGCCTGTCCGTCGGGCAGGTTGGTGATGTGGAGGGCCATTGCCTTCTCGTCCTGCTCCACTATCTGATTGGTCATGTAGTCGCGCTCGCGCTCTATGCCCGGAGGCAGCAGGTAGTTTACGGGCTGCTTGCTTCCGTTCTCCTCCAAGCCCACGTTTGTGATGTCGAGAACACCCTGGTCGAACTGAGTATCAGTAACAAACTCGCCGGCCTCGGTCATGGTGGCGTTGTATTTGCGCCAATCGCCGCGCACAAGGTTCATCTCGGCAAACCTCAGGATTATGTTTTTCTGCGCGTTGGTGAGGTACATCCTCAGGAACCTTATCGACTTGAAATCCGAAATGGCGCCCACAGTGCTGTCAGGCTCGTATATCGGCACTTTGAACTGATACCACTTCACCACCTCCTGCTCTCCGTTTACGGTGCGCACGTTGCTCTCCACAATGTCGGTGATGTAGTTGGAGCCAATGCGCATCTCCCCCGGCTTCAGGCTTACCTTGTACTGATAATACGACTCGGTCTCGGAGAGAGTGTTGTCGAGGTTGATGTCCTCCACGTCGGGATAGCGGTCCTTGATGGTGGAATATTGCGAGCTTCCGCCCAGGTCGCTGGAATTGCCCTCGCTGCCGTTGTAGTGCTTGTACCTCTCCTCTATCGATAGCTGCTGCGCGTCGTAGTCGCTGCCGCGGAAATAGTGGTAGTCGTCGGCTGAGGGGTCGCTGTATGCCTGCTGATACGCCTCGGAAGACGTGCCGTGCAGCCTGGCCAGACGGTCGAGATAGTCCTTGTGGAAAATGCGCTCACCGTCGTTGTCGAGACCATCGAAACCCTTGTCCTGAGCCTCCTTGGCGCCGTTGCTGTTGTCGAAGGCGTTTACAAGGAAAGTCTTGGTGCTCACCAAGCCCCAGGCGGTGGTATCCAGATAGCTCTCGTCCATCGGGTATGGGATACCGTTCTCGAACGATTTTCTGGAATCCTTAAGCACATCCTCGCTCACGTGTCCCAGGTTGAAGTAGAGGTCGGCGCCCATGCCTTCCTGCTCGTATATGAAGGGGTCGAGCATCCAGAATTCCAGATACTCTATGTTGCTGGTCTCGAAGTCGGTGGTGGTAAGCTCCCTCATGATACCGCCCCATCGGCTGGCCGGGTTGTTTAGTTTTCCGTCGGAGCTGATACCTGCCGATATGCCTGAAGCGCCCTCCACATCAAAGTTGTATGGTCCGCGCTCCTCGGGATAGTATGCCATGTTGAGCACTGTAAGCTGGGTGGATACTCCGCTTATCGACTGGGCGTTGGGGAAAATCTCGCGCTCATATACGGCGCGTATGTAGTGGTTGCTCTGGTCGTCGCGGGTGATGTGGCTTGGAGTGATGCCCGTACCCGATATCGACGTACCCTGAAGGTCGCTCAAAACGTTGTACCAGGCCAGCAGCGAACGGTTGTATCCGTAGCGGAGGTCGTTGTTGAACGACGATTCGCGGAATCTGTTGGTGCCTGCCGGAGTGGATGCCAGCACCCACTTGCTCATGGATTTTACGTCGATCTTGGTTTGCGCGCTCTCAAAATCATCGATGTAGCAGGTGCCGGCCTTGTCTACGCTGCGGCTGTGTCCGGGCAGCAACTGTGCAAACTCGCCCTCGAGGCTAAGCTTGCTCTCGGCGGTGGTGGATATAAACGGAAGCTTGTCCACCAATGTGGTAAGGAAGGGCACTCTGGTGGAATATCTGGAATCGAGTCCCCAGATGGTGTTCTTGATGGGCTCGCTGCCCACAGAGACCTTGTTGGTCATTGTCTTTTCCGAAAGCCTCAGGACAGTACCTCCAATGTTGAAGTTGTCGCTGAACTGATAGTTGAGGTGTGTACCCATCAGCGACTTGGTGGTGCTGTTGAATGTGGTGTTGCTCTCCACCGACACCAGAATCTTGTTGCCGCCCTGCAGGATTGATTCGTTTACAATCTTAACCGAGCCCAGCAGATAATCCACCACATAGTCGGTGCCCTCGGTAAGGGTCATGCCTCCGCATGTAACCTTCACCGAGCCCTCCTCTATGTTCATGGCGTTAAGAGAGATCTCGCTGCCCGAGCTGCTCTTGTACGATCCCGTAATGTAGAATTTGTCTTTCTCGGCGTTTTGCTTGGCTATGGTTTTGGTGCTGTCGTAGAGCTGATGGAAAGTGTATTTGGAAGCCGCCGCCGGATCGTTTATCTTCTGCTCCAGATAATCGCCGAAAGGCTCCAGCATAGGCAGGTAAACCTTGGCCTTCTCGGAATTGATGGTGACACCCTCGATGAAATCGAACACGCCGTCGGGCATGCGCTCAAGCTGAGTGTTGGCGTTGTCGAGGTTCATCACCTTTATCAGCATCTTGCCGCTGATATCGCCGGCCTCCAGGTAATTGAGGTCGTTGCCGGTTTTGTCGTTGCGGTATTTTATCTGAAGCTGGAAATCCTCGGCTTGAACCTGATACGCGTTGAGTGCGTAGACGTTTTTCATCATGAGTTTCCAGTTGGGGAGCTTGGGCGAGAAAGCTGTTCCTCTCAGCAGCTTCAGGACCAGAGCCTCCGAAGTGCTAACCTCCGTGGAAAACTCTCCCACCTTGTAGGTGTTGCCCTTGTAGGTGTACTCGTAGGCCACGGCCAGCACCTCGTCGTCCTGCAATGCTGTGTTCAGTGATATGAAACCGAGCTGTGGATTGTAGGAATACTCGTTTTGCGAGAGCATCCTGGCGTTTCCAATCTTCTCGTAGTCGGTGCCGGTCTCGAAACGTCCGCTAAGAGTGCTGGTAACCGAATTGATGTCGCGCACGGCCTTGTAGTTGTTCACGATGGTGGAATACAGGGTGTTGCTGTTGTTGGATGGGAACTGCTGCGCGCCCGATTTCCTTACAGCCGATGTGTTGTATATCACATCGGCCTCGGCCAGATCCAGGAAGGCCACCAGGTTTCTGGAGTCGTTGGTCTGAAGCTTGGTGTTTGTAACCCAGACCTCTATCTTGGTGATGTTGATTCCGGAGGTTACGGTGGGCAGATTCTGAAGCGATGTCTCGTAGTTGTCGCGGAAGTAATGGTTCAGGAAAAAGTGCCTGTTGGCCTCATAATCAGAAGCCTGAATCTGAAACTCCTGCGATACGGCGCCGGCGTTTACCTCTATGGTCTTGGTTTCGCCCTTCTGCTGCGAGAGAATGGCCGACGCGGTAAGCTTGCCGAATTTAAGGTCGGTCTTCACGCCGAAGAGCGTGGTGCTTCCCTGTATCAGGGTACCGTTTAGCGGCATGGTAACGTTACCGAACTCTATGCGCTGGATAATCTCGTCGCTGTGGCCAATGTACTCCACCTTCTGCTCGTTCTCGAACTCGAAAGTGGATTCGGTGTTGTAGTTGATGCCCACCTTCATCTTGTCGCCGATGGTTCCGGTAACGCCCACCTGCAGCGCCATGTCGAAATCGAACGATACGTCGTTGCGCTGTTTCTTGGGTAATGTAAAGTTGTCTATCTTGCTGATATCCACACCCACCGACACCTCCACATTGCCCTGAGGCTTAATGTCGATTATGTTGCTGCCAAACACACGGTCGAAACCCTGAAGGTTTACGTTTATCCTCGGGTTAAGGTATCTGCTGAGGCCCGACTGCGAGTTTTTTCCGTCCAGGCTGTAGTTGTCCATCATCTGACGCCTCCAGTATTCGCGCAGCTCGCCATGGCTCTGCAAGGAATCGTGCTCGGCCGATGTTATGGACTCGGGGCGCGATATCTCCATGTCGCCCACCTTGCGCACGGTGGTGTAGGTGCCTGAGGCCTGGTCGTAACGGGTTTCGGTGGTTATGTTGGACGGGTCCTTGAGCTGAACAGGCGAGCGCTGCCTCTCCTTGCGGCCCAGGATATCCGAGTCGCCCTCCACTCTAGGTTTGGCAAAAACACTCTCGCCGTGATTGTAGTAAACGTTTTGCTGGGCGCCCGAAGTAAGAACCGAAGCCGCTACAAACGACACTACGCCGGCCAAGCCCAAGGAACGAGTTATTTTTTTCATGTGGTTATTTAACGTTTCGTAAAGCAAATTTTATGAGGTCCTCGGTGCTCATCCTAGGATCCTGAGCCAGGGCCTGGTCGATGGCCTTGTCGGCCTGAGCCTTCTGATACCCGAGCATCACGAGAGCGGCCAGCGCCTCCTCGCGGTGAGTGCCCGTGGCCTGCACGCCGCCTGCCATTGCAGTATCAGCAACATCAGCCTTGGCTATCTTGTCCTTTAGCTCTATCACCACACGCTGCGCCGTCTTGGGGCCTATGCCCTTCACCTTGCCTATGAGCTTGGCGTTTTCCTGAAGTATGGCGGCCTGAAGCTCGGCCGGACTCATGGAGCTGAGTATCACCCTGGCGGTGTTGGGGCCTATGCCTGATACGTCTATCAGCATCCTGAAAATCTCGCGCTCGCTCTTGTCGGCAAATCCGAAGAGCTGCTGGGCATCCTCCCTCACCACGTGGTGGACGTATAGTTTCACCTTCTGCTGATTCTCTATCTGCGAGTAGGTGTTTAGCGATATGTTGATGAGCCATCCGATGCCGCCGGCGTTTTCCACCACGGCATACGAGGGATTAAGCTCGGCCAGAATTCCTGAAATATATTCGTACATTTTTTGTGTGGTTAGTGGTTAGTAGATAGTAGATAGTAGATAGTAGTTAGTAGTTAGAGGTTGGCTGATAGAGGCGGAGCAGAGGTTACAAAGTTCCGTTTTCTATCCTTACGATAATGTCCTCTATCATGCGGTCTTCCTCGTTGGCATCGTACTCGTATTTGAGGCTGCTTCCGAAAAGACGCGCCACGCCCTGGAAGAAGAAAGCGCTAACACCGCCCTTAAGTTCCTTGATAACCTCGTATGTGGTGCTTCCGGTTTCGCGGTCCACCAGTTTTATGAGAATCTTTCCCTGATTCACCGACCATCTTGTAAGCTCTCCCTCAAACTGGCTTCTAAGTTTTTTCTCCATCTCCTTTACGAAAGCCTTCTTGGCAGCCTCGTCCTCGATATGGGCTATAGAGTCGGTCATCTCCTTGTAGATACGCTTCACGATTTTGGCGTATGGCCATACTTTCTTCACGTTGCGTGTAAGTCTGTCGTATTTTTCCTGCTGCTTCTTGGTGGCAAACACATACTTCGGCATAATGGTCACCGGATTGTGTTTTACAATGATGATGGTATCAGGATGCTCCACGCGGCCTGCATATACCTTGGAGTTTTTCAGACGCTCCGGGTCCTTTATCTCGTCGCCATGCAGAATAATCTGCGCCTGGCATATCATAGACATCACCAGCAAGAAAGCTGTCAATAGCAATTTTCTCATACTTTTTATCGATTAATTACAATAATCCCAATTTAGTAAATTCGTTACAAAATTAACGCAATATAATAACTTAACAATGTTAAAAAGAAAAAAAATACCTACCTTTGCTAAAAAAACAGAACACAATGATAGCACCACACCTAAATCCCGGCGACAAGATAGGCATAATAGCGCCCGCCGGACCCATCACAGAGCAGCAGCTGAGGGCTGCCGAGGGCAAGATAGCGCACTCAGGATATCAGGCAGTATCAGCAAACTCCATATTGGAGCGAAACGGATACCTGGCAGGCAGCGACGAGGCCCGCGCGGCACAAATTAATGCCATGTTCGCAAATCCCGACATAAAGGCAATTATCTGTGCCAGAGGCGGATACGGCACCACACGTATTCTTGACCTTCTGGACTACGACCTGATAGCCAAAAACCCAAAAATCATAGGCGGATACTCCGACATTACGGCCCTGATAATGGCCATCTGGAAGAAAACCAAGCTCGTTACATTCCACTCGTCGATGCTGGTGCCCGAGGACACCGACTACACGCGAACCTCGATGTGGAATATTTTCGGCAACGGAAAGAAGGGGACAAAAATATCCTGCGAACCCAACTCCGGCGATGGCACCGTGATGCGCGCCGGACACGCACGCGGAACCCTCATCGGCGGCAACCTTACCCTACTGGAGCAGCTGATAGGCACTGATTACGACTATTCGCTGAACAACAAGATACTCTTCGTGGAGGAAATCAACGAGCCGCCATACAAAATTGACCGTATGCTCACCCACATACGCAACAGCAAGAACATCAAGGGATTAAAGGGAATCATCTTCGGCAAGATGCAAGGATGCGAGGCCCAGGGCGAGAATAGCCTTAGTCTCGACCAGGTTTTGAACGATTTTATAAGCGGACTTGACATTCCGGTGGTAAAAGACTTCAGTTTTGGCCACGTAAAGTCGCGATGCACCCTTCCCGTTGGAGCAAAAGTGTCTCTTCGCACCGATAAGATGGAAATCCGCCTCTTGGAAGACGTGGTTGGGGAGTAATTTTTGATTTTTGATTTTTGATTTTCGATTTTCGATTTAGGGATAGAACACGGATGTCGCACCATGAAAACCCTACTCCACCCATTCGTACCTCGAATTCCTGCGGCAAGGGATAAAGCCGGCCTCGCGGATGGCCATCACCATCTCGTTTTTGTCGAGCGAGTAGTTGGCTCCGGCGGCCGACACCACGTGCTCCTCCATCATGATGGACCCAAAATCGTTGGCACCCGAGTGCAGGCAGAGCTGTCCGATGCTCTTTCCCACAGTAAGCCACGAGGCTTGTATATTCCTGATGTTGGTAAGCATAATGCGCGATATCGCAATCAGACGGACATATTCGTCGCCCGAAATCTTGGCGAATGGGCCCAATTCTTTTCCCAAACGGGTGCCTTCGCTCCAGAAAGGCCATGGAATAAAGGTAATGAAGCCGTCGGAATAGTCGGGCCTTCGTGCCTGGGTGTCGCGCAGGGCCACAAGATGCTCTATGCGCTCGCGCACGGTCTCCACATGGCCGAACATCATTGTGGCTGATGTTGCCAGATTAAGCACGTGGGCCTGATGCATCACCTCCAGCCACTCCTGCGCCGAGCACTTGGCCGGCGATACTATCTTGCGCACGCGGTCCACAAGGATCTCGGCGCCCGCGCCCGGCAGGCTGTCGAGGCCAGATTCGTGGAGTATGCTAAGAGTATCGTAATATGTTTTTCCTGATGCTTTGGCCAAGTACGCCACCTCGGCCGGACCCAATGCGTGAAGTATCAGGCCGGGAAAATTCTTCTTGAGCTCCGAGAAGAGGTTGGTGTAGAAATCTAGGCCCATGTCCTTGTTCATGCCGCCCTGAAGCAGCACCTGACGACCGCCTGCCGCAAAAAGCTCCGAAATCTTCTGGCGGTACTCGTCCATAGAGGTAACGAAAGCATCAGGGGCATTCTTGCTGCGCGAGAAATTGCAGAACTTGCACCTGGTGGAGCAGATGTTGGAGAGGTTTATGTTGCGGTCGATTATCCAGCCCACTTTCTTTCGGTCTGATGCCGGACGCAACTTGTTCTTTATCTCGTTGGCCACATAGCTGAGCGCGGCCAGCGGGGCGTTCATGTAGAGAAACTCGCCCTCGTCCACGCTCAGGGCCTCCATATTGAGCGCCCTGCCAAGTAATTCGTCTATATTCATATCGCTGTAAATAAAATTTGGCACAAATTTACAAAATTTTGTAAATTTGCCCCAAAGAAAATAATACAACCATGCGTAAAATATATGCAATACCCATAGCAATGGGGCTGATACTTGCGGCATCATGTGGCGCCACCATAAAGCCACCCATGCCGGAGGACAAATGCGCCCACCTGATTTTCGAGATGCACAAGACTGATGCTATGCTGAAAACCCTCAACTATCAGGACGTAAACCTCCACAACGACTCGCTGTCGTATTACAACAGCCTGTTTGCCAGAGAGGGAGTTACAAGAAAACAATATCTGGAAACCATCGACTGGTACATAAAACATCCCGAGCAATACAAGGACCTGTACACCAAGGTGATAAAGCTGGTGAGCAAATACGAGCAGGAAGAGCGTGCCAGATACGAGCTGTCGGAAAACCGCGACACCAACGATGTCTGGGACATGAAAACCAACTGGAATCTTCCGCTTGACGGCGACAAAAACCCGATAGCGTTCAACATTCCCATAAGGTCAGCAGGAATATACACCCTGGAGGCCGACATCACCTACTATGCCGACGACGGCAGCCAAGACCCTCACACCACCATGATAGTGGAATATGACGATGGCACAACATCAGAAAACACCGTGTACGAAGCTGTGAAAGACGGCAAGCAGCGCCACGTGGAAGTGATGGTATCGGCAGAAAAAGGCAAAACTGTGAAATGCCTGCGCGGATGGGTGCTCGACCACTCCAGCGATACACAAAACAAACACATCGACTGCTACAACATAAAGATACTACGCACCTTCGAGGAGGAATAAAGACAGATGGAAAAAACCGAGGCAATAATACTGCATTGCAGCAAATACGGCGACAACAAGCTGATAGTGAACACATTTACCCGCAACAACGGGCGAATGTCGTTCTCGGTGGTGATACCATCGCAGCGAAACAAGGCCTCGGCCCTGCCCTACTGCCAGCCCCTGTTCCTGAACGAGATAGAATACACGGGGGCCAACGGCGCTGGAATCCGCAAGGCCAGCAAGATAACGCCAAGCGTTACCTACGCCACAATACCTTTCAGCATGTCGAAAACAGCAATAGCAATGTTTCTGGCCGAGATGCTCTCGAGGGTATTGTCGTATTCGGAGGAGAACGAGGCGGTTTTCGATTTTATAGCCACAAGCCTCAGGATTCTGGACCAGCCGGAATACAAGGGATTGAACTTCCACTTGAAATTCCTGATACAACTGGCCAAATACTTAGGCTTTTATCCAGGAAACAGATATTCGGAAACAAAGCCGAGTTTCGATCTGTCGAAATCGATGTTTGTGGAAGATTCGGCAGCGATACTCCACCAGATAAGGCCGCCATACGGAAAGATCTTCAGCAACATTACCGATACCGACATCGTAAACTGCGAGAACATAGAACTAAACGGAAACGAGCGAAGCTATCTGCTGGAAAAACTGGTGGAATACTACGCCTACCGTTTCGACAATCTCAGCAACATCAGAAGCCTGGAGGTACTGAAGACTGTTTTTCATTAAGAACAAATTTTATACATAAACATAAAAAACTTACAAACCATGAATATGAACTTAGTAATTGGCCAGGGCATGGGCCCTGCCAAGTTTGGAATGAGCGAGGAAGAGATAATCGGACTCTTCGGAAAGGCCGACGAGCGCGAGGTGGAAGACTACGGCGACGGCAAAACCCTGACCCTCTTCTACGACAACATGCTTACCGACTTTACGTTCGACCTGGACGAGGACGAGGACGGAAACGAGGTTTTCAAGCTTAGCTCGCTCCTATGCTCCAACCCCGACTGCACTCTCGACAACAAAATCCATTTCGGCGACAGCGAGGATCAGGTGATAAAGTACACACGCAGCCTGAAGGCCGCCGACCCTCAGGTGGAGGTAGACCAGGAAACCAACGAGAGAATCCTCTACTTCGACGACCTCTGCATGGTGGCAATATTCGACCACGAGGGTCTGGCAATGTTGCAGATAGATTACTGGGACGATGCCGACGAGGAGCCCGAGGACTAACAGAAAGCAAAACATCAAATCAAAAATCAATATTCAATGAAAATCAAGGAAATAATCAACTGGAAGATTCTGGGACTGTCGGCGGTTTTGGCCACCGCAATCCCATTATCGGCCCAGTGTCAGAGGTTCAACGACGACGACGACTTTGAGCTGATGAAGAACCTCGAGATCTTCCACACCATAATGCGAAACCTGCGCATAATGTATGTGGACGAGATATCAAGCGGCGAGGTGATAAAAACCGCCATGGACAAGATGCTGGAAAGCCTGGACCCGTACACTGTGTATTATCCCGAATCGCTGGTGGAGGACGTAACCTTCATGAACACCGGCGACTACGCAGGCATAGGAATAGCCATGGAGAATGTAAACAACAGCTACATCATAGGCGATATCGACAAGGACTCTCCTGCCGACAAGGCCGGTCTAAGGATTGGCGACAAACTGCTGGTGATAAACGGCAAGGAAACCGCCAACAAGACCTACGACGAGCTGGAGCTGGTGATGAAGGGTCAGCCCGGCACTAATGTAAACATCACCGCCGAGCGCAACGGCGCAAAACACGATTACCAGATGAAGCGCGCCATGATATCCGTGCCCAACATTCCATATTATGGCGAGATAGCTCCCAAGGTTGGATACATAAGTCTGTCAGGTTTCACTCAGGACTGCGGCAGCGAACTGCGCGACGCATTCATGAAACTGAAGAACGATAAAAAAATCGAGAAACTCATAATAGACCTCCGCGACAATCCCGGAGGCCTGCTGGTGGAAGCTGTAAACATCGTAAACATTTTCTGCAATCAAGGCGAAACCGTTGTAGATATGCGAGGAAGAGTGTCTGAGTGGAACAAAATCTTCAAGGCCGAGAAAGCTCCTTTGGATACCGAAATCCCCATAGCCGTATTGGTGAACGACCACTCGGCATCGGCAGCCGAAATTGTTTCGGGAGCGCTTCAGGACCTCGACCGCGCTGTAATAATAGGCAGCAAGACATACGGCAAGGGCCTGGTGCAGACCACCAAAGACCTGGTTTACAATTCCAAGATGAAACTCACAACTGCCAAATACTACATTCCATCTGGCCGCTGCATACAGAAACTGGACTACGCCCACAAGGATTCGTCGGGCAAGGCAAGCACAATAGCCGAATCTCAGTACCGCGTATTCAAGACAAAGAATGGCAGACCCGTGAAGGATGCTGGCGGAATAATGCCTGACATAATTGTCAGCAATGACACAATGTCATACTTGTTGGAAAATTTGCTAGACGAGCACATCATCTTCAACTACGCCACACAATACCGCGAGAAACACAGCCAAATAGCTGAGCCAGAGCAATTCAGCATCACAGAGAGCGATCTGGCCGACTTCAGGAAATACGCCGGCGAAAAACTCTACAACTACGAGACCGACGCCGACAAGACACTGAAAATGCTGGAGGAAACCCTGTCGTCGGAATACTCGTCGGCAGAGATAAACGCCACCATCAAGACACTTAAAAGCCAGATAGCGCAGCAGAAGCGTCAGGAATTTGAGCCAAACAAAGAGCTCATAAGCCTGATGCTTGGCACAGAGATAGTAAGACGCTATTATTATCTGGAGGGATTGCTGAGATACTCCATCAAGCAAGACCGCGTGATAGACAAGGCCATAGAAGTGCTGAACGATGCAGTTCTCTATAAAAAAATTCTTTCGGGAAAATAGAGAATTACTGCCATAGACGGCATATTTCAACATCATTGCTACAAATTAAGTAAAAATGTAAAATAGTCTTATATTCAAAAGATTATTCAGCATAGCAAATATAAATTACAACAAAAAAAGTATAAAAAATATTTGCTTAAAGTTTTGCTTTATATAATTTTTTTTTCGTAAATTTGAGCCGTGAAAGTTTTAGGTGAAATTTAACAATCACGGAAGTTATGAAAGCAAACATATTAGTTTTCGTAGCAGTTGTTATTATTGCCGTAAGCGCATGCCAAGTAAGGCAGGAAATGCTAACATTCAACAATCCTACAATAACCATAAAGGATGTAAACGTTATCAATTCCTTAAAAGGCAAAGTAATCTGTTACACAATTAATCTTTATTCGCCTTCATCGCTAAGTGAGTTTGTTGCCACACCCGAAATCGCAGGAGCAAACAGCAGCTCATCAACAAAGTTCGAATTCAGCGACCACGCACGCCGTGCCACGGTAACCTATTATTATGAGGTGCCCGCCGAGGTGGATTCGAGCGAGATTAGTGTATGTTTCTGTCTCAACAACAGCCTCCAAGAAGTAAACAAGATGGCAAATCCTTGTTTACTTTAAAAGCGAAAGGTAAAATTTAACTTGAAAAATGCAAGTTTGGCATAATTTTTATTATGTTATAGGTAGTAAAAATTATTAGAAAGCAACAAATAGACAAACTCACAAAGCCATGATAGAACACTTGATTTTAGAACAGTCGGTTGACACCCCGGGTATCGATATGGACCCCAACACAGGTGTTTGCGAATTTACAGGAAAGTCGTTTCCTTCGGATGTAACTGCATTCTATCAGCCAGTTATCGACTGGATTGAGGAATACAGCAAGAATCCTTGTCCAAAAACTATAGTCAACCTCAAGTTGGACTACTTCAACACAGCATCTTCAAAGATTCTGTTGGAAATGTTCAACCGCTGGGAGACCCTGTACAAGAACGGAAACGATGTTACCATCAACTGGCATTACCCAGACGACGATGAGGATATGGAGCAGACCGGTCAGGAATACTCCGAACTTCTGATGCTGCCTTTCAACAAGATTGGCTACACAGTTCAGTTCTTCTAATATCCAAACCTCAATAAGATATTTTTTTTGTTTTTCCTTGTACGTTTGATTTTTGAGTAGTAAGACC
>JAKSLV010000054.1 GCA_024401025.1 Bacteroidales bacterium
TACATTTTCTCGGCCAACTGGACTGCGGTGCGGAGGGCGCCGAGTTTGTTGTTGACCTCGCAGAGCTCGTATTCCTCGTTGCTCTTGGCCACGATGCCGCCGCCGGCCTGGAACCACAGCTCGTTGTTTCTGGATACAAATGTACGGATTGTAATTGCCTGATTGAGCGATCCTTTCAGACCAAGGAATCCGATGCAGCCACCGTAGATTCCGCGGCTGTGTGGCTCTATCTCGTTTATCAGCTGCATAGCGCGAACCTTGGGGGCTCCGCTCAATGTGCCGGCCGGGAAGGTGTCGATGAAGGAGCGGATGCTGTCGGCGCCGGGTCTCAACTGACCTGACACACGGCTCACCAAGTGGATTACGTGGCTGTAGAACTGCATATCCTTGTAGAAATCCACTTTCACATTGTCGCAGTTGCGGTTTAGGTCGTTGCGGGCAAGGTCCACTAGCATTACGTGCTCGGCATTCTCCTTAGGGTCGTTGCGGAGATACTCGGCGTTGCGGCGGTCCTGCTCGGGGTCGCCTGTGCGCTTGGTGGTTCCGGCTATCGGGTCGATGTAGGCACGTCCGCCCTCGATGCGGCAGTGGGTCTCAGGCGACGATCCGAAGATTCTGAAACCTCCGAAATCGAAGTAGAAAAGGTATGGGCTTGGGTTTACGCTGCGGAGCACACGATAGAGCTTGAAGTCGTCGCCCTCAAACTTCTGAACAAATCTGCGGCTGAGAACAATCTGGAAAACGTCGCCGCGGAGACAGTGCTGGATACCCTTGCGGATGTTGGCCTTGTGCTCGTCGTCGGTGAGGGTAGATGTGGTCTCGCCGACTGCGTGGAACTCGTCGAGGCGGTTGCTTGGACGGTTGAGGTACTGCTCAACCTTTGCGATTGAATCAGACTCGCCGTCGGCCACCATATCCACGATGGTGAGCTTGCTGCTGTAGTGATTGAAAACCACGATGGTCTTGAAGAGGATGTAGAGCATATCAGGAGCGTCGTTTTTCTCCTGGGTAACGTCCTCAACGGGAATGTTCTCGAAATACCTTACGGCGTCGAAGGCGGTGTAGCCGTAGAGACCGCAGTAATTGCTGTTCTCGCCCTCCACCTCAAAGTTTGTGAGGAACTCGTTTATGGCGTCCTCCACGCGGTAGGTCTCGGTGATGTCTTTCTTGGTGACAACGTTGCCGGGCATTTTCAGGACTGCCTTGCCGTGCTCGATGGAAACGCTGGCCAAGGGATTGATGCCGATGAACGAGCGTGAGTTCTCGTTGCCGTGGTAATCGTTTGATTCCATAAGCGCACTCTGAATACCTGTGTCACGCAGTCGCATATACGCGCTCACAGGAGTGTAGAGGTCGCTGAGAATTGTCTTGGAAACGGTTTTATATTTGTACATACTATTGTCGTTTTTATTTTCGCACAGATGACGCAGATGACACTGATTATCACAGATTTATTAAATAAAAAAAATCTGTGTTATCTGTGTTATCTGTGCGAAACACTTTGAACTACTGAAGGTTGAAGTACTTTGCGTAGGTGTTCATATCCTTGTCGCCACGGCCTGATACTGTGAGTACCACGTTCTCATCCTTGCCGAATTTCAGTTTTGGCAAGAGGGCTAATGCGTGGGCGCTCTCGATGGCTGGAATGATTCCCTCGAGCTTTGTGAGCTCAAGAGCGGCGGCCATAGCCTCGGCGTCGAGTACGGGCATTGTCTTTGTGCGGCCCACCTGAGCGAGGAATGCGTGCATTGGTCCTACGCCTGGGTAGTCGAGGCCAGCTGATATCGAGTAAGGCTCGGTGATCTGACCGTCCTCGTTCATCATCACGTAAGAGCGTGAACCGTGGAGGATTCCCTCGCGGCCGAAGTGGATTGTGGCTGCCGACTTCTCGGGATCTGTCAGCGAGAGTCCGCCAGCCTCGGCAGCGTAGAGTTTCACGCGCTCGTCGTCGATATAGTGGTAGAAAGTACCGGCAGCGTTGGATCCACCGCCGATGCAGGCGATGAGGTGGTCGGGATAGTCGCGGCCCGTCTGGTCCATAAGCTGATTCTTAATCTCCTGACTGATAACGCTCTGGAAACGTGCCACCATATCAGGATATGGGTCGGGACCTACTGCCGAACCTATGATATAATGTGTGTTGGCGGGATTGCAGCACCAGTCGCGGATGGCCTCGTTGGTGCCGTCCTTCAATGTGCGGTTGCCTGATGTTACGGGAACAACCTTGGCGCCCAACATTCTCATTCTCTGAACATTCAGGAACTGACGGTTTACGTCGACCTCGCCCATATAAACCACGCACTCCATATTCATAAGCGCGCATACAGTAGCGGTGGCCACGCCGTGCTGACCTGCGCCGGTCTCAGCCACGATTCTGGTCTTGCCGAGACGCTTGGCCAGAAGGATCTGACCGAGGGCGTTGTTGAGCTTGTGGGCTCCGGTGTGACAGAGGTCCTCACGCTTCAGGTAGATGTTGGTCTGATACTTCTCGCTGAGACGCTTGGCGTGATACAGAGCGGTAGGACGTCCCACGTAGTCGTGGAGAAGTTTCTGAAAATCTTTCTGAAACTCAGGATTCTCCATAATCTGGAGGTAGTTTTCCTTGAGTTCCACTACATTCTTTCGGAGGATTTCAGGAATGAAAGCGCCTCCAAACTGGCCGTAATAGCCTTTCTCGTTGATTGAATATTTGCTCATTTTTATGCTGTGTTTTTTAAGTAATCGAAGTAATTGAAGTGATTGAAGTAATTGAAGCGCTAATAATTAAAATAGCTGGTAACTAAACTAATCAAAATACTAAGCAAGAAATATTAGAAGTTCAATTACTTCAGTTACTTCGATTACTTCAACCACCCACAACAAAAAAGCCCTGTCGTGAGTTCGACAGGGCTTTTTTAAATATCTCTACGTATATCTAAAACATATAGCACGATGCGTTGACTCACAGATTTTATTTCCGCAAGCGCCACCACCAATTGCCGTATGTGAAAGAAATATGCATTATCAGTCGTGTTTAAATTAGTTACGGTGCAAATTTGGGATTTTTTTTGGAAATCACCAAATTTTTTTTGAAGTTTTTGTAGAGGAATACGTGGAATACGTATAAGAGGAAAAGGAAGAGGGAAAGGAAGGTGAAACTAAGCAAAAAAATTTGGATGCTACATTTTTATACTGAGGAATAATTATTTAATTATTACGAATTCGTAATAATTGCAGTAAAAAATATGATTCCGAAATAATTACTTTTAACTTTCGGAATCATATTTAAACTAGTTAAATATTTTTTTTATAAAATCTAAAATCTTTGAATTAGAAACAGATAATATCTCTGTATCTTTATTATCCATCTTTTTTCTAACCATCTCTATCACGTCAATGGGTCCGTATTTATCCAACCATTGCGTTGCATTAGCATCATACATCTCTGAACGATTCAATAACCGACTTTTGACTCGTCCATTAGTTCTACTTACCCTTTCCTTATTTTTTTTGCTCAACCCTAAATTAATTGCAGGGAACACATTTTGACTGAAAAGGTAATGAGACAAATAAATTTCACAATCTCCCCAATGACGTGCTTCTTGCATCAAAAATTTAGAACTATCATTAAGCGGAGAATCAACAATTGTAAATAAAGTGGTCAATGAACCTGCTCCTTCAATGTTACATCCATCCCCTAATATCTCTTCAATCTTTAGCAATGCATCCAAACGAAAATTACCATTACTAATTCGACCTTTTGAAATACGGTTCACTAAATCAAAAAAATAGCTTGCAGAGTCAATAATAAATAAGATATCCTTTCCTCCCAAAGCTTTTATTTGGGCTTCAGAAAGGGCAAGATAAAATTTCTCCATTAATGATTCGCAAATTAAAGGATCAAACATTACAATATTACAATAAACAAAATGAATTTTGTCAGAACCATACTTTTGTCCAAACCCAATGGTGTCCTCTGGTCGATTATCACAAATTATATAATATATTTCATCGACCCCAAAACCATTTTCCATTTGTTGTATAAAAGATTTTAAGAGGTTTTCAACAAATGTTGTTTTTCCAGATTGGGGTTGTGCAAAAATATTCACACGTCCTCCCTTGGGAATCGGACAAAAGGCATCTACTAAAAAGCCTTCTACCGTTTCGACTATTTCCTTTCGATTAACAAATAACTGACTTGATGGATATACTAATTTACGTTCATCATCAATCTTATTAAAAAATGAACCCAATGCTGCAAGTCTATAATTAATAGGGATAGAGTTCCATTTTGACCATTGAGATACATCATTTACATTAGTAACCAAATCATTTAGTACAACTCTACAATGATTAAAAGTTGAATCATTTTCGTCGTCTAAATTATTATTAACAATTTCTTTATCAATCATATTTGTGAATAAAATAGTTAGTAGTATAATTTTGATTTATTTTCAAAACGTTCTTTCCTCATCCCCTTGGCCCCATAAACCTGTCTCCATTGAGGTGAATCATATGGTCGGGCATTTCGGCTATCCATACCTCGGTGTCCCAGGCAAGAGTGTCGGCGAATTTCTTGTAAGTCTTGAAATCGAGGAAGGCTGTCACAAAGATTTTACCGCTCTTTACATTCTTTGTAAGTTCCGTTAATTCTATGATGCGTTTGCTGTCCATAGGACCAACAGATGTAACCGCCTCGATAAAATAAAGCCAATTCTTTTGTCCGTCATATAATACCACGTCAGGCATTTTGTTGTGAAGCGTAATCTCGAAACCTAACTCATTGAGTTTCTCAACATTCTTCACTAAATCCTTCTCAGTGGTATCGCCAACATAAAGACATTCAGAACCTTTGGCAAAGCGTGAACCGAATTCCTCAATTATTGCCTTCTGCAATTCGTTGTGCTTGCCGGTAGAAAAGTTGAGTTCAATCCCGTTGATTATAACAGGAACTTGTTCCAATTTCTTCTTCGATGAATATTTTGCCACAAGGCTTTCGTGATTGCTCAGAAAATCGTCTGCCTTTATCGCTCCCCGAATAACCTTAATGAACTCATCTGTAATTCTATAGCGGTAATCTGAACTGTTGGTGGCTTTGCCGTTGTCCTCAATAAAAGCGGCCGTTCTGAAATGATGCAATGCCTGCTTTCTGAAAATCTCACGGCTGTTTTCCGCATACTCCTTCTTGTAATACTTTTTCAAGAAAACAAGAATATCGTGAATCCTTATCCAATTGTTGGAGGCGTCTTTCCAAGGAGTAGTTTTCTTGATATCAGACATTGCCAACAAGGTATAGGCGCACAATTCAGTTTGCTGTCTTGCAGGAACTTGGAGACTCTGCAAGAGATTCTGCATTTTTTCCAGATTACTCATATAGATATTGATTCAATATTGTGTCACAATTCTCAACCGAAAGATCTTTGTTTTTCAGCAAATCCTTTCCCATTTTCTCAATTATGGGCATAGACGGTACTGGCATTGCATTTATCTCTGAAGAGTTCACCTGTGTGGAACCGTTCAATATACGGTAATACATATCGTATATTTTGGAATTGAACAACACAAACAATCCATAAACCACACATTCCGACAATTCCTGCAATCCGTCGATGAAATTCACCTTGTTTTGAGAGCTGATATACTCAAAATCAGGAAGATATCTTTTCAGATAAATACCGCACTGAAGCCTCCGTGATTCCTCCTTGGAGGTAAACCGTTTAAGGAAAAGATAATTCTTATTCACTTGCATAAGACCTTGCCTGTCCTTGAGAAGATATTCGGTGCCCTTGCCATTAGGAAACCTTACACGGCCTTCTCTGATATGCTGAGAATATATCAAAGGTATAGTATTCTCGTCCTGATTCTCTTTTAGAAGTTCGCGGGCTCTGAAATCAACCACCAATCCAGTTTTCATCCTAAGTCCAAGGTCAAGAAGTGTATCCTTGAAACGGCTCAGCAATTCCAGAATCCTGACCTCGCTCTCATCCGTCACAAGGCGCACATAATAGTTGATGTCAGAAACCACTACATTGTAAGGAACTTTCAGCAATGTTATATTCTCAAAATCGCTGTTGGAATTCGATGTTGTCACGGAAATGGATTCGGGTTTGTCTATAGTTTTCCTAACCTTCAGAATCATAGTTTCCTGAAGAACCGACTCCTTGTCGAAAACCTTGTCCCGGCTCTCAAACAAATGGATATCAGTAATTACGCAGTTAGAGAAAAGATATTGTCGGAACCTCTCGAAATATGCTCCAGAAGTCCAAGACCTTGGGATAATGTAAACCAATTCCGAACCGTTTTTAAGGTTGGCGATTCCCATCGACATAAATAGGAAATAGAGATTTGGCGCTCCGTAACAAACCTGTTCCATAGCTTTGGCCTCAGGTGCGTCTTTGCCGATTTTCTTATAAGGCGGATTTCCGATTATATAATCAAATTTCTTGTAGCTGACTGTATCAAAAAGCGTTGGCTGAAAATTTGACTTCTGCGAAAGAATGTAATTCTCGTTGCGGATCTCGTAATCGAAACCAAACCTGCAATTCTGCATTGCAAGTTCCAGGTTGGATTTCAGCAGGGGCAGGATATTCTCATCGTTTTCGTAGCAAACAAGGTGAACTATGTTGCCCTCACTCAAAAAATCATTGCATTTTTCCAGAAAGGCGATGCTAAGAATACCTGAGCCAGCGCCCGCGTCAAGAATATTAATCTCTGATTGGTCTTTGTCAACATTAAACATAGACGCCATATATCGGGCAGTCTCCTTGCTTGTGAAAAACTGTCCGTATTCCTTGCGCAAATCCTTTGGCATCTCGCCAATGAACTGCTCTGTATTATGGCTAACCTCGTTTAACATTTCTATTTAATCTATTCCACCTCCACCTTCAAACACTCCGCCATCTGCTGAACCTTCTTCCTTGCATCTTCCACGCTCTCGCCACGGGCCAGGAGAACCGCCATTCTGCGGTGACCGCTTACTGTTGGCTTGCCGAAGATGCGCATGGAGGTGTCGGGCAGCGAGAGGGCCTTCTCCATACCCATGAATGTAACCTTGCTGCTCTCGCCTTCCACAACGATGGCCTTGCTGGCCGATGGGCCGTGGAACGCGATGTTTGGAATAGGCAAACCGAGGATAGCCCTTGCGTGGAGAGCAAACTCCGAAAGGTCCTGAGATATCATCGTAACCATTCCGGTATCGTGCGGACGTGGCGACACCTCGCTGAAAATCACGTCGTTGCCACAAACAAAGAGCTCCACTCCGAAAATTCCGCGGCCTCCGAGGGCTGTTGTCACCTTCTCGGCAATGTCCTGAGCCTTCCTTAGAACCTCAGGGTTCATGGGCTGAGGCTGCCAAGATTCCTGATAATCGCCGTCTTTCTGGTAATGGCCTATTGGCTCCAGGAACGATGTACCGCCTATGTGCCTTACTGTCAGGAGAGTAATCTCATAATCGAACTTCACAAAACCCTCCACAATCACCTTGCCGGCGCCGGCGCGTCCGCCTTCCTGGGCTATCTGCCATGATTTTTCTATGTCTGATGCTTGCTTTATCACCGACTGTCCGTGTCCCGACGAGCTCATGATGGGCTTTACCACGCAAGGTATTCCTATGGCTGATACTGCCTCACGGAACTCCTGCTCGTTGGCGGCAAACCTGTATGGCGAAGTAGGCACTCCGAGAGTCTCGGCGGCCAGTCTCCTGATGCCTTCCCTATTCATGGTAAGGAATGTGGCATTGGCGGTGGGGATTACGTTGTAACCCTCCTTCTCAAGCTCCATAAGTGTCTGAGTGGCAATGGCCTCCACCTCGGGAATTATGTAGTCGGGCTTTTCGGCCTCTATTATCTCGCGCAGACGTGCTCCATCCAGCATGGATACCACGTAGCTCTTGTAGGCCACGTGCATGGCTGGCGCATCAGCATACTTATCGAGCGCAATTACCTGAATGCCAAAGCGCTGAAGCTCTATGGCTATCTCCTTGCCAAGCTCTCCTGATCCGCAGAGGATGGCTTTCTTGCCGCGTGGGCTATGTATTGTACCTATCTCTAACATTTCGGGTGATGTATTAATGTTTTTATGATACTGCAAAAATATAGATTATTTTTATGAGCGCAAATGTATTGCAATTTTTTTTTAGGGCATAGCTGATTTATTTGGCAAAATCTATTAAATTTGCGCCAAACTAACTTTAAGGACCAACACTTTATATAAATATGAAAAAAACTACCATCAAAACGGCGGCCATGGCCATAGCGGCGGCCGTGGCAATGCAGCATCAGGCCAATGCGCAATGCATCAGCGGCAACTGCGAGGACGGATACGGCGTGTATCAGAACGAGACGCTCCGCTACACGGGATTCTTCGACGACGGCCTGCCAAACGGATACGGCATCCTGACATCCACCTCAGGGCAGACATACATAGGCGAGTTCAAGGATATGAAATACCACGGCAAGGGCACGCTCTATTTCAAGGACAACGAGCGCTACGTGGGCTACTGGGAAAACGGCAAGCGCAACGGCCCCGGCATCCAGGTATACACCGACGGCAAGAGCGACGAGGTGGTGCTTAAGGACGACCAATACGACAAGAAGTTCGAGAAAAACGAGAAAAAGGCGCTCACGGGCTGCCTATACGGCAACGACAAGAACGGCTTCAACGTTACCTACTACAAAAACGGCGACCGCTACGAGGGCTACAACAACAATGGCAAGCACCACGGATACGGCAAGCTGGTGTTCAACAACGGACACACCTACGAGGGCCAGTTTTCGGAGGGCCAGTTCGACGGATACGGAATCCTCACCAAACCCGACGGCTCAGTGCAGGAGGGCATCTGGGAGGTGGGCCGATACGAGGGCGAGATAAAGAACCACCAGGGATGTCTGTCGGGCAACTGCAAGAACGAATTCAGCGTTCTGGTGGAAAACGGCAAGCAGTATATCGGCCAGTTCAAGAGCGGAAAACCCAACGGCATAGGCAAATACGTATTGCCGAACGGCGATGTGTACAAGGGCAGCGTGCTATACGGAGAGATAGAGGGATACGGCACCATCGACTATGCCAAGTCTGATGCTCCCGATTCCAAGGTAAGATACGTGGGTGACGTAAAGAAAGGATTGCCACACGGATACGGCGCCATGCTGTTCAACAACGGCCACATCTACTACGGACAGTTCAAGAACGGCGAGTTCGACGGACAGGGCATCTACGAGGACCTCGGCAACGAGGAGCAGAAGATAGCCATCTATGAGAAGGGAAAGGCCGTAAAGGACATTCCCGCCCTGGATCCCATATACGGATCGCCCAACGAGACCGGAATAATCCTTACAGTAAACGGCAAATACACCGGCGAGCTCATGGACGGTATGCCAACCGGACACGGCATGCTGGAGTGCTACGACGGCTCGGTGATTCTGGGCGAGTTCGACGAGGGAAAGGCCAACGGCCACTGCATCTATGAGAACAAGGACAAGGGCATCAGATACGTGGGCGCCATGAAAAACAACAAGATAACCGGACGCGGCACCATGGAATACACCTACGGAAGCTCCGTGAAGGGCTATTTCCGCGACGGAGTAATCTCCAAGGAGGACGTGGACCAGTCGGTACCCAAGCCTCAGGTTTCGTGGCTGAGTCTGCCCACAATAAACAGCGAGACCGACGCCCCATCCATGACAGTGAAGATAGGCGTAACATCCGACAAGAGGGTGAAGGACGTAAGGATATACAACAACGACAAGGAGGTGGGCCACGCCATAGGATCCTCCGGAATGGGCAACCTGTATCTTGAATACAATTTCCAGATTACCCTGAACCCCGGACGAAACACCCTTACCGTAAAGGCCAGCAACGACGGAGGTACCACGATATCAGAAAACAGAATCGTGGACCTTGTGGCCAGCGACCAGATTTCCAAGCAGCGACGCATAGCACTCATCGTGGGCAACAACGACTACGAGCACGTATCCAAGCTTAGGAACGCCGTAAACGATGCCAAGCTGATGACTGATGTGCTCACAAAACTCGGTTTCGAGTGCATGACCTACTACAACGCCTCCAGAACCACTCTCAAGGACGCAGCTCTGGATTTTGGCGACAAGCTGGCAGAGGAGAAGACTGTGGGCCTGTTTTTCTACGCCGGACACGCAATACAGATTGGCGGTGTCAACTACATGATTCCGGTGGAGGCGCCCATCCCCCAGCCCAAGGACGTTGAGAGCGTATGCTTCAGCCTCAACAAGATCATGGGACAGATGCAGTATGCCGCCAACGACATGAACATCATAATCCTGGACGCCTGCCGCGACAACCCATTCGCCGACGACGGTTCGCAGGGCCTGGTGCCTCTGGATGCGCCCAAGGGCTCGTTCATAGCCTACTCCACATCGCCCGGCAAAACCGCTTACGACGGCGACGGCCAAAACGGTCTCTACACCGAGCAGCTGGCCAAGGCCCTCATGCATCAGGGCGCCAAGCTGGAGGAAATCTCCAAGGAGGTGAGATCCGAGGTTTACAGAATATCGCACGAGAGCAAGGGTGCGGGCAGGGAGCAGATTCCTTGGGAAAACTCGTCGGTATTCGGCAACTTCTACTTTATAAGATAAAAGGCAGCATCAGAGAAATCCAGAAAAACCAATACAAGCAGCCTGATGCCGCATGAATTGATTATGGAGCTGAAAGACAAGATGTTTATCAGCTCCATAATATTTTATATGAAAAAAAATGCGGCAATGCTTATGGAAAAGCACGCCCGGCTGCATCTAACTGACAGAACAAATCATTAAAAAAAACACATAAAATGACAAATCACACTATCAGCAAGAAAATTTTGGCGGCTGCGCTGGCCATTGCGGCATCAGGATCCACCTACGCACAATGCCTGGACGGCAACTGCGAGGACGGATACGGAGTATACCTCTACAGCGACGGCACCAGATACGAGGGATACTGGGAGGCAGGCATGCGCCACGGATTCGGCACCCAGATCATGCCCAGCGGCAACACCTACATGGGCCAGTTCGAATATGACTACTTCAGCGGAAACGGCACCTACACATGGGCCGACGACGGCACCAAGTACATAGGACACTGGCAGCTCAACAACCGCCAGGGCCTCGGCACATACATCAACGCCGACGGCAGCGTGGTGAAGGGCGTGTTCGACAACGACGAGATGCTGGATCCCGAGGAGGCCAAGCAGGTGGTAGGACTGATAAACGGCGACTACAAGAGGGGCTTCGGCGTAAACATCTACGAGGACGGCTCGATATACGAGGGCCAGTGGAGAAAGAAATACCCCAACGGCCAGGGCAAGATGACAGAGAAGGACGGTACGATATATGAGGGCGAGTTCAAGGACGGATACTACAACGGATACGGCACCCGAACCACCCCCGACGGCAACCAGAAGACCGGCCTCTGGGAAAACGACAGATTCATAGGCGAGGTGAACACCAACAGCATGAAGGGCCAGATATCAGGAAACACCACCGACGGATACGGTCTGTACATATTCGACAACGGAAACTGCTATCTGGGATACTGGAAAGACGACAAGATGAACGGCCTGGGCAAGATCATAGCCACCGACGGCTCGCAATATGAGGGCTGCTGGGTGAACGGCGAGATGTACGGATTTGGAACCTACACCTTCCCCGAGGAAAACAAGCTGGCTTTCTACACCGGCGACAACCGAAACGGCAAGTTTGAGGGCTACGGCGCCTGGTACTGGAAAGACGGTTCGATATACTATGGCCAGTTCAAGGGCGACAACATGAACGGACAGGGCGTGCTGATAGACACCGAGAAAAACGGCGAGATCACTTCCGGAATCTGGAATGAAGGCAAGCTGGTACGCAGCGTGGACGAGAGGGATTTCGACCTGATATACGGCAGCAAGAACGGATTCGGCATAAAGCTTACACGATACGGAAGATACGCAGGACAGCTTAGCGACGGCGCTCCCAACGGCCAGGGAACCCTGAGATGCTACACAGGTTTCACCATTGTGGGCAACTGTTTCAAGGACGGCAAGGTGATCGGCAAAGGCATGCTGGAGTGTCCCGACGGCAGAAGATACGTGGGCGACATAGAGGATGCAGCCGCCAACGGCAAGGGTACGCTTTTCCATACCGACGGAACTACCGTGACAGGTACTTTCAGAAACGGCGACCTCGTGGAGGAGAAGGAGGAGGTGAAGCCTTCGGTAAGCAAGCCTGAGGTTTCATGGACCACGCCTCAGCTCTACAACACTTCCACCACCGACAACAAGGCCAAGCTGGAGCTCTGCATTACCTCTCAGGCCGACATCAAGGAGGTGATTGTGTACCTGAACGACAAGCCTGTATACAAGAACGTGGCATCCAGAGGTTTCAAGACCGTTACCTCCAAGTGCGACAAGACCATAGAGTGCGAGATAGAGCTGGAGCCCGGACAGAACGTGATATACGCCACCATAAAGAACGACGGCGGCACCACCACCACCGACAAGCGATACATCACTCTGGAGAAGAGCGACCGCCTGTCGGAGGAAAAGCGTCTGGCCCTCGTGATAGGAAACTCGGCTTATCAGTACATCCTGGCTCTGCCAAACCCCAAAAACGACGCCACACTCATGAGTCAGACACTTCAGGAGCTTGGTTTCGAGACCATGACCGCCACCGACATGAGCAGGGACGACATGATACGCAAGATAAAGGAATTTGGCGCAAGATTGAAGGAGACTCAGGCTGTGGGCCTGTTCTTCTATGCCGGACACGGTATCCAGGTGGATGGCGACAACTTCCTGGTGCCAGTGAACGCTCAGATCGACAAGAAACAGGATGTGGAGTTTGAGTGCGTGAACCTCCAGCGCCTGCTCGGCGAGATGGACTACGCCCAGAACGACCTCAACATCATTATCCTTGACGCCTGCCGCAACAATCCTTTTGCCAAGATGCGCGCCGTAAACGATGGCGGTCTGGCCGCCGTAAACGCTCCCAAGGGCACTTTCATAGCATTTGCAACAGCTCCGGGCGAGTGTGCATCCGACGGCGAGGGCGAGAACGGACTCTACACATCGCAGCTGGTGAAGCACATCAAGCAGCCGGGCGCAAGGATAGAGGACGTATTCAAGGGTACAAGGTCTGATGTTTACAACATGAGTCAGAAGCAGCAGGTTCCATGGGAGAACTCGTCGATATTCGGCGATTTCTACTTCAAGAAATAATAAGCTGTGATATAAAACAACACAAAAAATCACCACAATGAAGAGAATAATATTAGCAACACTGGCATCAGCCCTGATATCGGGAACATCGGTGGCGCAGTTTTTCCCAAGCTGCGACATCGACACCGCGCTGGCCAGGAGACTGCCCGTGCAGGCCGCCCTTACACGCGATATCAGCAACAACATACCCGCGGCGGCTTCCATACAGAAATACACCCCCGTGCCCGGAAACCAGGGCCAGACCGGAACATGCACCGCGTGGTCGAGCACATACTGCGCCATGACAATGGCCTGGGCCATGAAAAACGGCATCACCAACCGAGGCAAGATCACACAGAACGCATATCTGCCGTGCTACACCTACGTAAACATCCTTACGCAGAGCACCACCAACTGCGCGGCGGGCACCGACATTGCCCGCGCCTGCGACTGGCTTAAGAACACCGGCGCCGTAAAACTTAGCAACTATCCGCAAAACCCCGCGTGCATCAACACCAGCGACGTGCCATCGTCATGGAAGAGTCTGGCCGCTCAGCACAGGCTGCCCGGATACACAAAGCTTTTCTTCGACTACAACAACCTCCAGAGCAAGGTTACAAGCACCAAGCGCGCCATAGCCAACGGCCACCCCGTGCTGATGGCCATCAACTGCGCCAACTCGCTCTGCAACTCTCAGGGCGTAAGGAGCGACGGTCTCTGGCAGCCTATCGGAAACGAGAATCCTAGAATCCAGTATGGCGGCCACGCCCTGGTGGTGGTGGCATACGACGACAGCAAATTCGGCGGCGCCTTCCTGATACAGAACTCTTGGGGCGAAAACTGGGGTTACAAGGGCTACTTCTGGATCACTTATTACCACTACGCCTGCTGGGTATACTACGCCTTCGAGATGAATCTGGAGCGCGCAGCCGGAATGACTGTAGACAAGGACTGCAACCATCTGAACTTCGGCATCAGCAAAAACGAGAGAGACTACCCCGCCGACGTAACTCCAAGGCCCGACAACAACCGTCCCGACAACAACCGCCCGGACAACAACAAGCCAAACAACGGATACACACAGGTGGACAACGACTTCCTGAAGTACATTGCCGACCAGTACGGACTTGACTACAGCGACTACATCCGCAACAAGGACAAGTACAACAAGCCCAACAACAACCGTCCCGACAACAACCGTCCCGACAACAATCCAAAGCCTCCAAAGCCCGACAACTACCGTCCTAATCCGCCCAACGACTACAACGACGGCGGAAACGACAACAACTACGGCGGAAACGACGGAAACGGCGGCAACGACTGGGGCAGCATAGACTGGAACAACTTTGACTGGGCCGACAACGACAACGACGACTACTCCGACTATTCCGACAACAACTACGACAACCTCTACGGCGGCGACGACGATGACGACTGGGATGATGACTGGGACGACGATTGGGGCGATTTCGACTACACATACTCGTCTAATTCATCAAAGGCCTACGACGCCAACCTCTCATACGACCAGAACACCAAGGCCGAGAGATCGCTGGCCGAGAGCGGCGACAACAACAACGCCTTCGACGAGGAATTCTGCAAGGAAAACAAGCTCCATGTGGAGACTCCCGACGGCAAGTTCCTGGAAGTTTCGAAACTTTCGGGCAACATCAAGCTGCTGCTAAACGACGGCACTCCAATGGAGGGCCACGTGGACGGCAACGTAATCTCGATAGACAAAACCTACAAGTCGGGCACCAGATTCCGCATATACGTGGGCAACAACCAGCCAGCATACGTATACGTGTTCGGCACCGACCTCACCAACGAGATCTACCACCTGTTCCCCCAGAACAGCCGCATCAGCCCATTCCTCGACTACAAGAACGCCCGCGTGGCATTCCCCGACGAGGACCACTGGATAGAGATGGATGCCACCGCCGGCACCGACTACCTCTACGTGCTCTACTCTCTGGTACCGCTCAACATCATGGAGATAGAGGCCCAGATGGCCAAGATAAAGGGCAACTACGAAAACAAGATTTTCGACGTGATGGGCCCCAAGACATTCTCGCTAAAAGAATGTCAGACCCAGGGCAACAGCACATTCCAGTTCAACGCCATGACGGTAAACAAAACCACAATGGCCCTGATACTGAAGTTCAGCCACGCCAACTAACGGCAAAACCAATAACATAAAAAAGGCGCATCCGGCATTTCGGATGCGCCTTTTTTATATGGTTTCTATTTCATATTCTCCTTGAAGAAATCCATGTACGCCAGCCCGTTGGGGACGTAGCGGCTGTCGTAGGTCTTGTATTTGCCGTCCTTGGGCACCGGGCGGCCCGTATTGTGGATATGGAAGGCGTCGGCGTATCGTCCCTGCCTTATGTAGTCGCCGTAGGTGCGGTTTATCCATTCCACGCCGTGCTCCAGCGAGTTGTCGCCGCGCAGGTCCTTTATCAGGATATTCAGGTGCAGGCACTTGTAGCCCATCAGCTGAAACGGCCCCCATGAGCTGGCCAGATTCTTGAGAGCCTCGTCGCTGGCGTCGGAAAGCTCGTCGCGGCTGATGCCCTCCAGAGTCTTCTTGCCGGCCTTTACGTCCAGCAGCCTATTGTACACGCTCTTCTCGAACCTTGGCGGCACGTTGCGCCTGCCGGAGCACTCCAGCATTATCAGCGACATCAGGTAATCCCTGGAAAGGCCGTACTTGCCCGACAGCCTCGTAATCTCGTCGCCATAGTTTGTTATTGCGGCCTGGCATCCGGTTTCGTCGGGGCTGACGCCGTTGAATCTGTTGCTGGGCCACAGTATTATCACCAGAAGTATCGCAATGGCCGCCACAAGGGCCAGTTTGCCGTGCGCCGGTTTTTCGGGTCCGCGCCTGGTGCGTTTTCGTTTTCGTTTATAGTTTGCCATAAGTCAATATAAATTCTCTCTTTTCTGTTGCGAATACAAAAATACATCCTTTTGCTGAAAAACGCAAATAAAAAACGCTCCGCCGGTGCACAAAACATCAGCGGAGCGTGTATTGTATCAGGCAGCATCAGCTCTATGGAGAAAGAGGCTGAGGCTTGCCCCAAAAATTACTTGAGCAGTGCGAGAGCCTTGTTGAGGCGTACGAAAGCCTCCTCGATGCGGTCGAAACCAACAACGTAGCTCATACGGATGCATGAATCCACGCCGAAAGCGCCGCCGGCTACGGTAGCCACGTGGGCCACGTTCAGGAAGAAATCTGCAAGCTCGAACGAGTTGCTGATCTTCTTGCCCTCATAGCTCTTGCCGATGTATGCGCTGAAATCGGGGAAACAGTAGAATGTGGCAGGTGGCACGTTCAGCTTTACGCCAGGGATAGATGTAAGGCCCTTCACCATCATGTTGCGGCGTGCGATAAGCACCTCGTTGTTCTTGTCGATGATGGTCTGGTCGCCGTTGAGAGCCTCGATGGCGGCGCGCTGTGCTATAGAGCAGGTGCCCGAAGTTGTCTGGCCCTGAAGCTTCTTGCAAGCCTTGGTGATCTCTACAGGAGCAGCCATGTAGCCGATACGCCAGCCGGTCATTGCGTAGGCCTTGCTGAGGCCGTTGATAACGATGGTCTGGTTCTTAACATTCTCGAACTGGGCGATAGACTCGTGCGAGCCGTCGTATGTGAGGTGCTCGTAGATCTCGTCGCTGATGATGGCGATCTCAGGGTGCTTGGCCAGAACATCAGCCAGAGCCTTAAGCTCGTCCTTTGTGTATATGCTGCCCGAAGGATTAGAAGGAGCGTTCAGTACAAAACCGTGGGTATTGGGAGTGATGGCCTTCTCGAGCTGCTCAGGAGTAATCTTGTAGTAGTTCTCGAGCTTGCCCTCGATGATAACGGGAGTGGCGTTGCAGAGCTTTACAAGGTCTACATACGAAACCCAGTAAGGAGTAGGGATAATAACCTCGTCGCCCTTCTGGAAGAGCACCTGCATTACATTAGCGAGACACTGCTTGGCACCTGTGGAAACCATGATCTGGTTCTCGGCATAGTCGAGATTGTTCTCACGCTTAAACTTGCCCTGAATAGCCTT
>JAKSLV010000055.1 GCA_024401025.1 Bacteroidales bacterium
GTTTCTTCAGGGCCTTATTGGCGCAATCATTATTTTTGCCGCCATCAACAGGCTTAGAAAGTAAACGCTCAACACAGATTTCACTGATTTGCCACAGATTGTTTTATAAATTGTAAAAATCTATGTAATCTGTGCGACACTTTATAAATTCGTTGAATTACATTAACTAATAAGAGAGCAAATGAAATTGTTTGGAAAAGTTTTGATATCGGCCTTGGTGTCGGCCTTCATGTTTGCTGGATCGGCCCAGGCCCAGTTCAAGGTGGCTCCCGGCAAGTATGCCGTAAAGTTCACCGACAAGAACGGCAATGGATATTCTGTTGACAGGCCTCAGGAGTTTCTCTCGCAGAAGGCTCTTGACCGCCGCGCCAAGTGGAACATAGGTATCACCGAGCAGGATCTTCCTGTAAATATGGCGTATGTGGATTCTTTGAAGTCGCTCGGTTTCAGGGTTCACTGCATCTCCAAGTGGTACAACAGCTGCGTGGTGGTTTGCGATTCCACAATGCTGGATACCCTGTCCACACTCTCGTTTGTGGATGCCGGATACGTCTGGATAAAGCATCGCGAGGCACAGCGTCAGCCACTCCAGCTTACACGCCCAAAGAAGCTTAAGAAGCCTGTGCTTCAGGACAAGCACGTATACAATTACGGCGATGGCGACAATCAGGCCAAGATGCTTAATGTACACAAGCTTCATGGCGCAGGATTCACCGGCAAGGGCGTTACCATAGCCATTCTCGATGCCGGATTCTACAAGGCCAACGAGCTCAGCTCTTTCAAGCCTCTCTTCAAGGAGGGCCGTGTGCTGGGCGTTCACGATTTTGTGGATGGCGATTCCACCGTATTCGATTCCGACAATCACGGTATGAATGTGCTCAGCTGCATTGCCGCCAACTGGAGGGGCAAGCTTGTGGGCACTGCCCCTGATGCCAGCGTATACCTGTTCCGCACCGAGGACGCCGCCACCGAGAATATCGTGGAGGAGTTCAACTTTGTGTCGGGTGCCGAGCTTGCCGACAGCCTGGGCGTGGATATGATGCACGCAAGTCTGGGGTATCAGAAATTTGATGACACCAGCGTAAACTACACCCGCGAGGATAACGACGGCAACACCACAATAGCCTCTGTGGCCTGCGACATTGCCGCAAGCAAGGGCATCGTGATTACCATATCGGCCGGCAACGGCGGCGACAGCTCTACTTTCCCATGGATTACTTCCCCTGCCGATGCCGACAGCGTGTTGGCCGTGGGCGCCGTTGATAAGGACAGGAAGCTGGCCTACTTCAGCTCGCGCGGTCCTACGTTGGATGGCCGTGTAAAGCCTGATGTCTGCGCCCAGGGTATGTTCTCCGCAGTTCAGGGAGCATCCGACCGCATCACACGCAGCAGCGGTACTTCGTTTGCAGGACCTATTCTGGCTGGTTGTGTAATGTGTCTGATGCAGGCCCATCCCAACGCTCCCGTTGTAGAGATCCTGAATGCTGTGAGAGCCTCAGGGCATCAGTGGGACAATCCTGATGCTGATTATGGCTACGGAATTCCCGATTTCGAGATTGCTCACAAGATTCTTCTCAAGAAAAAACTCTAACCCGATTATGAATCTATCTTATAAGGAGGCTGAGAAATTCCTCTTTGAGCAGCTGCCCGTGTTCCAGAATATCGGCGGAGATGCCTACAAGCCCGGTCTGGGCACGTCGGAGGCTCTCGACAGCTATTTCGGACATCCGCACCGCGCCTACAAGACCATCCACATAGCCGGCACCAACGGCAAGGGTTCGGTCTCAAATTTTGTGGCTTCGGTGCTTCAGGAGGCCGGATACAGGACTGGACTGTTTACATCGCCGCATATCCTGGATTTCAAGGAGCGCATCAGGGTAAACGGAAACAAGATTTCCGAGCAGTATGTAACCGATTTCGTAAACCGCCATGTGGACGGCTTCATGAGCAAGCATCCGTCTTTCTTTGAGCTTACCAGCGCAATGTGTTTCCAGTATTTCAAGGATCAGAAGGTGGATGTGGGCGTAATAGAGGTTGGCATGGGCGGACGGCTCGACAGCACCAACATCATTACTCCGCTGGTATCGGTGATCACCAACATAGCTTTCGACCACGTGCAGTTTCTCGGCAACACGCTAAAAGCCATTGCCGGCGAGAAGGCCGGAATTATTAAGCGCGGCGTGCCGGTGGTGGTGGGGGAGAGCGATACCCACACCAACTCCGTCTTCATCGACAAGGCCAATTCTCTTGATGCTCCCCTGATACTGGCAAGCAACAAGCTTCAGGCCGTGATGGCCGGCAACACCGACGACGGCAAGCAGGTTTTCAACGTTTTCAAGTGCGGCGCGCCTTATTATCCGGGCCTCAGGTGCGGACAATGCGGCAAGTATCAGGAAAAGAATATCGTTACTGCGCTGGCGGCCATTGAGCAGCTTCAGCAGCAGGGCCTTAGCATCAGCCGCGACAATATCTACAATGGTTTTGCCAATGTGAACGAGAATACGGGTTTCTTTGGACGCTGGCAGACTATATCCCAGAATCCGCTAACTATCTGTGACACTGGTCACAACTGCGCGGGACTAAGCTACACCATTCCGCAGATAGAGGATCAGCCTTGCAAGACCCTGCGCATGGTGATAGGTTTCGTAAAGGACAAGGACATCTCGGGAATCCTGAAGATGCTGCCCAAGAATGCGGTTTATTATTTCTGCAATGCCAACATCAAGCGCGCCCTGCCTGCCGCCGAGCTGCAAAATATGGCAATGGGCTACGGCCTTGATGGTCAGGCATATCCATCGGTGAAGGCTGCCGTGGAGGCCGCAAAAAATGCCGCCTGCAAAGATGATTTCATCTTCATAGGCGGCAGCAATTTCATTGTGGCTGAGGCGATTTGATAATTAATGTGAAATGCAAATCCGAATTAGGAATTCGTAATTGATACAACGGTTTCCACGTGTACGGTGTGCGGAAACATATCTACAGGCTGTACGTCGTTTATCTGGAATCCGTTGTCGGTCAAATATTTGAGATCCCTGGCGAGTGATGTGGCGTCGCAAGATACGTACACCATTCGCCGGGGTTTCATTTTTATAATGGTGTCGAGCACCGATTTGTCGCAGCCCTTGCGTGGAGGGTCCACCACCACGATGTCGGCTTTTATTCCCTGACGGTCCACAAGATCGGGAATCACGTCCTCGGCCTTGCCGGTGATGAATTCGGCGTTTTCGATGTTGTTGAATCTGGCATTCTCGCGGGCGTCGTTTACCGCGCTCTCCACCGATTCCACTCCGTATACCTTGGCGGCGTTTCTGGCCAGAAACAGCGATATTGTTCCCACTCCGCAGTAGATGTCGAGAACGGTCTCGTTGTCTGCAAGTTTGCACATCTCGAGAGCCTGACTGTAGAGGCGCTTGGTCTGGATGCCGTTTACCTGATAGAACGATAGCGGCGAAATCTTGAATCTGATGTCGCCTATCTTGTCGGTGATGTAGCCGTTGCCATACAGGTTGATGAGGTTTTTGCCTTTTATGCTGTTGGTTTTCTCGGTGTTTACGTTCAGGGTTATGGAACGGATTCCCGGCTGTGCCTTCAGTAGATTATCCACAAGTTCCTGATGCTGAGGCAGCTCGTTGCCGTTGACTACTATGCACACCATTATCTGACCATTAACGAACGATTTTCTTATTATCACGTGTCGCACTGTTCCCTGATGCGTGGTCTCGCAGTATGGCTCTATGCCGAATTTTTCCAGATGACTTATTATTGTCCTGAGTATCTGTTCGTTTTCGGGCGCGCCAATCAGGCAGTTGTAGCTTTCTATGATCTTGTGGCTGCGGCGAGCGTAGAATCCTGTCACGATTCGGCCTTCCGCGTTTCTGGCTATCGGATAGATGGCCTTGTTGCGGAATCCGAAGGCCTGATTGCAGCCCAGTGTGCGCTGTATGTTGTCGGTAGGGAGTGATTGTTTTTGGAAGGCCTCCTTTACACGGCGGAGTTTCAGCATCAGCTGCACATCGTATTTCATCTCCTGGATCTGACATCCGCCACATTCCAGCACGTGACGGCATTTGGCCTTGGCGCGGTATTGCGAGTGTTTCACCACCTCCACAAGGCTGGCGTGTGCATACGTCTTGGCCTCGTCGATTATCGTGGCCTGCACCATGTCGCCGGGCACGGTGTTGTTTACGTAGATTTTCTTGCCGTTGTGGGTGGCCACGCCGTCGCCGTCCTCGCCGATGTTTTGTATGTTTAATGTTAAGAGATTGTCCATTATTTCATTTTTGATTTTCGATTTTTGATTTTCGATTTTTGATTTTCGATTTTTGATTTTCGATTTTCGATTTTTGATTTTTGATTTTAAACTGAAAACAAGCACTTGTTTAAACAATTTAATTCTGTTTGTATTCCGTTCGTGATTCCAGCGAGCGGGCCAGGGTTAGCTCGTCGGTGTATTCCAAGTCGCCGCCGAAGGCCACGCCTCGGGCTATCTGACTTATCTTGCCAACCTTGTCCCTCAGGAGTCTTGACAGATAGAAACATGTGGTGTCGCCTTCCATGTTGGCTGATAGTGCGAAAACTATCTCGTCGGCGCCCTCGCTGTCTATGCGCGCCATCAGTTGCTCTATGTTGAGGTCGGACGGGCCAATGCCGTCGATGGGCGATATCAGACCTCCCAAAATGTGGTATGTGCCACGGTAGGTGCCGGTCTGCTCTATTGCTATCACGTCGCGGACGTTTTCCACAATGCAGATCAGCCTCTGGCTGCGTTTGGGATTCTGGCAGATGGTGCAGGTTTCCTCGTCGGAGAGGTTTCCGCAGATGCGGCAGTTGTGGATGTTGGCCTTCAGCGTTATCAGCGAGTTGGCAAAATTGTTTACTGTGCTCTCCTCGCGCTTTATAAGGTCCAGTATCAGGCGCAGTGCCGTCTTCTTGCCGATGCCTGGCAGTCTCGAGAACTGGTCTACAGCGTCTTGCAGCAGTTTGGATGGTATGTATTCCATGGGGATAAAAATCTAATTGTCAAGCACGTCCGTGCATCTCTACGTGTGTTGAATCTTTCATGCCTATCTTGGCCGATTGGTAGAACAGGTACATCGTAATTGCAATTACGCAGTGCGATATGTCGTTGTGATTGAACCACGGAGAATATTCCACCAGGATTTTCTGCATCGCCATGGCGGCTATCGCTATCAGCATTATCCACGAGCCTGTTATCAATGGCTTGGCCTCAGGGCTTTGGGTCTCGCGGTAGATTTTCAGCATCATAGGCAGCTCTATTGCGTACAGGGCAAATCCTATGTGGGCGGCCGCCACTGCGTAGTTGAGCTTCCAGAGCAGCAGTATTGTCACTATGGCAGTTTCAGCCATTGCTATTTTCATATATCTGGCCCGGTTGTATGTGCTGATGTTTTTGCTGATGCGCTCCACCATTGATATCTCGAACAGCGTAACGCTCAGGATGTTGAGCAGCCAGTTTGGCAGGTCGTGAAGGTGGTAGAGAAACTTGTCTTGCCATTCCATTGCGTTTATCTGCTCTTTCATGAGCATCTGCTCCACCATTGTGTATGGTATGGCGTGAGTCATTATTGCAGCAAAGAAACAGCCGAGACCCATCGTAAGGAAAAAGTAAGGATAGTATTTCATGTAGCCGTGGTTTTCCTCTGATATTTTCCTCAGCCTCAGGAAGGCTATCACGCATACTATCGTTACTATAAAGTCTGTAATGGCGGTCATCGGCTCCATTATCGTGATGCCGCCAATTATCCATTGCGTTTTTTCCATTAACTTGCTTTGATTTTTTTTCGACTTGCAAATTTAATGAAAAATAGCTGAATCTAAAAATTTTTTCTGAGCATGGTGGCAAAAATGTGCACGTCGTCGGTCTGCTCGTTGCTGCCCCTCCATGCGCTGAAAATCCTGTCGAAATGCAGGCGCTGGTCGTTGATAGGCTTGCGGCAGACATCCAGGATGTGACGCTCGAAATTCAGTGTGCCGAATTTCTTGCTGTTGGGTCCGCCAAACTGATCGATGAACCCGTCGCTGCTGGTGTACACTATGTCGCCATCGTTCACGTTGAAGAACAGGTCGTTGAACGGGATGTGGTCTTTTGGGTGGCCTCCCACGGGGAACCTGTTTGGACGCAGTCTTATGAGGTATGCGCTATTGTCGTTGCTTTCCACTATCTGGCAGTTGTTGTATTCTGCCACCTTTCTTGTGGCGTCGTCGGGTTGGCCAAACCTCAGGATGTATGCTATCGAGTATCCGGCGGCATAGTTCAGCATCATCTTGTCGCGGTCGAAGATGAAAAGGCTGGCGTCCATTCCGTCCTGCGAGTCGATGCTTCTGCCTCTCTGATGCAGCAGTTTTATGTTCCTCTCCCTCAGCTTGTTCAGTATCATTGCCGATGTAAAGTCGCCGTCGATGTCCTGCAACACGCTGCTCAGCATCACCTGCTCTATCATGCTCATGAATCCGCCAGGTATGCCGTGACCGGTGCAGTCGCCCAGGGCGAAGAGGGTCTTGTTGTCCTTGAATGATACCCAGTGGAAATCGCCGCTCACGATGTTTTTGGGCTGGTTTACCACAAAGTAGTCGCCCAGCACGTAGTCCACAAACTGCTTGGGCGCCTGTATTGCGTCCTGTATCTTGGCTGCATATTCCAGCGAGTCGTTTATCTCCTTGTTCTGCACGGCAATCTTGTCCTGTGCGTACTTGAGGTCGGTGATGTTGGAGCACACGGCAATAAACTGCGATATGTTGCCGTCGTTGTCGAATCCCGGCGACAGGGTGGTCTGTATCCACACTTCCGACCCGTCTTTGTTGAAAGTCTTGGATGTGTATGTTATGGGCACTTTGCTTACCTTTATCCGCTCCATGAGTTCCTTTATCTCAGGATTGCAGGTTCTCATGATCTCGAGATTCTTCTCATCGTCCGAGTAGTCGTCCATAGTGTAGCCCGAGTGCGAGCTGAAAGCCTCGTTCAGCCATACTATCCTGCCGTTAACGTCGGTGATGAAAATGCAGTTGTCGGTCTGTCGGGCCACCAGCGATAGTTTCTCCAGTTCCAGGTTTTGCTTGCTGAGCACCTCGGCCTGCTGCCTTAGTTCCTCCTGCTGCTCTACGAGTTTGCGGCTTGTGGCCTCCAGCTCGTTTTTCTTTTCCTGAAGCTCCTGATTTTTCTTCTTCTTCTTTACCAGAAGTTTTCTTGTGGCTATCAGGAATATCAGCGATACCACGGCTATCACCACGGCCAATGCCGTTGTAAAGCCCCTCTGACGTATCAGGTCTTGGTTTTTCTCTATCTCGAGCGCCTGCTTGCGGCTCTCGTTTTCGGCTATGTTGCGCACCTCCCACGATGCCAGGGCCTGGTTGTTCTTGTTTTTGGTTATCTGGTCGTAGCAGTCGTATGCTATGTCCTTGTATTTGTATGCCTTCTCCCAGTTTTTCTTGCGCTGCATTATTTTCGAGAGCTCTATCGACGCGTCTTTCCAGAGATAGAAGTTGCGCTCATCACGTGCGTTGTTGAAAGCCTTCTCGTAGTAATATTGAGCCGAATCCTGATTCTTCATCTTCTTGTGATAGTCGCCGTAGGTCATATAGGCGTCGGTAAGGTTGGAGGCGTAGTCTTTGCTGATGCTTGTGGCCTTGCCGAGAAAATCAAGTGCCTCGTCTATCTGGTTCTGAATCAGCAGACCCTTGGCCATGCCGTTGTATGCCTTGCCCAGGATTAGTTTGGTCTCGTAGTCGGGTTCTATGTAGTCGGATGTAAGGATGTTTATGCACTTGTCGTATTCGCCGTAGGCCAGATATAGCTGTGGATGGCTGGCCTTCCTCAGGTAGTCGCCATACACCAGTCGGCACTTGGCCTCCATCTTGGAATAGTGCTCGTGCTCGCAGATGGTGATTGCGCCCTTTATGTATGCCTTTGCGTTCTCGTATTCCTCGGTGGCCATGTAGAGCACGGCCGTGCGGTAATATGTCTCGCAGTGCAGTCTGGGGTCTTTTATGATGTTTTCAACAATGTATACGGCCTTCTGGATGTATTTCATACAGATGGTGTAGGCGTTCACGCGGCCAAATGCGATGCCTATGTGCAGATACAGCTTGGCCAGCACCTTCTGGTCGCCGATGTTTTCCAGATAGCTCTCGGCGTCCTTGTAGATGTTCATTCCCTGGGTGCCCCTCTTCTTCTTGAATTCGGTGTTTGCGCTCAGTATCTTGCTTTGCAGGAAAGGGTTTTGGTCGTTGTAGTGGTTGGCCAGATACTCCATGGTCTGCACGCACCTCTGACAGCCCTGGGCATTGTCGAGCCTCTCGTAGGCCTCGTAGAGCCTTGCCAGCGATCCGGTGTATGCGCGGTAGTGCTCTTCGGTTTTCAGCTGCCTCTCGCATGCGTACAGCCTCGCCAGCCATACCGTGGTGTCTATCACGTCGGCCTTGGCGAAGTCTTCTGATACGCCCTTTTCCATGTCGGACCTCAGGTTGTCGTAAACGTAGTTTACCTGGGCCTGAGCCGTATGGATCCAGCATATTATTATAATAAGGTATATAAGAATCTTTTTTGTCATCAGGTTAGTTTTTTTGTACACTTGTTATATAATCAAATTCTGTTCCACTTCCAAGGATTATTTACATCTTTTTTGTTGCTGATGCTTACTTTAATTGAAAAAAAATGCATACCTTTGCCAGCCAAACGGCATCTATGCCCAAGGATTTCAAAATATTATGACCAACAGCAGATACTCATTACTAAAATCAGAGCTTGAGCGCCGCATACTGGTGCTCGACGGTGCATTCGGAAGCCTTGTACAGGGCTACAATCTAGGCGAAGACGATTTCCGCGGAGATAGGTTCAAGGACCATCCTCTGCCAATAAAGGGCAACAACGACGTGCTTGTAATCACGCGTCCCGATGTTGTAAGCCAGATCCACGAGCGTTACCTTAAGGCCGGTGCCGACATCATAGAGACCAATTCCTTCAACGCCACATCCATATCTCAGGCCGATTACGGCATGGAGGCCCATGTATACGAGATCAACAAGGCAGCCGCGCAGCTGGCACGTGCCATGGCCGACAAGTATTCCACAGACCTGAAGCCGCGTTTTGTGGCCGGATCGATGGGACCCACCAACAAGACGGCTTCCATGTCGCCCGATGTCAATAACCCCGGCTTCAGGGCAATCACCTTCGATCAGCTTGTGGAGGCCTACACCACTCAGGTGAGGGGTCTTCTGGACGGAGGCGCCGACATCCTATTGGTGGAGACCGTTTTCGACACGCTTAACTGCAAGGCCGCGCTCTATGCCATCAACGAGGAGCTGGAGAACCGCGGCATCAGCAAATTCCCCATAATGGTATCGGCCACCGTAGCCGACAAGAGCGGACGCATTCTGGCCGGACAAACCGTGGAATCGCTCCTGTACTCCGTATCGCACATCGACCTCCTTACCGTGGGACTCAACTGCAGTTTTGGAGCATCAGAGCTGAAGCCTTACCTTGAGACCCTGGGCAAGAGGTCGGTTTTCAGGATTTCGGCTCATCCAAATGCCGGACTGCCCAACCAGTTCGGACAATACGACCAGAACCCCGAGATGATGGCCCGTCAGGTGCAGGAGTATCTCGACGAGGGCCTCGTAAACATAATTGGCGGATGCTGCGGCACCACGCCCGACCACATTGCCGCCATCGCAAGGCTGGTATCAGAGGGCAAGGTACACCACCCCGCGCCCAACATGCATGAGATGCGCCTCTCGGGTCTCGACCCGCTTATCGTAAGCAAGGAGTGCAAGGCGTTCTACAACGTGGGCGAGCGCACCAACGTGGCAGGATCCAGGAAGTTCCTGAGGCTGATATCAGAGAAAAACTATCAGGAGGCTCTCGACATTGCCCGTGCCGAGGTGGAGGCCGGTGCCGACATCATAGACGTAAACATGGACGACGCCATGCTGGACGCCGAGCACGAGATGGTTACTTTCCTGAACCTCATGGTGTCGGAGCCCGACATTGCAAGGCTGCCCATCATGATAGATTCCAGCAAGTGGAACGTGATAGAGGCCGGTCTTAAGTGTCTGCAAGACAAGGCCATCGTAAACTCCATATCCCTGAAGGAGGGCGAGGAGAAATTCCTGTCGCATGCCAGGGTGATAAAGAAATTTGGCGCCGCCACCGTGGTGATGGCCTTCGACGAGAAGGGTCAGGCCGATACCTACGAGAGGCGCATCGAGATATGCAGCCGCGCATACAAGCTGCTCACCGAGAAGGTTGGATTCAATCCCGAGGACATCATCTTCGACCCCAACGTGCTTGCCATTGCCACCGGCATCAGCGACCACGACAACTACGCCGTGGATTTCATAAAGACCGTAAAATGGATAAAGGCCAACCTGCCATACGCCAAGATTTCGGGCGGTATCAGCAACCTTTCGTTCTCGTTCCGTGGCAACAACCCCGTGCGCGAGGCGATGCATTCCGTATTCCTGCACCACGCCATAGCCGAGGGTATGGACATGGGCATCGTGAACCCAGCCGCCATGATAAAGTACAGCGACATCGACCCCGAGCTGCGCGACAAGGTGGAGGCCGTGGTGCTCAACAAGGGCAACGGAGCCACCGAGATTCTTGTGGACTACGCCGAGATAGCCAAGGCAAAGGCCAAGGGCGCGGCTCCCGCAAAGCCATCCAACGAATGGCGCAACGGCACAGTGGAGGAGAGGCTTCAGCACGCTCTGGCAAAGGGCATTACGGAGTTTCTGGAGGCTGATATTGCTGAGGCTGTGGCCAAGTATCCGATGGCCATCGACATCATAGAGAAGCCCCTGATGGACGGCATGAACATGGTGGGAGAGCTGTTTGGCGCGGGCAAGATGTTCCTGCCCCAGGTGGTGAAGACCGCCCGTGTGATGAAACAGGCCGTGGAGATTCTGCGCCCAACCATCGAGGAGGAGAAACGCCGCAGCGGCAAGGAGGGAACTTCGGCCGGAAGGGTGATAATGGCCACCGTAAAGGGCGACGTGCACGATATCGGAAAAAACATCGTGTGCGTGGTAATGGCTTGCAACAACTTTGACATCATAGACTTGGGTGTGATGGTGCCCACCGAGACCATAGTGGACATGGCCATCAAGCACAATGCCGACTGCATTGGCCTTAGCGGACTCATAACCCCAAGCCTCGACGAGATGATAAACGTGGTGAAGGCTCTGGAAGCCAAGGGACTCACCATTCCCGTAATGATTGGCGGAGCCACCACATCAGAAATCCACACAGCCGTAAAGATTGCTCCAAACTATTCAGGACCAGTGGTATACGTGAAGGATGCATCGCAAAACGCCTACGTGGCCAGCGCACTGATAAGGAAAGACGAGCAGTTCCTTATCAATCTGCGCAAGCGTCAGCAGGAGCTGCGCGATCAGAACAGCGGCGCCAAGCCTCAGCTTCTCTCCATAGAGCAGGCCAGGGTGCTGGCTCCGGCTGTAAGACACCTGCCCGGAAGCCTGGTGCCAAACACCACCGAGCGTCTGGTGCTCAACGACATAGACCTTAACCTTCTGGTGCCATACATCAACTGGACCATGTTTTTGGTGGCCTGGAAGGTTAACGACGCATCAGGATCCAACCCCGAGAAACAGGCCGAGGCCAAGAGGCTGATGGACGACGGGCAGCGAATCCTGAGGCGCATGATAGACGAGAAACTTACACGCGCCAACGCTGTTATTCAGATACTTCCGGCCCGGGTGCACGACGGCGAGTATGTGGAGGTAACCGACGGCAACGGCCATAAGGCCGACTTCCATTTCCTGCGTCAGCAGATGCCCGGCGACGACGGCAACTGCGCATCCCTGGCCGACTACATAGCCCCTGAGGGCGGATACATTGGTATGTTTGCCGCCACATCGGGCATCGGACTTGCCCATCATACCGACCTACTGAAGGCCGCCGGCAACGACTACGAGGCCATAATGATGAAACTCCTGGCCGACAGGCTGGTGGAGGCCCTCAGCGAGTATCTCCACGAGCGTGTGCGCAAGCAGTACTGGGGATACGCCACCGACGAGAACCTTACGCCGGAGCAGATGATAAAGGGGCAGTATCAGGGAATACGCCCTGCCATAGGATACCCATCCACACCGCTCCACGTGCAGAAGAGGCAGGTGTTTGATCTGCTGGACGTTACGGCAAATACAGGCATAGAGATCTCCGACACCACCATGATGACTCCGGGCAGCTCGGTGTGCGGTTTCTACATTGCGCATCCCGATGCCAAATATATAGCCGTGGGCGAAAATAATCAGCCCGAATAGTTGGTGGTTTTGTGATTTTTTGTGTATATTTGCACGCTATCTCTTTTTTATCAAAATCAAGAAAAACGAAAATGGGCATAACTACTACTAAGTTGAAAAGCTTTTTTGCGGCAATAAAGAGGCACAAGTATCTCTGTGCTGTGGTTGGAACCATTGTGTACCTGCTGTTTCTGGACGAGTATAATATTGTTTTTGTGCAGCTTCCGCACCTTGGCAAGGCCAACAAGCTGGAGAACGAGAAACAGTATTACCTCAACAAGATTAGCGAGGATTCCATCATGCTCCATGAGCTGAAGACCAACGACGAGAACCTGAAGAAATTTGCCCGCGAGCATTATTACATGAAGGCCGACGACGAGGAGGTTTTCGTTGTGGAGGAGAGATGATTTATGGCAGACAACTTATCAAACGCATTATCGCTGTATCAGCTTAATAATCTGATACGCAAGACTATAGAGCAGAATCTCGGTCAAACTTTTCTGGTGGTGGCCGAGATTCAGCAGCTATCTGTAAACCGCAGCGGACATTGCTATCTGGAGCTTATCGACAAGTCGGCCGACGGCACTCAGATTCTGGCTCAGGCCAGGGCCACAATCTGGGCCTCGCAATACAGGATTATAAAACCCTATTTCGAGACTTCCACCGGCTGCCAGATGAAACCCGGCATCAAGATAATGGTGCGCTGCCGCGTGGGATTCCATGAGGTGTACGGCCTCAGCATCAACATCACCGACATCCTGCCCGAATTCACCATTGGCGAGATGGCCCTGGAGAGGCAGCGCACCATCGATCAGCTTAGGAAGGACGGAGTCTTTGATATGAACCGTCAGCTTCAGCTCCCAAGGCTTGTGCAGAAGATAGCCGTGATATCGTCGGCAGGCGCGGCCGGATACGGCGATTTCGTCAACCAGCTTTCGGGCAACACTTTCGGCTATGTTTTCTACACCAAGCTTTTCGAGGCCACGGTTCAGGGTAATGGGGCTGAGGCTTCCATAATCTCGGCCCTCGACTGCATAGCCCAGTATGCTGATGTTTTCGACTGCGTGGTGATAATACGCGGAGGCGGCTCCAAGAGCGATCTCCAGTGTTTCGATAATTACAACATCTGTCAGAATATCTGTCAGTTTCCCTTGCCGGTGATTACCGGAATAGGCCATGAGCGCGATGAGAGCATCGCCGACCTAGTGGCCAATACCCACCTGAAGACTCCTACAGCCGTGGCTCAGTTCCTGATAGACAGGGCCATGGAGTGCGAGAATCTTCTCAATCAGAAGGTGGCCTCCATCACCAACAGGCTGCGCAACGTTTGCCCCGACAAGCTTAAGCGTGTGGAGCTGATGCAGAAGAACATCTCGGGGCGTTTCGCCTTGGTGGAGCAGCGCAAGGGCACTGCCATCGCCATAGCCGCCAACAGGATATACAACCTCATCAACAACCGCATTGCCCGCTGCGACAACTCGCTGAACACCAAGCAGCAGCTAATGGAGGCCAAAAACCCCATCAACATTCTGCGCAAGGGATACACCTACACAATGGTGGACGGCAAGGCGGTAAGGAACAAGGCAGACATCAGCCAAGGCCAGGTGATAACAACCGTTTTCCACGACGGCGAGGTGCAAAGCACCGTGAACTGATGAATCGAAAATCAAAAATCGAAAATCAAAAATGACAACCATCGGACTTATCTCTGATACCCACAACCATATCGACGACAGGCACTTGGAGTTTCTCGGAAGCTGCGATATGATATGGCACGCCGGCGACATAGGGTCTGTGGCCCTGGCCGACCAGCTGGCAGCCATGAAGCCCATGGTGGCTGTATACGGCAATATCGACGACTATGACACAAGGCTTCAGTATCCTGAATTCCAGATATTTACCATAGAGGGAATCAAGGTGATGATGACCCACATAGGCGGATATCCGGGAAAATACGCCAGGGGCCTTGGCGCAAGATTCTTGGAGGAGAAGCCCGACATCTTCGTGTGCGGACATTCGCATATCCTTAGGGTGATGTACGACCAGAAATACAATTTCCTGCTGATGAATCCCGGAGCCGCGGGGCAGTACGGACAGCAGCCAAAACGAACCGCCATCAGGTTCAAGATTTCGGGAAAAGACATTTCTGACCTCGAAATTTGTGAATTGCCTAGATAAATTTTCTTTTATAACTATTTGATAACTATTTTGATAATATTAAATGGCAAAAAAAGTGAATAAAAAAACCTTGAAATTGGGAATTTATTCGTAATTTAGCCATGCTAAAACGTGAGGAAAAACGCAAGTGATGGATAATGTAAACATAATTTGGAACAATTGTCTGCAGATAATCAAGGGCGGCATGAATAGATCAAGTTTCGAGACTTGGTTTACTCCCATCGTACCCTTGAAGGTGGATAATAATACCCTTACGTTGCAGGTTCCATCGGCTTTCTTCTACGAGTATCTGGAGGGCAACTACATAGAGTTGCTGAGATCGGCCCTGCATCAGGTTCTCGGCATGGACGCCAAGCTGGAATACAGCATCATCGTGGACGGCGGAAGGCCAAAGCCTCAGCCTGCACAGCGTCAGGCTGCCGACAATCAGCAGAGATTCTATCAGAATCCCGGCGCCTACAGGGTTCCATCCCAGGGCAACGGCACTCAGAGCCCCGTAAATGTGGATCCCCGTGGTTTCAACGGTCAGGAGATTCCCAACAATCCTTTCGTGATTACAGGCATTCAGCGTCAGACCATAAATTCGCAGCTGAATCCCAATTATACTATGGACAATTTTGTGGCCGGCAAGTGCAACCAGTTGGGTTTCAGCGCTGCCGAGACCATTGCCCGCAATCCCAAGCGCAACCAGTTTAATCCTTTCCTGATTTTCGGAAACTCGGGTCTTGGAAAAACACACCTTGCCCAGGCCATCGGAAACGCCATCAAGGAGCATTTCCCCGAGAAGGTTGTGGTATACGTGGAGGCCAACAAGTTTCAGACTCAGTATTCCGACGCCTGCCGCAACAACACCCGAAACGATTTCATGCACTTCTATCAGATGCTGGATGTGCTGATAATTGATGATGTTCAGGAGTTTGCCGGCAAGCAGGGCACTCAGGATATTTTCTTCGCCATTTTCAACTCGCTGCATCAGGCCGGAAAGCAGATAATACTTACCTGCGACACTATGCCAGCCGAGCTTAAGGGTTTGGCCGAGAGGCTGTTGTCGCGTTTCAGATGGGGACTCACAGTGGAGCTTTCCACTCCCGACTACGATACCCGTCTGTCGATTCTTCAGCGCAAGTGCTACAACGACGGCGCCGAAATCTCCATCGACATCCTCAAGTACATTGCTCAGACCGTGGTATCAAACGTAAGGGAGCTGGAGGGAGCCTTGCTCTCGCTTTTCCTGCACACCACAGTAATGCGCGAGGAGCTTACCCTGGATGTGGCCAAGCAGCTTCTGAGCAAGATTGTGAAGGGCGGAGCCGAGCCAAAATACAAGATAGAGCACATTATGAGATGTGTCTGCGAGTATTTCAACATCAAGGAGGCGGTTATAAATTCCAAATCCAGAGCCAGGGAAATCGTGATAGCGCGTCAGCTGGTGATGTATTTTGCCAAGACACTTACCGAGCTTCCTTATCAGCAGATTGGTCTGGCCATCGGAGGCCGCGACCACAGCACAGTACACCACGCCTGCAAGGCCGTTCAGAAACAGATAGATACCGATGCCGAGTTCAAGAAGCAGGCTTCGGAAGTGGAGGCCAAAATCCGCAACGAGTATGCAGGATAGCCTTTCTGAGGATGGGCGGAATAAAACAAGTTTAGTCGAGTTATATAAATATAAGAGCGCATATCTGCGGCAATCTGCCGATTTGATATGCGCTCTTTTTTTTGGTGACTTGCGTCAATAGAGTCTTTATTTTTTGTTTCGGATAATCTTTGCGAAAAGCCTTGGGAAAAATCTCGAAACCCAGATGCCGTTGGTTTCGCCGCCGCCGGCTGTAATCTCCAGTTTCTCCTTCTCGATTCCCTTTATTATTTTGTCGGCCATTTCTGCTGGGTCCAGACCTTTCTCCTGACCTGGATCGTTCTGATTGCGTTTCTCGGCCTTGGCGTCGAGGGCGTTGATGGCCACGTTGGTGTTCACGTATCCCGGGCAAACCATCAAAACGCGTATACCGTTGTCGTGGTTTTCGGCCCTCAGGGTCTCGAAGAAACCGTGCAGTGCGTGCTTGGCTGCCGCATAGCCCGAACGGAGCGGAATTCCGAACTTGCCGGCCAGACTGCTCATGCAGACAATGTGTCCGCGTTTCTGCTCTATCATGCCGGGAAGCACCACCTTCGTGAGCGCCACTGCGCCCATGAAGTTTATCTTCATCATTTTCTCCACCACCTTCAGGTCCTCGTCCACCACGAGGGCACGCTGACTGGCGCCGCCGTTGTTTATCAATATGTCGATATTGCCCACGCGTTTCAGCACCGGGCCCACTATCTGTGCAATGTCCTCGTATTTCTCCAGGTCGATGGGTACAATGTCCACAAGGTCGGGATTTGCGCAGGCCGCCTTCACCCTCTGGAGCTCGGCAAACCTTCTCGACGATATTATGAGTCTGGCTCCCAATTTGGAGAACTTATATGCCAGAGCCTCGCCAATACCCGACGACGCACCTGTAATCCATACTTTTTTGTTTTTAAAATCCATTATCTTTATTTATTTATCTCTGTATCTTTCTTTTATCATTACACTCAATC
>JAKSLV010000056.1 GCA_024401025.1 Bacteroidales bacterium
TAATTACGGGTTACAAATTACGAATTACGAATTTTGTAATTGAGGTTTTATTATTTGATGATTCTTCCATCGTTAGGTTTAATCAATCAATTGCGTTCGTAATTCGGATTTCGTAATTCGTAATTATCACTATTTCATCCTTGCATAATACACTATCACCGAATGGGGCGGTATCTGGTTCATATCGCCGATAAGGCCCTTGGCGTAGTGGGGTGGGAGTATCATCACCGTGCTGTCGCCGTGGCGGAATTTCTTGAACGCGCGGGCCAGTCCGGGCTCCATCTCGCTGCTGCCCACAACTAGTTCCTTCTCGCCATCCTCGGCCGAGCTGTAGCACACGGTGCCGTCCAGAAGCTCCAGTCGGTAGTCCATCATTACCTTTGGGTTTTGGCTGATGCTGTCGCCATCTCCGTGGTCGAATATCAGATACTTGAGACCGCCCTCGCCATCCAGCATCTGCCATCCGCGGCGCTTGGTGTAGCTCTCTATGCGCTCGGCGTCTTCCTTCACCAGATACTTGTTGGCGGTTATCAGGTTCTCGTTGAAGATGCTGTATTCCTTGTGGCCGTCGTCTTTCTTCACCCTGTTGCCCCCGCAGGAGGCAAGAAGCGCTGATATTGCTATTAATAATATTTTCTTGGACATTTTTTTTCCTTTTATCCTCTCCGGTAGCATGTGCCATGCTGCCGGCTACTCTCAAAGTATTGCCCACAAGGGGCAATGTTTTGATATGAAAAGCTCTTAATTCTTAATTCTTAATTCTTAATTCCTTGGTAACTTCTGGCAGGATGCTTACGAAACGTTTCACGATAACGTCGAGAGGCTTGTAGGATTTTCCGCCGGCAGCGTTGTCGTGGCCGCCTCCATTAAAGTATTTCTCGGCAATGGTGTTCACCTTGAAATCGCCCTTGCTCCTGAACGAGCAGCGGATGATGCCGTCCCTCTCCATGAAGAATGCCGTAAACTTAACGTCGGCAATGCTCAGCGGCAGGTTTACGAAGCCCTCGGTGTCGCCCACCTGATAGCCAAACTCGTCAGCCTCAGCCTTAGTGAGGGCAATGTAGGCGGCGTGGTATTCGGGAAAAACCACCATCTTCTTGCTGAGCACGTAGCCCATCAGGCGCATGCGGCCCTCGGTGTAGCAGTCGTATATGTGGTGGATGATCTCGCTGCGGTCGAAATCGTAGGCCGCAATCTCGCCGGCCACCTGGAAAGTCTGCTTGCTGGTGCAGTTGAACTGGAAACAGCCGGTATCGGTAACAAGGCCCGTGTAGAGGCATTTCACCGAATCTATGCTGAGGCTGATGCCGCATTCCTTGCAAAACAGCCACATAAGCTCGCATGTGGCCGCAGCCTCAGGGCACGAGAACACATACTTGCACAATCCCTCCTGTGGGAAGGGGTGGTGGTCTATCATTATCTTGATGGCCTTGCTCTCCTCCAGGGCTTTCTGCATCTTGTCTACGCGCGATGCGGTGTTGAAATCCAGTATGAAAATCATCTCGGCCTCTGCCAGAATCCTGGGCGACTCCTCGTTTTCCCAGATCAGGATTTCGTTGCAGCCCGGCATCCACTTAAAGGTGTCGGGTATGTTGTTGGGCAGTATAATGTGACAGTCCTTGCTGGTTTTCAGATAGTTGTACAAAGCCAGCGAGCTGCCGAGCGCATCACCGTCGGGATTTAGGTGTGCTGTAATTACTATCTTGCTAACCCCTGATATATCGGCTTTTACGTTGTCGATAATTTTTTTTGAAAATATTTCCATTATAATATTTTTAAATTTGATTCCTTTTTATAATTTTGTGCCGCAAAACACATTGCAAATTTAGTAATAATAATTGATATAAAAAAATGGCAGGAAATCACACCTTAATGCTTATTAAGCCGAATGCCGTAAAGAACGGTTTCGCACAGAACATTTTCCTTGAGGTTCACGATGCTGGCTTCAAGATTTTGGCCCAGAAGAAACTCCAGCTCTCCAAGAACGAGGCTGAGGCTTTCTACTACGTACACGAGGGCAAGCCTTTCTTCAATTCTCTCGTAGAGTTCATGACCTCTGGTCCTATCTACGCAGCAGTACTCGAGAAGGAGAACGCCGTAGCCGAGTGGAGAAAGCTCATGGGCGCCACCGATCCAGCCAAGGCTGAGGAAGGCACCATCCGCAAGAAGTACGCTGAGAGCATGGAGCACAACGCTGTTCACGGCTCAGATTCTGATGAGAACGCCCTCAACGAGATCTTCTTCTACTTCTCTGCACGTGAGATCGTTAACGCCGGCGGCGACATCTACCAGATCCACAACATCGTAAAGAAGTAATTACCGGTTACGGTTTTTTGCAATCTAAGAAATTCAAGCTCCAATTTTTCCGTTGAAAACTTGGGGCTTTTTTTATTAAATGTGTATATGGCAAAGAGAATAATTTTGTTTTTGGCGGCCTTGCTGTCCCTGATGCAGGGGCTTGGAGCCCAGACCCTCGACGAGAAGGGCCGCAGATGGGTAGACAGCGTTTACAGCTCGCTTACCCCCGACGAGAGGCTCGGACAGCTCTACATGGTGGACCTTTCCAGCAAGTGGACCTCCGACGATCCCTCATTCCAGCTGATAGAGAAATACATAGACTCTTGCCATATTGGCGGTGTGATATTCTTTTACGGAGGGCCAATGCGTCAGGCCGCCCTCCACAACAGGCTCCAGCAGCGCAGCAAGGTGCCCCTCATGGTGGGCATCGATGGCGAGTGGGGCCTGTCGATGCGCCTCGACAGCGTTCCCGTTTTCCCCAGAAACCTTACTCTTGGAGCCCTCAGCGACAACGGCCTTGTGCTGGACCTTGGCCGCGAGATTGGCCGCGAGTGCCGCAGGATGGGCATCACGGTGGATTTCATGCCCTGCGTTGACCTCTACAGCAATCTGGCCAATCCCGTGATAGCCAACCGCAGTTTCGGCTCCAACAAGCTTAATGTGGCCTACAAGGCCAGCTCCATAATGCAGGGCATGCAGAACATGGGCGTGCTTACCACGGCCAAGCATTTTCCCGGACACGGCAACACCGAGACCGATTCGCACGAGGCTCTGCCCATCATCCGCGACAGCTACCGCACCATCGACACCCTGGATATGTTCCCTTTCAAGTATCTGGTAAAGAGGGGAGTGCAGGGCGTCATGGTGGGCCATCTCCTGATACCTGCCATAGTGGGCCAGTCAGACAAGACTCCGGCCAGCATATCGCCCAAGGTGATTTCGGGTGTGCTGCGCGATTCGCTCAAGTTCAGCGGCCTGGTGTTTACTGATGCCTTGCAGATGAAGGGCGTAAGCAAAACCTACGAGACCGGCGATCTGGAGCTGCGAGCTTTCAAGGCCGGTGTGGATGTTTTCCTGATGCCTTCGGATTGCATCAAAAGTTTCAACTATATGGTGGAGGCGCGCAACAACGGACTTATCTCTCAGGCTGATATCGACCAGAGATGCCGCAAGATTCTGGAGGCGAAATACCGTATGGGCCTAAGCATCAGCCCGATGGTGGAAACCGAGAATCTTATAAAGGAGCTTAACACCCAGCGCGCCGCCAAGCTTTACCGTACCATTCTCGAGAAAGCCACAACGCTGATAAAGAACGATGGCAACGTGTTGCCTATCAGAGATTTGGCAGATAAACGCATAGCCGTGCTCACCATCAACAAGGAGGGCTACGGCAACGAGTTTGAATCCACCATCTGCAAATCGATGAATGTGGATATCTACCGCATCAAGAAAACCGCCAAGCAGCAGGAGCTTCAGCGCTTAAGGACCGAGCTTCAGGGCTATGACCTTCTGCTGGTGGGATTGCAGGAGATAAGCTCGTATCCCAAGAAATTTGGAATGACCGACGAGCTTGTGGCCTTTGTGGATAATCTTCTGGCCGGGCAGAATGTTGTTTTGGACATTTTCAGCTCGCCAGTGGGACTCACACGTTTTGCCAACCTTCAGAAAGCCAAGGCCATAGTGGTTTCCTACGAGGACAGCGAGCTTTCGCGTGAGGTTTCGGCACAGCTGATACTCGGCCAATTGCCCTTCGACGGCAGGCTGCCCGTAAGCCTCGGCAGCCAGTTCCGCGAGGGCTGCGGCATCAGCACACAGACAATAAAGAACGACTGACGCGCTGCATGGCTTTATAATTTTAAATGTATTTTTATGTACGAACAATTGTTGCAACTGGATGCCGTAAGGCTCAATTTCGGAAACAGCGGAGGCCTGATACTCAGCATAGTGCAGGGCTTCGTGATGTTTGGCGTGGCTCTCGGCATCAGGCCCCAGAACTTTAGGATGGCCTTCAAGAGGCCGCGCGGAGTTATCACCGGTTTCCTGTCGCAGGTGCTGGTGTTGCCGGCGGTTACTTTCTTGGCCTGTTTTGTTTTCCAGAGCCATCTTACTGTGGGAGTGGCGCTTGGAGCCATTCTCGTGGCCTGCTGCCCCGGCGGAAACATCTCCAACTTCATATCGTCGATATGCCGCGGCAACATAGAGCTTTCGGTGTCGCTTACGGCCATCACCACTGTTACGGCGGTTTTGATAACTCCACTAAACTTTACATTCTGGGGCAACCTCTTCATATCCCAGAGCGACCTCGTAAGGCAGCTCGAGATTCCCATATCGCAGGTTTTCAACACTTTGTTTTTCGTGATTGGACTGCCTTTGGCGCTTGGAATGCTCTGCGCAAGGTTTCTGCCCGGCGTTACCGCCAAGATTGCAAAACCTATCCAGAATATCAGCATGGTGATTTTTATGGGTATGGTGGTGGTTGCATTTCTCGCAAATTTTGATTATTTTTGCCGCTACATTAAATACGTGCTGATAATAGTTTTGGTGCACAACGCAATTGCCTTTGTATCAGGCTGGAGCGTTGCAAGTATGGCCCGGCTCCGTGACCGCGACATCAGGACAATAACCATAGAGACCGGCATACAGAACTCCGGCCTGGCCCTGATGCTGATTTTCAATCCCGCCATCTTTCCGCCTGATTTGCAGACCGGTGGAATGGCTTTCATAGCCGCCTGGTGGGGCGTGTGGCATATAATTTCGGGTATGGGCATTGCTGGATTCTGGAACCTGAGGCGGCGGAAACTATATCAGACCATAACAACTAATAGAGCAAGTAGATAACACTTTTTTAAAATGGCAATTTCGTTCAATAACCTTGAAGACCCGAGTTGGGTTTATGCAGTCGCGAAAATTTTCCCGACGTTTGCGCATAATTATATCTTCTACAAAAAGGTTTATACTCAGGGACTTGAAAACATTCCGGAGGATGGCGCCGTGATTTTTGCGCCCAATCATCAGAATGCGCTCATGGATGCGCTCATAATCCTGAGCCTGAAAAACTGGCAGCCGGTTTTCATGGCCAGGGCCGACATCTTTGCCGGTCAGGCAATGCGCAGATTCCTGTTTTTCTGCAAGATACTGCCCATTTTCCGCATCCGCGACGGCAAGGAGTCGCTCAAGGAAAACGACGCCGTTTTCAGCAAGGCCGTGGAGGTGCTCCGCAAGCGCCGCTATCTCGTAATATATCCCGAGGCCAGCCACAAGGGCATCAGGAAGCTGAGGCCGCTTAAAAAAGGCATCACCCGCATCGCGTTCATGGCCGAGGAGGCCAGCCAGTTCACTCTTAACGTCAAGATTGTGCCGGTGGGCATCAACTACGAGGATTATTACTCGTTCCGAACCAATGTTTTCATAAATTTTGGAAAGCCGATAAGCGTGGAGGAATACCGCGACCAATACATCGAGAATCCCCAAAAGGCCAACCACGAGCTTGTGGAGCGCATCACCGGCGACCTCAGCAAGCTGATAATCGACATAAAGGACAACGACAACTACGACAATTTCGAGACCGCGCGAGAGATTTACGCTCCGCTGATTGTGCGCAAGGAGGGAAAGCTGGTAAACAATTTCAAGAACAAGCTGCTGGCCGGACGCAAGGTTGTGGAGAAGATGGACAATATGAAAGCCTCTGACCCTGAGAAGTTTGCCGAGCTCAACGACTGCCTGCATCAGTACCGCGAGATACTTACTTCATGGAACCTCACCGACCGCATTGTGCGCAAGAGGTTCAGGATTACGGGCGTGTTTTTCAGGTCGCTGTGTCTGCTGGCATCGCTGCCCATTGCATTATTCGGACTTTTGAACAATTTTGTGCCCTATCATTCGCCATTTCTGCTTACATCGCGCATCAAGGACCGCAATTTCCACACTTCGGTGCGTTTTGGCCTGTATCTGATACTCTTTCCTATCTGGTACACAGTGCTTTTGGTGCTTTTGTGCAAGTATGTGGACCCTTGGTGGATACGCATTCTGTATATGATTTTGGTGCCTGTTTCGGGTATGTTCTCCCACAGGTATTTCGATTATATAAAGAAAGTGGGCGCAATGTGGCGACTGGTTTTCAACCACAAAAAGCCTCAGTTTCTGCGTCTTAAGGTTCTCCGCCGCAAGATAGTGAAGCTTTTGGGCTGAAGTTTGGATTTATCGGTTTTATCAATAACTGTATTCGATAATTTTACATAAACTTCATTTTATATTTCCCGATAATTATATACCTTTGCGCAAAATTTAAAACAGGTATGGATTGGATAAATGACTTGATATGGGGCCATGGAATAGGGCACTCCGTATTGCTTTTGGGCGTGATAATCTCGCTCGGACTCTTGCTTGGCAAGATAAAGATTTTTGGCGTGTCGCTGGGTGCCACATTCATTTTGTTTGTGGGCATCATCCTCGGACACTTTGGAATGGGAATGGATGACAACCTTGTGCATTTCCTGCGCGATTTCGGTTTGATTCTCTTCATCTTCGCCATCGGTATGAAGGTAGGTCCCGGTTTCTTCTCGTCATTCAAGGAGGGCGGCGTCACACTCAACGGTCTGGCCGTTGGCGTGGTTTTGCTGGGTGCCATCACAGCACTTGTAATCCATTGGATTACTGATATTCCCGTAGCCACAATGGTGGGCATCATGTCGGGCGCCGTCACCAACACACCTGGCCTTGGAGCAGCCCAGCAGGCGCTCAAGGATATGGGTGGCGAAACTTCTGTAATCGACACTATGGCAATGGGTTATGCCGTTGCATATCCTCTCGGAGTTATCGGAATCATACTTACTATGATAGTTGTGAAATCGGTTTTCAAGATCGATTTCAAGAAAGAGGAGGCCGAATTTGACGAGCTTGCCAAGGAAGACCACAATTCCGCCACAGCCATCAGCCTCCAGGTAGAGAACCCCGCCATCTGCGGCAAAACCATCCGCGAGGTAAAGACACTTTTCCCCGACAGAGATTTCGTAATCTCGCGTCACTGGAGCGTGGAAACCAACGAGATAACACTCGCAAACCCTGATACAGTTCTAAAACCCAACGATAAGATTTTCGTTATCCTGAAAGCTTCAGATACCGACACCATCACCGCTCAGATAGGCAAGCAGATATCCATGGAGCGTCAGCAATGGGTACGTCCTGGCAGCACATTCGTAAACCGCCGCATCGTGGTTACCAAGCCCGAGGTAAACGGCAAGCGTCTCGGAAGCCTGGCTCTCCGCAAGATCTACGGCTGCAACATCACACGTGTTCAGCGTGCCGGTGTGGACCTTCTGGCCAGCCGAGAGCTGATACTTCAGCTTGGCGATACAGTATCGGTGGTAGGTACCGAGGCCTCCATAGCAGGTGTTGAGAGCAAGCTCGGCAATTCCATGCGCCGTCTCTATCATCCCAACCTCGCCACAATCTTCATAGGCATTGCAGTAGGAGTTATTTTCGGAAGCATTCCGTTCACAATTCCTGGCGTTCCCCAGCCTTTCAAGCTTGGTTTGGCCGGTGGTCCGCTCATCATTGCGATACTTCTTGCCAAGTTCGGTCCAAGATTCGGTTTCGCCACATATACCACACAGTCGGCCAACCTGATGCTCAGCGAGATAGGTATTTCACTCTTCCTTGCCTGTGTGGGAATCAAAGCCGGCGACGGTTTTGTTGATACAGTGGCAAACGGCGGATATTCGTGGATTGGCTACGGTTTCATCATCACCTTCCTGCCATTGCTTATAATGGGCATCGTGGGACGCAAGTTCTTCAAGGTTAACTATTTCACACTTACGGGTATCATTGCCGGCAGCCACACCGATCCGCCAGCACTTGCATACGCCAACTCTCTTACAGCCAAGGATGCTCCAGCAGTAGGATACGCCACAGTATATCCTCTCACAATGTTTTTCCGTGTGCTGATTGCGGAATTGATGGTGCTTCTGTTTGTATAAAAATAATTATCGTGAGTAAGACTAACTTAAAGTTTCGCACAGATGTCACAGATAACACAGATTTTTTTAGATAATATTACGTAGTAATCTGTGAAGAATCAGTGTCATCAGTGTCATCTGTGCGATAAAAACTATTCGTCGATAATCACTATAGAAAAGCGGATTTTCGCAAAATTCTTTGTGGAAATCCGCTTTTTTTGTAACTTTGCATTAGAAATTATATTCACAAAAAGCAATTATGAAACCAACAATCATAGCCGGACCTTGCGTGATAGAATCCGCCGACTGCCTTGAGGAGGTGGCCCGCGAGATTGTCCGCATCAACAATAAATACGGCCTCGATATCATCTTCAAGTCGTCGTTCGACAAGGCCAACCGCACTTCCATAAAATCGTTCCGTGGTCCGGGCCTCGACAAGGGCCTTCAGATGCTCTCCGACATCAGGAGTAAATTCGGGCTGAGGCTGCTCACCGACATTCATGAGAGCTGTCAGGCACAGCCGGCAGGAGAGGTGGTGGATGTGTTGCAGATTCCGGCCTTCCTCTGCCGTCAGACCGACCTGCTGGTATCGGCTGCCAAGACAGGCAAGGTGGTTAACATCAAGAAGGCCCAGTTCCTGAGCGGCTTGGATATGGAATACCCCGTTCAGAAGGTTCGCGAGAGCGGCAACAACAACGTTTGGCTTACCGAGCGTGGCAACATCTACGGCTACAACAATCTTGTGGTGGATTTCCGCAATATCCCTGATATGAAGCGTTTCACCGATACAGTGATAATGGACTGCACACACTCGGTTCAGCGTCCGGGAGCGGCAGGCGGCAAAACCGGCGGCAACCGTGAGTTTGTACCCGCAATGGCGTTGGCGGCCAAGGCTTTCGGAGCCACTGGATATTTCTTCGAGATTCACCCCGACCCTGAGAAAGCCCTCAGCGACGGCACAAATATGCTTTATCTGAAGGATTTCGAGACCGTGGTGGCCTCGCTTCTTTAATTAACAATATAAAAGTTTCGCACAGATGACACAGAAAATTTAACGTGAATTCGATGAATTTTTATGTTTCGCACAGATGACACAGATGACACAGATTTTTATTATTACCACGAAAATTAATCTGTGTAAAATCAGTGTCATCAGTGGGATCAGTGCGAAAAAAATATGAAATTAATCAATGAGTCTGATAACTGATATAGGAATCAAGTGTCTTCGTGACGAGGCCAATGCGCTTTTGGGGATAATCCCAAGCGTAGGCGAGGAGTTCGAGAAGGCTGTCGACATTATCCTGAATTGCAAGGGAAAGTTTATTGTAACGGGAGTTGGCAAGAGCGGACACGTGGGCGAGAAGATTGCCGCCACAATGGCAAGTCTGGGAACGCCGTCGTTTTTCGTGAATCCCCTTGACGCTTTTCACGGCGACCTTGGAATGTTAGATTCACGCGACGTGGTGCTTGCCATATCCTACAGCGGCAACACCGACGAGCTGCTAAGGCTTATCCCTTTCCTCATAGACAGGAACATTCCTATCATCAGTATGACGGGCAACACCGACTCGCTGCTGGCTCAGTATTCTAGCTGCAACCTTAATGTGGCTGTGGAGCGTGAGGCCGATCCGCTTAATCTGGCCCCAACTTCCAGCACAACGGCTCAGATGGCTATGGGCGATGCACTTGCAATTGCGCTATCCAAAGTCAGGAATTTCAAGGAGACTGATTTTGCGCGTTTCCATCCCGGCGGAACACTCGGCAAGAGGCTTCTGGCACGTGTTAAGGACTATATGATTACCACAAACCTTCCGGTAGTGCATCTCAGCAACAAGGTTAGCGATACCATCATCGAGATCTCCAAAAACAAGATGGGCATTGCCGTGGTGCTAGAGAGCGAGAAGATTATAGGCGTGGTTACCGATGGCGACGTGCGCCGTGCAATGCAATACAAGCAGGACGAGTTTTTCCAGCTGTCGGTGAGAGACATTATGAGCACCAGCCCAAAGATTATCAATCAGATGGCCAAACTCTCGCAAGCCAGCGACCTGATGCGCAAGCACAATATCCACTCGCTGATAGTTGAGAACGACAGCCACGAGTTTGTGGGTATAATAGATTCGTTTACTTGCAGCTAATAGATAGTAGATAGTAGATAGTAGTTAGTAGTTAGTAGTTAGTAGATAGTAGATTGGTAAATCGAAAATCAAAAATCGAAAATCAAAAATGCGAACCGTAGCTTTTGTGCCGATGCGCTTGAACAGCAAGCGTGTTGTGGGAAAAAATATGAAACTTTTGGGCGGAAAGCCGCTCTTGTCGTACATTCTGGAGACTCTCGCAAAGGTTTCCGGCATCGACGAGGTGTATGTATATTGCAGCAGTGAGGAGGTTGTGAAATACCTTCCTGAGGGCGTAAAGTTCCTGAAGCGTCCCGAATTTCTGGACCGTGACGAGACTCTCGGTAAAGAAATCTACGAGGAATTCACCAAGACCGTGGATGCTGATATCTACGTTTTGGCGCATACTACTTCGCCTTTTATCAAAAAGGAGACATTCGAGAATGCGCTCTCAAAAATCAAGAACGAGGGCCACGATTCGGCCTTCAGCGCCGAGAAGATTCAGACTTTCGCCTGGTACAACGGCAAGCCCCTGAACTACGATCTCAAGGAGATTCCGCGCACTCAGACCATCGAGCCGGTTTACGTGGAGACCTCAGCCTTCTTTATGTTCAAAAGCGATGTCTGGAAAATCCATCATCAGCGCATCGGATTCAATCCCTATATGGCCATAGTTGATAAAATTGAAGGCGTTGATATCGACTGGCCAGAGGATTTTGAGTTTGCCGAAAAGATTATTGAGGCGTATAGATGATTTTTCTTTGAAAATTATTTGGATTTCTCAATAATTAGTCTTTCATTTGCAACAATAATTTTTAAATTACATATTATGAGTGAAGCTGCAATTATGGATATGCGTCATAGCATAATAGATTTTGTATATGGGACAAACGATTTTGTTATCCTTTCGGATTTGCTTGAAAGAATCAATATCGTACTTGGCCAGAAAGAGGAAAAGTATTCCAGCCTTGTAAGCCCTTCCGGTGATGAATGGTTTGATGATCCTAATAATATAAAGGATTTGGATGAAGGCGTTCGTCAGTTGAAGGAGGGGAAAAGTTCTGTTATGTCTATGGATGAAATTAATTCTATTTTGGGATTATGAGTTATCAGTTGAGATTTTCTGACAAAGCTCGTGAAGAATTGAAGCAATGGGCTAAATTTGGTACAGAAAAGGAGAAAACTAAAATATCATCTCTGCTGTCTGAGATTAAGGAGCATCCCAGGAGTGGAACAGGAAAGGTAGAACCATTGAAAGGCAATCGTGCAGGGCAATGGAGTAGAAGAATCAATTCCAAGGATAGGATAATTTATTTCATTTACGATGATATTGTAGAGGTTTCTGTAATCTCTATGAAAGGACATTACGGTGATAAATAATATTTATAAAAAAATGCTGACCTTTTGGCCAGCATTTTTTGTTTTAGTATGGGTTTTTACATTTTGTTTTCCTCAAAAGTGATATTGCCGTTTTGGTCTATCGAGATGTAGTCCTGAACCTGGCCGACGGGGTTTTTCATCAATCGCCATTTGCCGTCCCTTACCCAAGTCATCTTGTCATAGATAAAACCGGTGACCGGCTGCTTGGTCTTGTCGTCGAAGATTCCGAATTTTCCGTTCTTGCTGATTCCATAGAGGCCCTTGTTGGCGCCCGGCATCTGAGGCTTCACGTTGTCGTATTCAAAATCTATCAGAATGTAGCCATCCCTATCGGCAAAACCGTACTTTCCGTTGTCGCCCCTGGTGGCGGTAAGCTCGCTTATCTTGCTGGCTTCCATTATCTTGTTGCAGCTGTTGAGCATATCCTTGGCCTTGGCATTGCCGGGTTCCATCGAGAGCACCTTCTCGTAGATGGTGCGGGCACGGGCAATGTTTTTGTCTTTGTTGAAGAGATTGTCTGCTTCTTCCATAAGACGCTTAACCTCAGGGTTTTCGTTGTCTAATTTGCCTGTTTGTCCGTTGTTGCCGTTGTTTTGTTCGGTTGCCTGTTGCTGCTTGTTTTCTGTGGCTGATGCTTCGTTGTTTGCAGTCTGCTCTCCGCCGTCTGGCTTGCTGCCTCCATTGCCCATTAGGAGGAACACCACAACACCTATTATTATTACTGCTGCAGCGATTCCAATTATGAGTCCTGTGTTGGATTTCTTTTTCTCGTCCTTGAGGTCCACGGCTTTCTGAGGCTCGGGCTTTGGCGCTGCTGGCTCCACAGGTTTGGGAGCTTCAGGCTTGGGGGCCTCAGGTATTGGCGCCGGCTCGGTGGCAGGGGCTGATGCTTTCTCTACTGGCGCAGGCTTAGGCTCCTGAAGCTTCACAATATTGCGGCCCAGATCGTCGATGATCTCCTGACAGTTGTAGTATCTGTCGTTGGGGTTGTCCTTGGTGGCCTTGCGGATGATGGTCCAGAAGTTTGGATTCTCCACCGAATTGGCCTCGCGGTCGCTGATGTCGCCGGTGCACATTTCCAGCAGTATCAGGCCCAGGGCATAGATATCAGCCCTCTGATCCACCATATTGCCCTTTGTCATCTGCTCGGGGGCGGCGTATTTCTTGGTGCCCACCTGCTTGAGGTCGTCGTCGTAGCTGTCGGAATATGCCAGGCCAAAATCCAGAACCTTCACATTGTCGCCGCGGAATGTCACCATAATGTTCTCGGGCTTCAGGTCGCGGTGAACTATCTGTTTCTTATGTACATAGCTGAGCGCGTCGCAGAGCTGGAGTGTCAGGTTCTTGATCATTGAATCTGACCTTAGCTCGCGGTTGCGTATCATTTGGTCGAGCGATCGTCCGTCCACGTATTCCATTGTGTACCAGAGTCCATCGGCGTCCTCGCCCTTGTCCTCGAGGCGTACAATGTTGGGGTGGTCGAGCTGGATACCATTGTCGAACTCCTTCAGGAACAGCTCCCTGTATTTGGGATCGTTCTTGAACTGAGGCTTTATGCGCTTGATGATATGCCACTTGCCGTATTTCTTGCCCTTGTACACAGTGCTCATAGCGCCCTGCGACGAAAGTACCTGAATATCAGTGAATGTAGAGCTGATACCTGAGCCAGCAGGCTGTTGCGCTGAGCTTACGAACCCAGAGCCGCCAGCATCAGTAACAAAGCCAGAGCCGCCAGCATCAGCCACGGAAGAAGATTCCCCATCATCAGTGACAAAGCCTGATCCGCCAGCATCAGCCACGGAAGCAGAGCCGCCAGCATCAGTAACAAAGCCAGAGCCGCCAGCATCAGTAACAAAACCAGATCCTGTATTTTCGGGCTCGGTAACGAAACCCGAGCCGCCATTATCCATTGTGTTGGTATCCATAATTGTTTTGATTAGTATGTGACAAAATTAATGAATTTTTTTTTCATTACAGCAAAAAAAAGATGAGTTTTTTTGCTGATAACAAAAAAATTTGGATTAAATTTGCAGAAAATTTTTTCTAAGAAAACGAAATGGATAACTACAGCAATCGCGGCAACTCCGGTTACTCGGACAACGATTCCCGCGGCAACAACAGAGGCGCCCGACCATATCAGAAGCGCAACAATTATCAGCAGAACGGCAACGGCGGCAACAGAAATTTTGGAAACCGCAGGCCTTACGGCAACCAGAATTCTGACGGCAACAGCCGTGGGTATCAGGGCTCTAGAAACTACGGCAATTCCGACAACCGCGAAGGTAACTACGGAAACCGCGAAAACAATTATAACAGCTACGGCAACCGCGACAACGGCTATGGCAACCGCAACGGCTACGGCAATCCTAACGGCGGATACCGCGGCCACAGCCAGAATGGCGGATACGTCAACCGCAACAACTACGGCAACCAGAACCGCGGCCAGCAGGGTGGATATCAGCGTAATGGCGGATATCAGAACCGTAACAGCCAGGGTGGATATGGCAACGACAATCAGCAGCCAAGGCCTTTCTACAGCAAATCGGGCCCCAAATATACCATAGACGAGCAGGGATACCGCCACAAGAGATACTGGGACCACTCCGACAGAAAGCAGAAAGCCATAGAGACCGCCATAGAGAGCGAGGACGATTTTATCGAGAACGATGGCAAGATACGCCTTAACAAGTATCTGGCCAACAGCGGTATGTGCTCGCGCAGAGAGGCCGACCGTATGATAAAGGCCGGTATGGTTCAGGTGAACGGCGAGGTGGTTACCGAGATGGGCGTAAAGGTGAATATCAGCGACGAGGTAAAGTACAACGGACTTACCATTAAGCCAGAGCCCAAGCGCTACATTCTTTTGAACAAGCCAAAAGACTATATAACAACACTTAAGGATCCTAATGCGCGCAATACCGTGATGGAACTCATTGAGGGTGCGTGCAAGGAGCGCGTGTATCCTGTGGGCCGTCTGGACCGCAACACTACCGGTGTACTACTTTTCACCAACGACGGCGACCTGGCCAAAAAGCTTACACACCCAAGCAACGAGGTGCAGAAGATTTACCACGTATCTACCGACAAGCCCGTATCGCACAGCGACTTGGAGAAGATTGCCGAGGGTTTTGAGCTTGAGGACGGTTTTATTGCTGCCGACGAGGTGGCCTACGCCGACGACCACAGCCGCACAGAGATAGGCATCCGCATCCACTCGGGCCGTAACCGCATCGTGCGCCGTATTTTCGAGCACCTTGGCTACGACGTAAAGAAGCTGGACCGCGTGATGTTTGCCGGTCTTACAAAGAAATCGCTCGGTCGCGGTCACTGGAGATTCCTCTCTGACCGTGAGGTAGGTTTCCTTAATATGATTTCCACAAAGAAGGGCTCTGAGACTGCCCTGGATGATGTTGTTGATTACGAGGAGTAATACATACAATGTTAGAAAATATTACAAAATACTTCAAATTGGTCCGTTTTGCGCATACGGTATTTTGTCTGCCGTTTGCGCTCTGCGGATTTTTTCTTGGAATAAGTCCCAGTTTTGGCGGCGGCGAGTTCACGTGGGTTCTGCTGCTTCAGGTTCTGGGCTGTATGGTTTGCGCCAGGAACACCGCTATGGGTTTCAACCGCTGGCTCGACCGTGATGTGGATGCCCTGAATCCGCGTACCAAGGACCGCGAGATTCCGGCCGGCAAGATATCGCCGAGGGCGGGTCTTGTGTTCGTGATTATCAATGCGTTGCTCTTTGTGGCCATCACGTTTTTCATCAACAGGATGGTGTTTTTCCTGAGTCCTGTGGCGTTGTTCGTGGTGATGTTCTACAGCTATTGCAAGCGTTTTACCTCGCTGTGTCACATTGTTTTGGGCTGCGGAATGGCTCTGGCTCCGCTGGGTGCCTATCTGGCCGTTACGGCGGAATGGGCGCTGCTGCCGGTGCTTTATTTCTTCCTTGTGCTCACTTGGGGCGGAGGCTTCGATATCATCTACTCGCTTCAGGATCAGGGTTTTGACAGCGATGCCAAGCTTCATTCGATACCTCAGGCTCTCGGCACCAAGGGTGCGTTGCGTCTGTCGTCTGTGTTGCACGTTGTTACCGCCATTCTGGTGGTTGCGATAGGCTATCTTCAGGGTTCGGGCACATTCTTCGCCATTGGAGCTTGTATGTTTCTGATGCTGCTTTATAGACAGCATGCCATCGTAAAGCCCGACGATTTGTCGAGAATCAACCTGGCTTTCGGCACTTTCAACGGAATAGCAAGCATCCTTTTCTCGCTGTTCGATATATTGGATATAGTGTTGAAGTGATGAAATGTTGAGGGGTTGAAGCGTTGAGGGGTTGAAATGTTTGAATATTCCTTGATAAAAATTTTGTTTCTTCGGAAATAATTTCTAATTTTGTGTTCGCAAATTTGGAAATACGCCACCGTAGCTCAGTTGGTTAGAGCGGCTGATTCGTAATCAGCAGGTCGTGAGTTCGACTCTCATCAGTGGCTCTTTT
>JAKSLV010000057.1 GCA_024401025.1 Bacteroidales bacterium
GAGGGTGTGCATTTTGTATCTGCCTGCGACGAGGATTCTACAGCCCTCTTCCCTAAGAACAAGCCTGAGGAGCCTACTTACTTTACCGGCGCCATCGTAGACCGTGTGTGTGATGGTATGGATATTGATAAGCCTTTCCTTTCGCTCCGCGACATCGTGGAGGACATCGCTTTGGAGTTTATGGGTAAGAATCTTCCTAAGCCTCAGCAGTCTAGCATGCTTAATGCCGACAAGATGCCTTTCGTAAAGAATGTGCGTGCCAAAAATATGCGTTTCGAGGCCGAGCCTGTAAATTATGGCAAGGTTGTTGATTCTTTCAATGTATCGGTTGCCAACGCTACTGTTGATGAGTCAAAAAACGTTAAAAATGATAATGAAATGTGGAAAAATGTATGTTGTGCTGATACCGTAGTTATGTATCGTAACTATATGAAGGCTTTCCCTTACGGTATCCATGTAAACGAGGCTGCTGCCAAAATCAGCGCCATTATGAGCAAGAAGTCTTCAGTAAAGAAGATGTTTGTTGCCGCCATGATTGCCGCTGTGGCTGCCGTGTCTTCTGTTTGCGTGCTCAACCACAACTATGGCTACAATAATGAGGCAAGCTTCAGCAATACTGATACTATCAGCCTCAACAGCGACAGCGTAAAGTACGAGAACGATTGCAAGCAGTATGTATATACCGACAAGAACATCTCCAACGCCGACAAGGCCGATCTCCTTATCGCCAGCAACGATGAGATGTATATTAATACTGCCGCCAAGATGTACGCCGAGGAGGCTGCCAACAATCCCGACAATGCCGAGATTGCTGCCAAGGCCGAGAATGCCAAGGCTGTAATGGACAAGAAGGTAAACGAGTGGATCGAGGCCGTGGTTATCGATATCGAGTTTCTTGATGATGCCGACTTTAAGAACGATGCTATTGAGAAGATCGACAAGATCCTTAATAGTGTTGAGTTTGGTGACCTTTACCGCGATATTGAGGATCTCCGTAAGTTTGTGGTAAGTGAGAATCAGGCCAAGGCTGATGAGTGGCGTGCCGCCCATCCTCAGTACCTTAAGTAATATTCAGTATAGATTTGTAGAGTTGTATAGAGTTTATATGAGTTCTCATATAGCGATTGACAGAGGTCTTCCGTAATGGAACGGCCTCTGTTTTTTTTGTCTTATTGGGGCTGATGCTTGCTGTAATCGCGCTGGCCGAATATGGTGGAGCCCACTCTTACTATCGTGCTTCCGCATTCTATGGCTATGGGATAATCACCCGACATTCCCATGCTTATCTGCGAGAACTCCTCTCCCACTGTTTGGCCGTAATTGGCTCGTATGTAATCGAATAGCGACTTCACCTCGGCGAATTCCTTCCTTATCTCGTCCACGTTGTCGGTGTTGGTGGCCATACCCATTATTCCGCATATCCTGATGCTGCTGAAATTGGCAAAGGCGTTGTCGGCCAGCAGTTGCTTAAGCTCACTGATGTCGAATCCAAACTTTGTCTCCTCCTCGGCCACTTTCAGCTGAAGCAGGCAGTTTACCACGCAGGAATTCTTGGCGGCCTGTTTGTTGATTTCGGCGGCAAGCTTCAGGCTGTCCACGCTGTGGATCATGTATACCCAGCTGGCTATGTATTTTATCTTGTTGGTCTGCAGGTGTCCGATCTGATGCCAGCGGATGTCCTTGGGGAGGTCGTTGTATTTGTCGGTCATCTCCTGGACCTTGTTCTCGCCAAAGTCGCGGCAGCCAACGTTGTATAGCATCATAATATCCTCTTTGGGCCAGGTTTTGCTTACGGCCAGAAGAGTAACTCCCTCGGGGATTGTCTTCTTGATTTCAAGGTATCTTTCTGCGCAGTTCATATTAGATTTTGTATAATGTGCTGTGTGATAAACGGGAGCATCAGGGTATTGAAGTAATACTTTAAGTACTGGATCCCCTCTCCCACTACCCTACGGCTTTTTTGCTGGTATTTCTGAATTAATTGATATATTATAAATTGCTAATTATCAATAAGTTATAATATATAATTTGATTATTTACTCAAAGAATGTGCTGTCGAAATTCAGCGGCAGAATATCCTTTATACTGTTGATAATAAAGCAGTTGTCTTTTCCAGCAAGGATTACCCTGATTGGAGATTTCTGACGGTTTTCGGTTTCCAGCAAAACCTGTCGGCACGATCCGCAAGGAGTTATGGGATTGGCGATTATCTCGCCTTGGAAGAAGGCCGAAATCGCTATCGTTGTCACCTTGCATTCGGGGTATTGCGAATTGGCGAAAAACACGGCTGTTCTCTCGGCGCAGAGTCCTGACGGCGATGCTGCGTTTTCCTGATTGGTGCCGTTAACTACGATGCCGTTGTCGAGCAGGGCCGCCGCCGACACGCTGAATTTTGAGTATGGCGCGTATGCGTGGCTCAGGAATTTCTCGGCGCTCTCCACCAGAAGCTTGTCGGCATCAGACAGCTCGGCTTTGGCGCGCTCCTCTAATTGGAAGGATATATTGATTTTTCTCATAACGGATGCTTTTGTGATTTTCGCGGATAAAGGTAATCAATATTTCCGAAAAAAGAGCCGTCGCGGAAAAAATATTTTTTCTGCGACGGCCCGATTTTGATATAAAATACAGGAAATTAATTACTTCTTGAGAGCCTCAGCCATAAGCTTGCCGAGGTCGGCTGGAGATTCTGCAACGCTGATGCCGCATTCTCTCATGATCTGCATCTTGGCAGCGGCAGTATCGGCCTTGCCACCGATGATGGCGCCTGCGTGGCCCATTCTACGGCCCTTTGGAGCTGTCTGGCCGGCGATGAAGCCTACAACAGGCTTTGTGCCGTGCTCCTTTATCCAGTAGGCAGCATCAGTCTCCATGCTACCGCCAATCTCGCCAATCATGATGATGCCCTCGGTCTCGGGATCTGCCATGAAGAGCTTTACGGCATCGAGAGTTGTGGTGCCGATGATTGGGTCGCCGCCGATACCGATGGCTGTTGTCTGACCAAGACCAGCCTTTGTTACCTGGTCAACGGCCTCGTATGTGAGTGTGCCAGAACGAGAAACGATGCCTACGTGGCCTTTCTTGAAGATGAAGCCAGGCATAATGCCTACCTTGGCCTCGTCTACTGTAAGGATACCAGGGCAGTTGGGGCCGATAAGACGGCAGTCCTTGTCCTTGAGGTACTCCTTTACCTTTACCATATCCTGTGTAGGGATGCCCTCTGTGATGCATACAATTACCTTGATGCCCGATTCGGCAGCCTCCATGATGGAGTCGGCTGCAAATGCAGGTGGTACAAAAATGCAGCTTACGTTGGCTCCTGTTTTCTCCACAGCCTCTTTTACTGTGTTGAAAACTGGCTTGCCGAGATGCTCCATACCGCCTTTGCCTGGAGTAACGCCACCTACTACATTTGTGCCGTAATCAATCATTTGACCAGCGTGGAATGTACCCTCGCTGCCAGTGAATCCCTGTACAATTACTTTGGAATCCTTGTTAACCAATATGCTCATTTTGTAAAAAGATTTTTGTGTTTTAATTCTGAAACAAAAGTAGCGCAAAATTTTGTTACTGAAAAATTTTATTCACTTTTTTTTGCCAAATTACGATAAATACTTATTAATTCAATTTTTTATGTATTTTGTTTGCTTTTTTTAATAAAGTGTTTTTGTAGTTTGAGATTTGTTTATTATATTTGTATGCTACATTTTTTATAATACAACTATATGAACGAGTCAATATTAAGTGCATTGATGCAAATGTTCGCGATTGTGGCCTCGGTAAACAAAGACGAGGTTTCTGCCGACGCGCGCACCATTGTGGAGTCTTATCTGAAACTGCAGCTTAGTCAGCAGTTTGTGGATGAGTACCTGAAGTTGTTTGATGAGTATCTGGAGGCTCAGACTGGAGCCGCCAGCAAGAATTCCGACTCCAAGCAGCGCAAGCGCAACTCCCTGAACAGCGTTAAGGTCCTGAAGATCTGCGGCGAGATAAACGAGACATTGCAGCAGCGCGATAAGATAATTGTGGTGATACGTTTGCTCGAGTTTGTGGGCAGCAACGCCAACGACAAGGAGCTGGACTTCATTAATACTGTGGCTGATACTTTCAACATTCCCGCACAGGAGTATGCCGACCTGAAGACCTTCGTGATATACAACGAGGGCCAGATTATCGACAAGACACAGTTTATGATTGTGGCAGCATCAGAGCCCGAGGGCGACCTTGTGGGCTCCAAGTTTATCTACAAGAAGCTGCTGAAGGGCGTTATCGAGATCATCCGTTTGAAGAGCGTAAACCTGATGTTCTTCAAGTACAAGGGCGAGGGCGAGAGCGTGTACCTGAACAACTCGAAGATTCTGGCCGGACGCACATACGTACTCGGCAATGGTGCCTTCATCAAGAGCAAGAAGATTTCCCCAATATACTTCAGCGACATATCAGGCCGCTTTATCCAGGACGACCAGAAGGCCCGTCTGGAGTTTTGCGCCAAGGACATCGAGTTCCACTACAGCAATTCCGACAATGGCATCCACAAGTTCTCGTTCTACGAGGAATCGGGAAACCTTATCGGCATTATGGGCGGCAGCGGCGTTGGAAAATCCACACTGCTCAACCTCCTTATCGGCAACTACCCTCTTGCCGGCGGCAAGATTACTATAAACGGATACGACTATGCCGAGCAGAGCGGCAAGCTGAAGGGCGTGATTGGCTATGTGCCTCAGGACGACCTTCTGATGGAGGAGCTTACCGTGTATCAGAACCTCTATTTTAATGCCAAGCTCTGTTTCAGCAATTTCGACGAGGAGCGCATCACTCAGACAGTTACAAAGATCCTTGTGGATATGGACCTGAACGAGATCCGCGACCTTAAGGTGGGCGGACCTCTCAACAAGTTTATATCCGGCGGACAGCGCAAGCGCCTCAACATTGCCCTGGAGCTTATGAGGGAGCCATCTGTGCTTATCGCCGACGAGCCTACATCAGGCCTCTCATCTGCCGACTCCGAGATGGTGATGTCGTTGCTTAAGGAGCAGACTTTCAAGGGAAAGCTCGTGATCGTGAACATCCACCAGCCAAGCAGCGACATCTTCAAGATGTTCGACAAGATTCTGGTGATGGACCGCGGCGGATATCCTGCATATTACGGCAATCCTCTTGACGCCATTGTATACTTCAAGACCGCCAGCAACAGCGTTACGGCTCAGGAGAGCGAGTGCCCAACTTGCGGCAACGTAAATCCCGAGCAGATTCTTGACGTGCTGGAATCAAAGATGGTGAACGAGTACGGCAAGCTTACACGCACCCGAAAGGTAAGCCCCAAGGAGTGGTACGACCTCTTCAACGAGACCATCGCCCCCAAGGTGGAGGAGCGCAGCAAGCAGTTCCATCCCGAGCAGAAGACCGACCTTCCCGAAAACCATTTCAGCATTCCAAACAAGTGGAATCAGTTCAAGATTTTCGTGAAGCGAAACGTGCTCTCCAAGATTGTGGACAAGCAGTATATGTTCATAAATATGCTGGAATCTCCGCTTCTGGCCTGCATTCTGGCATACTTCATTAAGTTTTTCAGCGGCACCGCCGACGATCCAACGGCCTACGTTTTTGCCAACAACGAGAACATACCGGCATACATTTTCATTTGCGTGATATGCTCGCTATTCATAGGACTTACCGTGAGCGCCGAGGAAATCATCCGCGACAAGATGATCCTGAGCCGCGAGCAGTTCCTGAACCTTAGCTGGGGAAGCTACATCAACAGCAAGGTGGCTGTGCTGTTCGCCATTTCGGCCATTCAGACACTCTCTTTTGTGCTGGTTGGAAACCTTCTGCTAGAGATCCACGGCCTAACGTGGCAATACTGGATAGTGCTGTTCTCAACGTCGGCATTCGCCAACCTGCTGGGCCTGAACATATCGTCGGCGCTCAGCAGCGTGGTAAACATCTACATCACCATACCTTTTATTATTGTGCCCGAGCTGCTGTTTGGCGGCGTTATGGTAAGCTTCAGCAAGCTGCATAAGAATGTGGCTGATGCCGAGTGCGTTCCGCTGATAGGCGATGTGATGACGTCCCGCTGGGCTTTCGAGGCTCTGGCCCTGTCGCAGTTCGAGGACAATCCATACAACACCTATTTCTATGAGACCGAGAGGGTAATAAGCCAAAACAACTATACGGCGTCGTTCCTGGTGCCAGAGCTTGTGGCAAGGATCGACCAGAGCCAGCGCGCCATAAAGACCGGCGAGGGACTCGACAAGCTTGAGAAAGACCTCCTGGTGGTAAGAAACATGGTTGCGGAGCTTTCTGATGCCAAGGGCAACAAGTTCCCGAAAACCGACAAGATCACAAAGGACGGATTCAACGACACCGTGGCCAGCGAGTTGCGCGCCTTCCTCGACGACATAAAGACCACAGCCGAGAAACGCCAGTATGCCGCCACTCAGAAAAAGGACAAGATTTACGAGAACCTCTTGCAGGAGCTGGGCAGCCGCGACGCCATTGTGGAGCTTCAGCAGCAAAACCACAACAAGAGGCTCGAGGAATACCTCCTGAATAAAAACGAGCTCGACAAGATAATTGAATCCAAGTCGGGACGCCTTATCCAGCAGAAAGACCCTGCCTATCATATTGCAAGGTTCAACAACGGACGCGCCCACTTCTACGCACCTGTAAAACGGATTTTCGGACAGGAGATCAACACCTTCCTGTTCAACATCATATTCATCTGGATTACAACAGTGATGCTGTACGTGGCACTTAAATACACGTGGCTAAAGAAGTTGCTGTCGTTTCTTGGAAATCTCAAGATACTAAAAAAATGAGCGTTAAGAATATAATCTACATTGCCTCGGGAGTGGTGTTGGCGGCCGGCATATTGTGGCTGATACTGGCACTTAGAAAACCTGGCAACCCCGACATATCAGCCAAGCTGCACCTTATAAAGGACGAGACCGTGTGCCTGAGATTCAAGGTGATATACGATTCCGACAACGATATGCTGCTGGCGGGAAAGTTTTTCGACCTAGACGGAAAGGTGGTTGGCCGTTTCGAGAAGCCATACAACAGCGACGGCCCCATAGGCGTCCATTTTGCTGATGTTGACATCAGGGGCCACCACGTTGTGTTCCCCCAGACCCTTATCGTGGGCGACAAGGAGATTGTTTTGCCTGAGTATTACTCAAAAAACGGTTTCCCGATGGTATACAATTCCACGCTGCTGGATTCCACTCTCCGGGCCGGCATCGGCTGCATTTTCGGTATGCTTCAGGATGGCAACGAGAGCGGCATTGCCAAGAGCTACGGCAATGTAAACATGATAACCAACCAGACCGATCTGCCGAGCGAGGGATCAAGCTACGAATGGCACGTTACATCCGGCGGAAAGGTGTATTTTCTTAAAGATTAATAACTTATGAAAGTAGTAATAACAGGTGCATCGTCGGGTCTGGGACGCGAGGTGGCCAAACTTTTCATAAAGGACGGGCACAAGGTTACGGTGTGCGCCCGAAGGATGGAGCTCTTGGAAGAGCTTGCGGCATTGTCGCCTGAGGTTACGGCCCAGTATCTGGATATCGACAGCCCCGACTGTGAGCAGAAGCTTCAGACAATTTTGGAGACCGGCGGCAAAACCGACCTCTATTTCCACGCTTCGGGAATCGGCTGCCACAATGCGGAACTGGATCCCAATTTGGAACAGAAAGTACTGAATACCAATTGTATAGGTTTTGCAAGGTGCATAGATACCGCCTTCAATTATTTTAAGGCCAACGGAGGCGGACACATTGCCGCCATCAGCTCGATAGCCGGCACAATGGGCCTGGGCGCGGCGCCGTCGTACAGCGCAAGCAAGGCCTTCAACAACACCTACTTGCAGGCGCTAGCTCAGCTTTCCACAATGACGGATGCCAAGGTGGGAATCACCGACATACGCCCCGGATTCGTGAAGACGGCCCTGCTGGATTCCAAGCGAAATTATCCTATGCTTATGAGCGTGGAATATGCCGCCAGGCGTATCTACAAGGCCATCTGCAGGAAGAAGAGGTATAAGGTGATAGACTGGAGATATGCGATTCTGGTATGGCTGTGGAGGATGATACCCGACTGGCTGTGGGTTCGTCTGAAGATCGACGCGCATCAGGGCTAATTTTTTTGGCCTGATACAAAAGATATTGCAATATTTTTTTGAAATTGGAAAATTATTTTTAATTTTGACCCCATAAAAAATTTTAACCATATATGTTGGAACCTATTTTATTAGAGGCCCACTCGGATACACCGCTGGTGGAGCTAGATAAGGAAAAAGGCATCTTCAGGTTCGAGGGCAGGTCTCTCCCGGAGGATGTCATAAAGTTCTATACACCCATACAGAACTGGTTTGCGGAATATTGCGCCAATCCCAACAAGGAGACCGCGATACACTTCAATCTGGAGTATTTCAACTCTTCCACTGCCAGGATAATCGTGAAGATGCTTATCGGGCTGGAGGAAGTGCGCCAGAAGGGCGAGTCGGAAGTAAGCATCACGTGGCATTACCGCACCAACGACGAGGTGATGCTGGAGCGCGGCATGGAGCTTAAGAGCGTGCTGGATATCCCGTTCGAAATGGTGGAAGGCTGATGCCGCATATATAATATAAGGTGTATGCGACGCATCACCCTAAACAGCGCATTCTATCCGGGTGCGCTGTTTTGCTGATTTTTTTGGATAATTACAAAAGCGGCCTCGCAAATTCAGCCCTGGCCGCCTAATACAGTTTTAATTATAAAAGTTTCATTAATAATGGAATCACAAGACCCTATCTCTATTCAGAATCAGGACCAGAATCCTGATAGTGCGAAAAATGTTACACCCGCAACCTCTGAATGTGCCGCTAAGCCCGAGCAGAAACTCAGCGCGGCAGACATCATTTTACAGAAACTCCAGGCCGCTAACCAGGAGCCTCTAGAGCAGATTGTTCAGGAGGCCAGCAAGGAGGAGGTATCAGCCCCCGCCGCCGAGCCCGAGGAGTACACCGCCGCTGATGGCGACAACGCAAAGGCGTCAGCATCAGCCGACTACATCACCTACACAAAGGAACAGCTGGTGGCTGCAATGGAAGAAATCGTGGCCAAGGACGACGTATTGGAGCACCGCGGCGATATCGACAGCATCAGGGCCGTATTCTACAAGCAGCACAGAGCTCTTGTGGCTGAGGCTAAGCGTATTTTTGTGGAGGCTGGAAACAACGAGGAAGATTTTAAGCCAGAGCCTGATGCCGCCGAGGCACGTCTCCAGGAGCTATACGACCTCTACCGCGAGAAACGCAACAAGCACACCGAGGAGGTGGAGAAGCAGAAGGAGGAAAACCTGGCCAAGAAGAAGGAAATCATAAACAAGATAGAGAATCTCATCAATTCTCAGGAGACTCTCAACCAGACTTTCGACGAGTTTAAGAACCTCCAGAAGCAGTGGAGGGAGATTGGCCTGGTGCCACAGTCGGATGTGCAGAAACTCTGGGAATCATATAATTTCCAGGTGGAAAGATTCTACGAATTTGTAAAGATAAACAAGGAGCTGCGCGACCTTGACCTGAAGAAGAACACCGAGCAGAAGATAGCTCTCTGCGAGAAGGCCGAGGAGCTGCTGATAGAGAGCAACGTTCTTAAGGCTTTCAACGAGCTTCAGAAACTCCACGAGATGTGGAAAGAGGTGGGCCCAGTGGCGCCTGCCAACAAAGAGGAGCTCTGGCAGAGATTCAAGACAGCTACCGACACAATAAACAGGCGTCATCTTGATTACTACGCCAACATCAAGAAGGAGCAGGAGAGCAACTTCAAGGCCAAATCGCTTATCTGCGAGAAGGTGGAGGAGATTGTGGCAGCCGACTACACATCACGCAAGGAGTGGGACGCCAAGTACAAGGAGATCCTTGAGCTCCAGAAGATGTGGAAGCTGATAGGTTTTGCCCCAAAGAAGCACAACAACGCCGTATACGAGCGTTTCCGCAATGCCTGCGACAAGTTCTTTGACAAGAAGCGCGATTTCTATGCCCAGGACAAGGAGCAGAGCGACAACAATCTCCAGATGAAGGAAGACCTCTGCATTCAGGCTGAGGGACTTAAGGATTCCACCGACTGGAAGAAGACCGCCGAGATCCTGAAGAACCTCCAGGCCAAGTGGAAGACCATAGGCCCCGTTCCCAAGAAGAAGTCAGACGAGATATGGAACCGTTTCCGCGCCGCCTGCAACGCCTTCTTCGACAACAAGAACAATTACTACAAGAACATCGACAAGGAGCGCGAGGACAACCTGAAGCTGAAGGAAGAGCTTATTGCCGAGGTGGAGAACTTCAAGTTCAAGGACAGCGACGAGCAGAACATCAGCGCCCTCAAGGATCTCCAGAAGCGCTGGGCCCAGATAGGCCCCGTTCCAAGCAGCAAGAAGGATTCGATATACGAGCGTTTCCGCAAGGCCATCGACGCACAGTTTGCCAAGATAAACATCGACGAGGCCAAGCGCAACGAGGTTCGCGTAAAGAACCTTATCGATACCATGAAGGGCAATCCTCAGGCATTCGAGAAGCTCCGCGCCGAGCGTGAGCGTCTTAAAAACCGCCTCGACACCCTTACACAGCAGATCTCGCTCTCGGAAAACAACCTTGGTTTCTTTGCCCAGAGCAAGGCCGCATACAATATGATAGAGGGTTTCAAGAAGAAGATGGAGAAATCCAAAAACGAGGCCGAGGCTCTTCAGAAGCTCATCAGCATGCTCAACAAGGCCATCAACGAGCTTCCAAAGAAGGGAGAAAAGAAGTAATTGATTATCACAAAACAGAAATAAGAATTAATGGACAAAAACAATATCATCGGAATTGTGCTGATAATTGCGATATTTGCCGGCTTCGTCATTTGGACCCGTCCAAGCGAGGAGGAGATAGCAGCGCAGAAGCGTCACCGCGATTCCGTAATGCTGGTTCAGCAACAGCTGGCCGAGAAAGAGATGATGCAGCAGCGCATCAAGGACTCTTTAGCCGCTCTGGATCAGGATACTGCCGCCGTGGCCGAGATTTCTGATTCCGCAAGGGTTTCGGCATACGCAGCACAGTTTGGCAAGTTTGCGCCTTGCGCCACCGGTATCAACAAGGACATCGTTCTCGAGAACGACAAGATGATAGTAACAATATCATCCAAGGGCGCCATGGTGAAGACCGTTCAGCTGAAGAACTACAAGACCAATTCGGGAGATTCGCTCTTCTTGGTAAGGGAGAATCCGATGAACGAGCTAAGCCTTGACTTCTTTGCCGGAAACAACGCAATTTCCACCAAGAACCTGTATTTTGCCTACAATGGCAAAGAACACCTTGTAACAAATCCCAACACCGGCGCCGAGGAGGTTTCGGCAGTCTTGCGCGCCAATGTGGACAGCCAGAGCTACGTGGAGTTTGCCTACAAGCTTGGCGACGGCTACATTCTGGATTACAACATCACATTGAAGAACCTCGACAATGTGATAAACCAGAACTCAAGCTTCTTCGACCTTAACTGGAACCAGTACCTGCCAGTGCTTGAGGCTGGCAAGATGTGGGAGGAGCGAAATTCTGACCTCTGCTACAAGGCCAGCGACGACGATCCCGAGAGCCTTGGCGGCACAGTGGGCGGCTGGTTTGGCGGCGCGGGCAACGATGCCAAGAGCGACAACCTGAATTTCTCCACCAAGTGGATAGCCTACAAGGGCCAGTTCTTCTCGTCGGTGCTTATCTCTAAGGAGACATTCGGCAATGCCTCGGTGGCCATGCAGCCTCAGAACACCAACAACAACCTCAAGTTCATGTCGTCGAGGATTGCGCTGCCCACCAACGTAAAGACCAACAATATGGCCTTCTATTTTGGACCCAACAAGTATCAGATACTCAAGGAAGTGCAGCTTACCGAGGACGACGAACTCCAGCTAGGCGACTTGGTTCCACTTGGCGGATGGTTCCTGGGCACCATCAACAGGTACCTCATCGTTCCATTCTTCAACTGGCTGGGATCTTTCATCAGCAACTACGGCATCATCATCCTGATACTTACGATTACCGTAAAGGGCCTCCTGTTCCCTCTCACACTCAAGTCGTACAAATCGTCGGCTGCGATGAGGGTCCTGAAGCCTCAGGTAGACGAGCTAAACAAGAAGTATCCCAAGCCCGAGCAGGCAATGGAGAAGCAGCAGGCTATGATGAGCCTGTACAGCAAGGCCGGCATCAGTCCTATGGGTGGCTGTCTGCCAATGCTCTTGCAGATGCCTGTGCTGATTGCCCTCTTCAGATTCTTCCCTGCATCCATCGAGCTCCGTCAGCAGAGTTTCCTCTGGGCCGACGACCTTTCGTCGTTTGACTCGATACTCGATTTCGGATTCTCGATACCATTCTACGGCGACCACATCAGCCTCTTTGCACTGTTGATGGCCGGAGCGATGATATTCCAGACCAAGCTTACATCGGGACAGATGGATACCGGCACAATGCCTGGAATGAAGATTATGCTCTACTTAATGCCGGTGATGATGCTCTGCTGGTTCAACGACTATTCCAGCGGCCTCACCTACTACTACTTCCTTAGCAACATCATAGCCATTCTCCAGATTGTGCTTGTGCGCAACAACATCGACGAGAAGGCTATCCTGGAGAAGCTGAACGCCAAGGTGGCCAAGAACTCCGGCAAAAAGAAATCCGGATTCCTTGCCCGATTGGAGGAAGCTCAGAAGCAGATGCTCGAGCAGCAGAAACGCAACGGCAAGCGATAATGAATGTCAAGATATTGCCTCTTGCGGCGATTGACAAACGATAACGAAAACGCTGACTGTCTGAACTAACGATAAGGCAGTCAGCGTTTTTTTAATTGCGGATGCTACGTAATAAACGTAATTTGCGATTAAGGGTTATCACGGCAACGAAAATAATTTGTAATTTTGTATAAACGAATACGAATAAATAGGTAACAAATGAAAATAGGTTTCGACAACAACAAGTATCTGAAAATCCAGTCAGAACACATAAAGGAACGTATCGCCAAGTTCGGCGACAAGCTTTATCTGGAGTTTGGCGGCAAGCTCTTCGACGATTTCCACGCAAGCCGCGTATTGCCCGGTTTCGAGCCCGACAGCAAGCTTAAAATGCTGATGCAGCTGAAAGAATACGCCGAGATCGTGATCGTGATATCGGCCGTAGACATCGAGAAAAACAAGGTTCGCGGCGATATCGGCATCACCTACGACAAGGACGTTCTTCGCCTGCGCGAGGCCTTCATGGAGCGCGGCCTCATGGTGGGCAGCGTGGTGATAACACACTACAACGGACAGGAGAGCGCACAGCTTTTCCGCCGCAGACTGGAGAACCTCAACATCAAGGCATATTACCACTATATGATAGAGGGCTATCCCACCAACGTACAGCTGATATGCTCCGATGAGGGTTTCGGCAAAAACGACTACGTGAAAACCGAGAAGCCCCTTGTGGTGATTACAGCCCCAGGCCCCGGCAGCGGCAAGATGGCAGTATGCCTCAGCCAGCTGTATCAGGAAAACCAGCGTGGCGTAAAGGCCGGATACGCCAAGTTCGAGACCTTCCCTATCTGGAACATTCCTCTCAAGCATCCTGTAAACCTGGCATACGAGGCCGCCACAGCCGACCTCAACGACGTTAACATGATAGACCCGTTCCATCTCGACGCATACGGAATCACCACCGTAAACTACAACCGCGACATCGAGATATTCCCGGTTCTTAACGCCATTTTCGAGGGCATCTACGGCGAGAATCCATACAAATCGCCCACCGACATGGGAGTAAACATGGCCGGCAACTGCATCGTGAACGACGCCAACTGCTGCGAGGCATCGCGTCAGGAAATCGTGAGAAGATATTTCACCACACTTACAGCTCTTGCCGACGGCAAGGCCAAGGACAGCGAGGTAAACAAGATACAGCTCCTGATGCGTCAGGCCAAGGTATCAGTGGAAGACCGCAAGGTAACCGTGGTCGCCCGCAAGAGGTTCGAGAGGTCGCAGCTTCCATCAGCAGCCATAGAGCTGGACGACGGCACCATCATCACATCAGAGACATCAGAGCTTCTGGGTCCATCGGCCGCGCTGATTCTAAACGCTGTAAAACATCTGGCCGGCATCGACCATTCGGTGAAGCTGATACCATCCGAGATGATATCTCCGATACAGAACCTGAAAATGGAGTATCTCCACAGCCGCAATCCTAGGCTCCACACCGACGAGGTGCTGGTGGCAATATCTATGCTGTCGCTTACAAGCCAAAACTGCAAGATGGCCTTGGAGCAGCTTCCAAAACTTAAAGGCTGTCAGGTACACAGCACTGTGATACTCAGCGAGGTAGACCACAAGATTTTCAAGAAACTTGGTGTAGACCTCACCTGCGACGCCGTAAGGAAGTAACGGACGAATAATCGTTTTTTCATCATACAAAAATGGCTAACACTAAATTTATCTTCATCACTGGTGGTGTTACATCATCACTCGGCAAGGGCATTCTGGCCGCCTCTCTGGCCAAACTTATACAGTCGAGAGGTTATTCAGTAACAATTCAGAAACTGGATCCATACCTAAATGTGGACCCCGGAACCCTAAATCCATACGAGCACGGCGAGTGTTTTGTTACCGACGACGGAGCCGAGACCGACCTTGACCTGGGACATTACGAGCGATTCCTTAATGTGCCTACGTCTCAGGCCAACAATGTTACCACCGGCCGCATATACCAGTCGGTTATCAACAAGGAGCGCAAGGGCGATTATCTGGGCAAAACTGTACAGATTATCCCCCATATCACCGACGAGATCAAGCGCTGCATCATGCTCCTTGGCAAGAAAGGTGATTACGACGTAGTGGTTACCGAGATTGGAGGTGTGGTAGGAGATATCGAGTCGTTGCCATTTATCGAGGCCGTGCGCCAGCTAAAATGGGAGCTCGGCAACGATGCGCTCTGCATCCACCTTACCCTGGTGCCATACCTTGCCGCTGCCGGCGAAATCAAGACCAAGCCTACACAGCACTCCGTAAAGCAGCTTCTGGAGATAGGCGTACAGCCCGACATCCTGGTGCTGAGAACCGAGCACGAGCTTAATCTCTCGGTGCGTCACAAGGTGGCCCTCTTCTGCAACGTGGACCGAAACTCTGTTTTCGAGTCGCCTGATGCCCGCTCAATCTACGAGATTCCGCTGATATTCAAGGAGCAGGGTTTGGACGAGGTGGTGATGACAAAGCTTCGTCTGCCCATCAAGCAGGAGCCAAATCTGGAGCTCTGGACCAGCAAGGTGGAGCGTCTCTACAACCGCGACCGCGTGGAGAAAATCGCCGTTGTGGGCAAGTATGTGGAGCTTCCTGATGCCTACAAGTCAATCAGCGAGGCGCTCAACCACGCCGCAATGGTAAACAACGTAAAGCTCGATATCGAGTGGATACATTCCGAGAAGGTAAACGACGCCAACGTTGCCGAGCTGCTCAAGGACAAGAAGGCCGTGCTTGTGGCTCCCGGTTTTGGTCACCGCGGCATAGAGGGCAAGCTGATAGCCACACGCTACGCCCGCGAGAACAATATCCCATTCCTTGGAATCTGTCTCGGCATGCAGTGCGCCGTCATAGAGTTTGCCCGCAATGTTTTAGGTCTTGCTGATGCCAACTCAGCCGAGTTCGACCACGCCACAGCCAACCCCGTAATCGACATCATGGAGCAGCAGAAGTCGATTACCAACATGGGCCACACAATGCGTCTGGGATCGTACCCGTGCAAGATTTCCGACAAGGACACCAACATCTTCCGTGCCTACGGCGAGGATCTCATCCACGAGCGTCACCGCCACAGATACGAGTTCAACGACAACTATCTTGAGGCAATGGAGCAGAAGGGTATGATAGCCGTGGGCAAGAATCCTGATACCGACCTTGTGGAGGCAGTTGAGATAAAGGGCCATAAGTGGTTTGTGGGCGTACAGTTCCATCCCGAGTACAAGAGCCGTTTCGAGACCCCTCACCCACTCTTTGTGGCTTTCGTAAAGGCCGCCATAAGTGAGTAAGTTCCCATAAAACAGATAAAAAAATTAATGCCGCAGTAGCCAAGGCCACTGCGGCATTTTTTTATAATGAAAACCTATGTCTAATAATTAACGTGAGTTCGACGAAATTTAAGTGATTGAAAATTTGGTAATTAGCGA
>JAKSLV010000058.1 GCA_024401025.1 Bacteroidales bacterium
GGAATCCGCCGCTGTCGGTAAGTATGGCCCTGTCCCAGCCGATAAACTTGTGGAGTCCGCCGGCCTGATGCAGTATGTCCATTCCCGGACGCAGGTACAGGTGGTATGTGTTGCCGAGTATTATCTTGGCGTCGATGTCGTCGCGCAGCTCGCGCTGATGCACTCCCTTCACGGAGCCTACAGTGCCCACAGGCATGAAGATAGGTGTCTGGATCTCGCCGTGGTCGGTGGTTATCACTCCGGCACGTGCGTTGGTCCTTGGGTCGGTATGTTTGATGTCGAATTTCATAATCTGTATTCATTATTGCCGCCTATAAATACGGCTTTGCAAAGTTAACGCTAAAAAAATGAAAAATAACGATTTTATTAAAGAATTTCATTTTTATTTATCAAAAAATGATTGTATTTTTGCAAGAAGAAGTATATACAAGAAAATGTGGAATAATATTTTAGAGGTATTCACCAACTACACAGATTGGAAATTCTGGCTAATCAGCTTATTTTTATTGAGTTGGCTGATACAGATGCTGTATTACATATTCGTGTTCTCGCGTATAGGCCGCCGCAAAAAGCAGGTGCCTTACAACAGTCCCGTGCCGGTTTCGGTGGTTATATGCGCCAAAAACGAGGAAGAGAACCTCAGGGAAAGGCTAAAATACGTGCTGGAGCAGGATTATCCCGATTTCGAGGTGGTGGTGGTGAACGACCAGAGCACCGACGATACCGAGATGATACTCGACGAGTACAAGCAGAAGTACAAGAACCTTTACGTAACCGAGATATCGCACAACAATTTCCGCAGGGGCAAGAAACTGGCCCTCACCATCGGTATCAAGGCTGCCAAAAACGAGTGGCTTCTGCTTACTGATGCCGACTGCATTCCCGCGTCGAAAAACTGGATCCGTCAGATGAGCCAGCATTTCACCGACGGCAACGACATCGTTTTGGGATACGGCGGCTACGAGGAGCGCAACACTTTCGTAAACAAGCTTATAAGATACGACGCCGGTTTTGTGGCCCTGCAATACTACACTTATTGCGAGGCCGGAATGCCTTATATGGGCGTGGGCCGAAACCTCGCCTACCGCAAATCGCTGTTCATGGGCGGACGCGGCTTTGCATCGCACAGCGAGCTAATGTCGGGCGACGACGACCTCTTCGTAAACGAGAACGCCAAGGGACACAAGGTGGCCCTGGCATACAATCCCGAATCATTCACCACATGCGTGCCCAAGGAGACTTTCTATCAGTGGAACGTTCAGAAACAGCGCCATTTCACGGCGTCGGAGCGTTACCGCGGTGGCCACAAATTCGTGCTTGCTATGGAGCCTTTCTTCAGGTCGCTGTTCTATATGGCGTGCGTGGCCATGGCCTTGTTTGATCCTCTTTACTGGATTGCCGCGGCTGCTTTCGTTGCAAGGTTTGCCATATTCCAGTTTACGATGTGCAGCATGGCCAAGAAGTTCAAGATGAACAAAGTGGCAGGCTGGGCCCTGCTTTTCGATATTATTCTGCCGTGGATAAACCTTGTGCAGATGATTTTGGGTAATCACAGAAAGGAACGACTGAAATGGAAGTAGATTCGTTGTCATCATCAATGTTTTCCGAGAAGGCCAAATCTGACCTAAGACTCGTGGACGCAGCCCAGAAAGGCGATCAGAAAGCCTTTGCGGTGCTGCTGAAGCGGTATAGGGAGTCTGTGTTCTTTACCATAAGCCGTATGGTGAAAAACGTCCACGACGCCGAGGACCTCACCATGGAGGCTTTCGGAAAGGCTTTCCGAAATATCCGTTTCTACAAGCCCACCAACGCCTTCAGCACATGGCTGTTCAGGATTGCCACCAATGGAGCCATCGATTTCATAAGATGCAACCGTCAGCGATTGATATCAATCGACAAGGATCCCGAAGATGAGGACAATCCTTCGGCATCGCCAGTGCCTCAGCTCATGGAACTTAGCGATGGACCCGAGGAGACCATGATAAAGGAGCAGAAGCATCAGATGATGTGGCAGATTGTTCAGCAGCTCCACGACGACTACAGGGATATAACCATAAAGCGCTATTTCGAGGAAAAATCCTACATAGAGATTTCGGAAGAGCTTAATATCCCAATCGGAACTGTAAAGGCAAGATTGTTCAGATCACGCGAGCTGCTTATCGCCATCATCCGCGACAACAAACTCACCGATTCCAAGATTTAGCATCATCAAGAAATGATACAGAAATATTTCAGCAACCTGTCAGACAGACAGGTGGAACAGTTTAGAATGCTCGAGACCCTCTATCCCGAGTGGAACGAGAAAATCAATGTTATTTCCAGGGCTGATATCGACCAGCTTTCGGTGCGCCATATCCTGCACTCGCTGGCCATTGCCAAATTCAATCTTCTGGATTCTTCCAATAATATCCTGGATGTGGGCACGGGTGGCGGTTTTCCCGGCGTGCCTTTGGCCATAATGTATCCCGACAAGAATTTCACCCTGATAGATTCCATCGGAAAGAAAATCTCAGTAGTATCAGATATAATATCTCAGCTGGGCCTGCAGAACGCCAAGGCCATGCAGATAAAGTCGGTGATGCTGAAACAGAGGTTCGATACCATCGTAAGCCGTGCCGTAACGGCATTCCCGAACTTCGTGAAACAGACTTTGAACAATCTAGTGAAAGACAAGAATTCCAGAATTGTGTACCTTAAGGGCGGCGATTTTATGGAAGAGATTGCCCCATACAGCGCCAAGTGCCGCCTGTATAATATTCCTGACGTTTTTGCCGAGGATTTCTTCGAGACCAAGAAGGTTATCGAGTTTTTCCCTTGGGGCATCAGCAAATAGCTTTTCCCACTATTCCTCTATTTCGAAATCATCGATGTAGAATGTGGAATCTGGCTCGTCGAGTATCAGTTCTTCCTGAACCTGCCTCAGCGAATCCAGCCTGTCGAACACCATGCTGTCCAGCTCCGTCTTGTAATCTGTGAGGTCCTGTTGCAGGCGGTTGGCCAACAATACCACTCCAAAATAAAGGAAAAGTATGGCTATCAGCGATAGCGACGACGATGCTATGCCTACCACCGGGTAAGTCTTGTCTCCATATCCGGCTTTATTAATCTTCACAAGCGCTATGATGCCGCACACGATGGCTGCCACTGCCAATATTGCGGAAATAGGCATAATGCACAACAATGCCAGCGACACCAAGCCACACACCATGCTTATGATGCCGAGTGACTTGATGTCGCTGTTTTTCTGTATGTTGTTGGAGTTGCTGTTGATGTCCATGATTCAGTTTCAGCGATTTTTTTACTTGTTTTCCAAAGCCTCCACTCTCTTCAGCAAAGCCTCAAGTGTGGATTTAAGTTCCTCGTTCTCCTTCTTCAGGTCCTCTATCTCGGCCTGCTGGTCCTTGATGGCCTCGGTTAGCACGGGAATTACGCCCATGTAGTTTACGCTCTTGTAGCCGTTTATGTTGGTGGATACCAGTGCGGGGAACACCTTCTCAACTTCCTGAGCGATGAAACCATACTGCAATGCATCGCTTGCGTTGGCGTTGGCGGCCACGCTCTTGTCCCAGTTGAATGTTACGCCGCGGAGCTTCATCACGCTCTCAATGGCCTGTCCAAGTGTGCTTACGTTGGTCTTGAGTCTTGAATCAGAGCTGTGGGTAAGTGTGCCGACTACATACACATCGCCGGTTTTCGATACCGCGAAGGCTGTGTTGCGGTCAGTAGAGCTTGTGCCGTTGCCTACTGCGAAAAGCTGATCCTTGCTGGATTTGTTGTATTCTCCGCATACAAGGCCGTTTACGCCCACACTGTATAGATAGCTTCCCAGCAGTGCCGAACCAATATCGCTGGTGCTGCAGTTGTCTCCTACTATAAGTGTGGTGGCAGCCACGCTGGAGCTCTTTTTGCCCATTACAATGGAGTTGGTGGCCAGTTGTCCTATTGTAGATCCATTGCCGGCTATGCAGCTTGCAGCCTCCACATCGTCAACCGAGCCTCCGCCAAGTGCCAGAGCGCCCACGCCCTTGGCGCGGTTTGCTCCGTTGCCCAGTGTAAGTCCCTTGCCGGTGAAATGGGTTGTGCCGGAACCTGTGCTTGTGGCTATCTTAAGGAGGTCGTTCTTGTCGTCGGCGGTGCCCAATATCTTGCTGAGCTCGCTGCCGATGCCGATGCTCTGAGGTGTGTAGTATGTGCTTCCGTTCTTAAGCCAAATATTGTCGTTGGCCACGTTCACCCATTTCTTAGAATCGGCGTCGTATGCCAGTATCTGCCTGTCCAGAAGAGAGTTTATCTCCACGTCGGTGAGGGTTGATATTCTGCCTGCGTCGCCTGAACCGCCCGACATTGTAGCTGGAACCCATTTGGTGCCGTTGTATTGGAGCACGTCGCCGGGGTTGGCCGAGTTTATGCCCTGAATGTCAGCCATTGTGAGCGGCTGATTGTACCATTTCTGCTTTTCCAGATTGTATACCAGAACGTCCTTGTTGTTGAGGGCCACAAGGCTGGCGTCGCCAAGCTGACTCATTGTAACGGCCGACGACTGGCTCTTGTTTTCCCACTTGCCCTTGCCTGCGTTGTACACAAGATACTGGCCATTGCTGGGGTTCTGGATGTCGATGTTTGTGAGTCCCTGGGCGGCTGTCGGGTCGGTGTTTTTCCATGAGCTGCCGTCATATACCAGAATCTGGTTTTTTGTTGGGGATTTTACGGTAACATCCTTCATCTGAGTCAGCGACATCGACGAGTTTCCATTGGCATCGGTAGAGAGAGCATCAGCCTTGGCTGCCTTGTCGCACTTGAGGGCCACGAGTGTGTATGGCACTGCCGAGAACTTGGTGATGCCCATGTCGGTCATTCCGTTCAGATACGATGCCTCGCCGAAATCCACTCTCACCTTCAGGAAGTACTCTCCGTTGGACACGTTCAGCCAGTCGATGTCGGAATATTTCTTGGCGGTGCCGCCCATGGTGTTTATGGCGTCGGCCGATCCTATCTCTATGTTGAACATTCCGAAATCGTTGGTGCTGGGTGTGTGCAGCTCCTGCCATACGGTAGGACATGTGCCGCCGTTGTTGCAGTCCTTGCCCTGGAGTATCGATACCTCCACGGTAATGTTCTTGTTGGCTATTGGCGATCCGTCGTCGGCGTTTATCATCGCCTGGTAGTTGAAAGTCTCGGGCAGATTCTGTGCCGATGCCTGCGATCCTGCGGCTACTGCCACCGCAATGGCTCCCAGTATATGTTTAAGGCTTGTCTTCTTCATGGTTTGCTATATTTTTATGGCGTTTACAGCATATATGCATCCGCCAGTGAGTATTCTTATTATGTATTTTCCGCTGCTGATGCTTGCCGCATCTATGATGGCCGTGCCGCGCTTGCCCGATGCCGAGTATCTGTATGCGGCTCCGGCAACCTTTCCGGTGTTGTCTATCAGCTGTATGGTGGGCTGTCCGGCGTTGTCCTTTATGGGGAAAGATATCCTTATCTCGTCCACAAAGGGGTTGGGATATGCCTTTACGGCCATTGGTATGTCCTGATACTGTGCTGATGCCTCGCCATTGGCACTTGGCTGCTCTGCCGAAGGCTTGCTCAGGGTGCTGATTCTTGCGCTTCCAATGTAGCCTATGCGGAATGCGCAGCTCAGGTTGCCGGCCTTGGCCGTGTTGGCCGCCGGTGTGGCTGTGGCTCCGCTAAGTTTCTGGGCCTGAGAGCATAGCGGTATCAGCATTAATATCAGCGCCATGGCTGACAGCTGCAATATTCTTGATGCTTTCATGGTGAAGTGGCTTTGTGTGGTTATTGTAATGATGCGCTATTTCTGGAATCTTATCTCCACCCTGTTCTCGTTGTAGCGGATGCTGGGCTCCAGTTCCATCCTGTTGTTGCGCGATATGGCGCCGCGGGTCTCTATGCGGTTGCCGGCAATTCCCTTCGACACCATGTATGATTTTACTGCCTCGGCCCTCTTCTTGGCCAGTGCCTTGGCGAACGCCTTGCTTCCCATGCAGTCCACGTAGGCTATCACCATTACCTTCTTGCCTGTGTTGCGGGTCATCTCGGATACAAACATGTTGATGGCGGCATACGATGACGAGAACATCTTTGCGCTGCCGTATCCGAACTTTACGTTGGGCATGTTTACTGGGGCGTCCCACTTCTCGGCTATCTCGTTCTCCTCCTTGGCCTCGTTGTCCATCCACTTGTTTGGAGTCTCGTCGGGGGTTGGGGCGGCGTTGTTGTCGGCCTGTGCGCCGTTGTGGTAGTTGTCAATCTTGTTGTCCAGACGGTCGATCTCCTTGTAGAGCTTCTGGATGTCCTTGTTGTCCTTCTTAGGATTCTCGGGTTTGGTTTCCTCGCCAATGAATACTGTAGGCATCTTGGTTTTCTTGGCCTTGTTTATCAGGAATCCCACTGTTACCTCGTGGTTGCCGCTGCTCTGCTTGGCCAGCAGCGATGTGCCCATCTCGTACTGGTAGTTTACGGCAATGCGTCCTGTGGCGTTGAATCCTGCGCCCACGCCTATCCACTTGTCGGTGCTGTATGACATCTGCATCCATGCGCGCTTGTTGTATCTTACTACGGCGGCGCCCATTACGGATACGCCCTCGCCGAATGTGTAGTCTACATTCGCTACGGGCTCTATCTCCAGCTTGTTGTTCTCTATCACGTATGATACGTCGGCCATTATGCTGCGGTTGGCGTTGGCTATGCCGTTCTTGAACTTAAGGTCGCCGCATATCAGCCTTGGAGCGTTGATGCTGAAATACAGGTTCTGCATGTTGAACATTACAGAGAAACCTGCGTCGAATCCTGTTGCCGACATTCCTGCCTGGCTTGCGAAAACGGGGTCGGCGCTGGAGCTCTCGGTGGTGGCGTGGCCCAGGTTGAAGGCGCTGCGTATCAGGGTGGGCGAAAGGCCGAAGCTGAGGCTCATGTCGTTGTCGAGCTGCAGGTGGTAGGCGTAGGTGAGGTAGGCCACGGTGTTGCTGAAGTTGCCTGATTTCTCGTTTACTATCTGCATGCCCAGGCCCATGTTGCCCATAAACTGGGCGTTGGCATCAGCTCTCATAATCTTAGGTGCGCCGTCGATGCCGCCCAATGTGCTCCTGTAGCCCAGGAAGCCCTCGGCGTTGCCGTTGAATCCAGCGTAGGCCGGAGCCACCGAGTATTTGTTTATATAATATTGTCCGTTGGCTGAAAAATCCTGTGCCATGGCCAGTGTGGAGCCCAGGATCAGCGCGCTTGCGGTTAGTATTCTTTTTATCATAGTATCAGGTTTTTATCTAATAATATCCACGAATCCTGTGCAGCCCTTGCGGCCCCAGCTCTTTATCACGTAATAGTATGTTCCTGCGGGCAGGTCGTTGCCGTCGTCGTCGCGGCCCACAAATCCGTCGGTGTTGGTGTATTTAAGGTTGGTGTACACCAGCTTGCCCTTCTTGCTGAACACCTGCACCTCGCAGTTGGCCTCGAAAGGCAGTCCCTCTATGGCCAGCCCGTCGTTGATGCCGTCCATCACGCCCGGTGTTATCACATTGTTGCGCACTTTTATGGAAGTTATGTCTCTGCCGCTGATGTCGGTGTAGGTTACTGATACTGAGGCCGAATCCTTGCATCCGTTGCTCATGGATGCCACGGCCTTGTATTCGCCGCTCTCCTTGTAGTAGAACGATGAGGCGTTGCTTTTCATCTCGGCGCCGTTGCAATACCATTTTATGGATGCGCCGTCGGATACGGTGGCGGTTATAATGCCTTGTTTCTCGTTGTCTGATACTTCCACAGATGGTTTCTCGCCTATGAGTATGCTGCGCATCTTGGGGGCTGTCCATGTGCCGTCGTCCATGAGCACCGTAAGCTCTACGGTGTATGTGCCGCCTTTGGCGTATATGTGCTGAAGCTCCTCTCCGTATGCCTCAAGATCGTCGCCAAATGCAAACTTGGCCAGCTGGTAGTTGCCGCCGGTGGTGTTCTTTACCTTTATGGTCATGCCCGCGCATGCCGATTCAGGAGTAATCTCGAAATCGGCCTGAGCCTTGGCCGATGCGCAGACAGCTATCAGCGATACTGCCAGCAATATGTGTTTTAGTCTATTCATTGTATTGGTCTGTTTAGTTTAGTTGAAACAAAGCAATTTAAATGCCACTTTTATCTATATGGCGGTGTAATTGCATGCTATTTCTCGAAAAAAATGCATGACACTTTATATTTATATATGTGTTAGTCTTTTTTTATCTTGAAGTATAGCGCTCCGGTCTTGTTGAACATGGCCGCCGATTGCCCTATCATTCCCTCGTGGCGCCCTATCACCAGGCATCCGTTGTCGGAGAGCTGGTTGGCGAAAAAGTTTATCACGCTGGTCTGCAGCATGTGGTTGAAGTATATCAGCACGTTGCGGCAGAATATCAGGTCGAACTTGCAGTCGGCTATGCTGCTCAGGGTCACCAGGTCGTGTTTCAGGAACAGTGGCTTCTCCATCAGGCTTTTCGACATCTGCATGTAGTCCTTAAACTTGTTCAGCTCCATGTATTTGCGGGGGTCAACGGTAACTCTCGGGGTGTTGAACACCTTGTCGAAGTTGCCCAGCGAGTCGCTTATCTCATGCAGCTTGTACCGTCCGTTCATTGCGGTGTTCAGCACATTCTCGTTGATGTCGGTTGCGTATATGCTGGCCCTGTCCAGCATGCCGAGCTCGCTCAGCATCATCATCATCGAATATACCTCCTGTCCCGTGGAGCATCCGGCGTGCCAGATGTTCAGCGACGGCTTGTCGGCGTACACTGTGGATAGCGCGTTTCTCAGGTGAGCCCACGTCTCCACATCGCGGAACAACTCTGTGGTGTTTACGGTAATATCCCTTACCACACGCTCCAGATAGTTGTAGTCGCTGCATACGTTGTCGATAAGCTCGTTGATGCCAATCTTGTAGTCGCTCAATATCTTGTCGATCCTACGGTAGAAACTGTTGTAGGAGTAGTTGCAGAAATTGTAGGGCGATACGTTGCTTACGGCTTTCTGAAATCTCTTTATGTCGTTCTCGGTTAGCTCCATTTGGGGTATCTTTTCTGATGCGCAAAAATAATAGATATATTTAATAAAAGCAAAAAAATATCGCCTCCGCGAGCCCTCATTTCCAAAAAAGGCATATTTTTTGATTTTTAGACACTGGATCCCAATAGAAATTTTTATTAGCTGTAAAGTATTGATTGTCAGCTAAAAGTAAAATATTTTCCGAAAATTGTTAGAAAAATGTAAAATTTTATGTGTGAAAACAAAAATTATTTCTAAATTTGGACTTTGGGATTTTAAATGTAAAAGTGTACCCCAAAGGGTGCTATTTGTACCATAAAACTATTGCCCATAACGATGGAGAAAGTGAGTCAAATATTTGATAAATTGGACTTTAGGAATAAGTTGATGCTGTTGTTCTCGATAGTGTTGGCTTATATCCTATTCTTTTGCATATATTCGTTCTACTCCGTGGGCAGGGTAAGAAACAGCGTTGAGGAGTTCTCCTCGCATCAGGCTGCCGGCATTTACCCTCTCTACGCACTCACCGAGGATATATACTCTTTGGTGGTGCAAAACCATGCCATTATCGAGAGCGAGACCGATGTTGTGGCCATCCAGCGCCACCACAACAAGTTCAACCAGTTCTACGAGGTTCGCCTCAAGGATTACGAGAATACTCTTCAGTCTCAGGACGAGCTTAAGCTTCTCGACAAGTTCAAGAGCGAGTTTGTGATATATCAGAATGTAAACAAGGATATCCACCGTCTGATGATTTACGGAAAGGTGGAATCGGCTCGCGAACTCCTTGGTGTAAAGGAGATTGCGGCATTCTCGCAGATGTGCAAGACTCTCGATCAGATGTATGTGCTCCATAAGCACAAGCTTTTGGAGGGCGATGCTTCCATCCGCGACAGCATCAGCAGGCTTAGGGTTTCCATCGGCATAATGTCGGTTCCGCTGCTGATTCTGGTTTTGGTGATTGCGGTTTCTATCTTCAAGTATATGAGGGACAACTATTCCAGCGCTCAGGTTTTCATGGCCTCGCTAAGTATTGGAGTGGTTCCAGACCTGAGGCTTCAGGAAGATAAGACTGATGTGGGCCAACTTAATAAGAAGATAAACGATACGGCATACAACTTCAAGAAACTCACCGAGTTTTCCAACGAGATTGCCAAGGGCAACTATGATTCCGAGATTGGCGTGGATGCGCCCGAGGGATCTATGGCCCACAGCCTCATAGAGCTCCGCAACCGTCTGCACGATACTCAGGACGAGGAAAACAAGCGCCGTCTGGAGGACGAGCAGCGCAACTGGATTGCCCAGGGCTTGGCCAAGTTCGGTGATATCATGCGCCATTCCAACGACAACATCAACTCGCTTTCGGATGATGTTATCAAGAGTCTGGTGCATTACATAAACGCAAGCCAGGGCGGCCTCTTTATCGTGGACGACACCGACCCCAAGAAGGTGTTCCTGGAGATGCTCTCGGCTTTTGCCTACGACAGAAAGAAGTTCCTCACCAAGCGCATTGCAATGGGCGACGGCCTTATTGGTGTGTGCGCGCTGGAGAAGAACACTATTTATATTACAGACGTGCCAAGCGACTATATGGAGATAGAGTCGGGCCTGGGCGATTCCAGACCTAAGAGCCTGCTGATTGTTCCATTGAAGTCGGAGGACAAGATTCTCGGAGTTATAGAGCTTGCTTCGTTCAACCTGCTGAAGCCTTACGAGGTGCATTTTGTGGAGCAGCTTTGCGATTCGATAGCATCTACGCTGGCGTCGCTGAGAATCAACACTCGTACCGCCGAGCTCTTGCAGGAGTCTCAGAAAAAGACTGATGAGCTTGCCATCCGTGAGGAGGAGCTCCGCAGGGCGATGGACGAGATGACCAACGCGAGAAACGAGTCGCAGCGCCGTGAGGCCGAGATGGCCGGTATTCTTTCGGCCGTGGACGAGACCTTGCTGAAGGCCGAGCTGGATCCGGAAGGAAAGTTCGAATCGGCCAACCAGAAGTTCCTCTCGGCTCTCGGTTTCAGGAAAGACGAGCTTATCGGACGCAGCATCAAGAACATCCTGCCCGACGAGTATCTCGAGAATTTTGATATCGTATGGCAGAATATTTGTCAAGGACAGTCGTATCAGAACACCATAAACCAGAAGAACAAGCATGGCGAGACCATCTGGCTTCTGGCTCAGTATACTCCTATCTTCGATCAGAAGAGCAATGTGGTACGCGTGCTCTACATGGCCAACGACATCACCGAGCAGAAGGTGACTGAGGAACGCAACAAGCGACTCCTCGCCGAATCGATGGAGCGTGCCGAGGTGCTTATGAGCACCCAGGAGAGCATGGCAAAGAACAGGGTGGAGATGGCATCAGTGCTCACCGCCATCGACGAGACTATGATGAAGGCCGAGTATTCTGTGGAGGGAAACCTGCTTTCGGCAAACCCGAAGCATATCAAGACCATGGGTTACGATTACGAGCAGACAAAGGGCAAAAACATTCTTACCTTTATTCCTGATGAAGAAATCGTGGAATTTAAGGCACTGTGGCAAAATGTTTGCGAGGGTAATCTACACCAGATGACTGTAAAGCGTAAATCCAAGCTTACAGGAAACGACATCTGGCTTATCAACCAGTATACGCCGGTGCGCGATACTCAGGGCAAGGTGTTCAAGGTGCTGTATACGGCCATGGATATCACGGTACACAAGGAGATCGAGGAGCAGGCCATGATACAGGTGGAGAGCCTAAAGAAACAGAACGAGACTTTGCAGGCCAAACTGCATGACATACAGACCAACGAATCGCAGCTTAAGACCAAGCTTGTGGAGATAGAGAGGGTGAACAGCCTGGCCGAGCAGGGACAGGAGCTCTCTTCTGTGGACGCCAAGTACCGCAACTGGCTCAGCAGTTTCGAGGCTTAGCTTTTAGTTAACAACAGTAGCAAACGTAATTATATTTAATTTATAAATATGGCATTACAGGAAACAGACATATCGGCATCGGAGGCAAAGACCAACAGCAGCCAACGTTTGGTGCTTATATACACCATTGTGGGCTTCTGTATTGGTTTACTGTTTCCTTTGGTTGCTATCTTGCAGGAGAAGGGATTGGATATCAATGCTGTCAGCATCAAGAATCTGCACTCGCATTTCTCGATGTATGTGTGCGATTTTGCTCCAATTGTTATTGCCCTAATTTTCTATTACTTTGCCAGACGAAACCGCCAGCAGAACGAGGAACTGGAATCAATGCTTGACGAGAAGAACGAGATTTTCCGCAAAAACTCACTTATCGCTAAGCGAATTGGTGAGGGCGACCTCTATTTCGACAACAACGACATCGACCAGAACGATCTTCTCGGAAGGTCGCTCCTGATAATGAAGAACAACCTTGTGGCCACGTCGCAGCGCGAGACCGAGCAGACTTGGATTGCAAAGGGAAAGGAAATCATCAACGATATTCTCCGTCAGCGAAACAACATCAACGAGCTGGCCTACGAGACTATCATCAACCTTATTGAATATATCGACGCGGTGCAGGGCGCCTTCTATATCTACGACGACGAGAAGAAGGCCCTCGTTAACATCGCCACTTATGCATACAACCGCAGAAAGTATGTTACTCAGGAGTTTCAGGTAGGTATAGGACTTGTGGGTCAGGCTGCTTTTGAGCGCGACATCATTTACAGGAAGGAGATTCCTGCCGACTATGTTACCATCAGCTCGGGCATCCTTGGAGATCAGAAGCCTCAGACCTTGCTGCTGTCGCCTCTCATCAGTGACGAGAAGCTTCAGGGTGTTGTGGAGTTTGCATCTCTGTTGCCTGATTTGCCTAACAAGACTCTGATGCTCATCAAGGAGGTGAGCGAGATTATAGCCCAGACTATCTTCAACCTCAAGGTTAATACTCAGACCGAGAAACTCCTCTCCGAGGCGCAGCAGATGACCCTCACTCTTCAGAAGAACGAGGAGGAGCTTAGAAAGAATGCCGCCGACATGGAGCGCGCTCAGCTCGAGCTTCAGGACTCCAACCGCAAACTGGAGGCTCAGATCCGCGAGGTGGAGCGTGGTCAGAAACGTCAGTACGCCCTGCTCGAGAATGCGAGCGAGGTTATCTCCATCTACGACGAGAGTGCAATCGTTACCTACGAGAGCCCTTCAAGCAAGAGCATCTTGGGTTACGATCCCGAATATATTGTTGGAAAGAGCGCTATCGAGAAATTCGACGAGGTGTCGAGGGCAAAGTTCCACGAGGTTTTCAAGCAGCTTGTGGCACATCCCGAAACTCCGGTTACGTTCGAGTATCAGTTCCAGAAGTCTCAGGACGAGCAGTTGTGGCTGGAGGCCACTGGACGAAACCTCCTGAGCAACGCGGCCATCCAGGGCATTATCTTCAACACGCGGGATATCACCGTGCGCAAGATTGCTGAAAAGGCCCAGCGTATGTCTGGTCAGATGCAGGCTTTGTCGGAGAACTCGCTCGACGCCATCCTGCGTTTGAGCCCGGAGGGCAAGTTCTTCTACGTGAACCCCGTGGCCGAGGAGTATACCGGAAAAACCAAAGCCGACATGCTTCAGAAATCCATCGACGAGGTGGAGCTGGCTGAGGCTATTTCCTCATGTTTCAAGGAAGCTTTGAATCAGGTGGTTCAGAATCAGAGAATTTTCGACCTGGAGACCACTTTCCCAGTGGCCGAGGGCGTAGACGACAGAATCATATCATTGAACGCCATCCCGGAGTACAATACCGAGAAGGAGTTGGAGACAATCCTTATCGTGGCTCACGATATCACAGAGCGCAAGCGCATCGAGATGGAAATCGAGGAGAAGAACAAGAGCATCACCGAGTCTATCAACTATGCTCAGAGAATTCAGTCGGCCATTATTCCGAGTCTCGACGCCATCGAGGCAAGGCTGCCTAAGTTCTTTATGTTCTATCGTCCAAGGGACGTTGTAAGCGGCGATTTCCCATGGTTCTTCGAGAAAGACGACAACATTTATATAGCCGCAGTAGACTGCACGGGTCACGGTGTGCCGGGCGCCCTGCTCTCGTTTATCGGCTACTTCAACCTGAATATGATTGCCGACCACGCCGAGGCGATGACAGCCGGCGAGGTGCTCGATCACCTGCATCTTGGAGTAAGAAAGACTCTAAAACAGGATAGTGAGGAGCAAGAGGCACGTGATGGCATGGATGTTGCACTATGTAAGATTAATTTCCAGACAAGGACTCTCGACTTTTCGGGAGCTCACCGTCCTCTATACTACCTCAACAGTCAGAGGGAACTTGTTCAGTACAAGGGTACTGCGCAGGCTATCGGTGGCAAGCCTCCGCGCAAGGGCAGAGAGGAGAAAAAGTTTGAGAACTTTGCTATAACATTCAACCCCGGCGAGAAGATCTTCTTCTTCTCGGACGGACTTCCCGACCAGATTGGTGGCGACGACGGCCGCAAATACCGTCCAGGCCGCATCAAGGAGCTTATTGAGGGCAATCCTGAATTTACGATGCAGCAATACAAGGAGCTGTTCGAGAAGGATTTCCTGGAGTTTAAGGGAAGCCACAAGCAGGTGGATGACATACTTTTGATAGGCATTGAATTTTAACATAGTATCATAATATACAAAAAACAATATTATGGCAAATACCAAAGAACACAACGAGTCGCTAGATTTTGTTTATGACTTCTATGTGAAAATGAAGCGAAACAATATCAATTTGGCTTACGAGGGTGAGATAACGCATTCCATCACGAAAGCGTTTACCTCGCTCGCCGAGACTAATATGGCGCGCGAGGAGGATGCGAGTTCGGTGCAGAAAAAGGTTTTCCATGTAATGGTGGAGTGCCTTCAAAACATCAGCAAACATTCCGAGAGTACTCCCAACGAGTCGGCCAAAGACGGCAGGGGAATCTTCATGGTTTCCAAGGCAGCCACTGAGTATAATGTTACCACCGGCAACATTATAAAGAACGAGAACGTGGAAAAACTGAGATCGATATTGGAGAATATCAACAAGCAGGACAAGGATGGCCTTAACAAGCTCTACAAGCAACAGATGCGAGAGGGCAAAATTTCGGAGCGTGGTGGCGCCGGCTTGGGATTCATCGATATTGCACGAAAGACAGGCCAGAAGCTTTTATACAGCTTCCTGTCGATCGACAGCAAAAACTCGTTTTTCGTATTAACATCAACTATTTCAAGAATTAAAGAATAAATCATAATAATTATGTCAGTTATAAAAATACAAGGTACAGACGATACTCCAACAGTAACATTGGACAAGGAGAACAACATTTTTGAAATCTCGGGTCGCTCATTGCCTGAGGATGTTGTTGTATTCTACAAGCCTATCCTTGAGTGGCTCGATGAGTACAAGAATGATCCTCTCGAGAAGACTGTTTTTGATTTCAAGCTCGAGTACTTCAACACTGCTTCCTCTAAGCTGCTTCTCGACGTGCTTCTCAAGCTCGAGGATATCAGCAACGATGGCAACGACGTGCTCGTAAGATGGCATTATCCCGATGACGACGAGGATATGGAAGAGGCCGGCGAGGAATACTCTGATATCGTGGAGGTTCCATTCGAGCAGGTTCCTTACACCATCTAATACAATATAATAAGAATGTTGTACTCCGTTCCTGGTTTTCAGGAGCGGAGAATAATCATATAATTATAAGACTAACACCACTTTTTTTACATAAAGCATCATGAGTGAAGAGATTTTAAGTGCGTTGATCCAGTTGTTTGCCCTTACAGCCAAGCAAGACGGCGGTATCGAGGACAAGGAGTTGCAGTACGTGGAGAGTTTCCTCGTACAGCAGCTTGGTGCCGAGGCATCTCAGTCATGGATGCAGCAGTTCAAGGAGTTGGTAGGTCTTATCATTACTCCTGACGAGGCAGCCAAGATTGCCAAGAAGGAGGC
>JAKSLV010000059.1 GCA_024401025.1 Bacteroidales bacterium
GGGGTGTCTCTAGGAATGGCGAGAGAGAGGCGGCACTTTCCGAAACCGAGTTTCTCAGCCACAGGCACGTCGAGACCTGTCTCCCAGATCACGTTCTCGCCTACGATACCTGCATCAGCCACGCCGTCGGCCACGCACTGTGGGATATCGTCGTCGCGGAGGTAGAGGATGTCGATTGGGAAGTCAGAGGCTGACGCAAAGAGGAGACGTGAGCCGTTGTTGGAGGCTGATATGCCGGCCTTCTCGAAGAGCTCGATAGACTTGTCGCTGAGGCGACCTGATTTCTGGATTGCAATTTTCAATCTTTCCATTTTGTAAATGTTTTTATGTGTTATACTTTTAATTTTGTGCTACGTTAATGGCCACCTTCGGTGGCTTTTTTTTCTTATCCAAAAATTTAAAGAATTGGCCATAAATTAAAAGAATTTTTTCCCATTCTTTTATTTCTTTTCCATTCTTTCCATTTTCGGATAAAAAAATCCGCCGGCGTAGCCGGCCAGATTCCCGGATAACAAAAAAGGCCGAATCTGCATTTTTTGTGCGATCCGGCCCAAAGTATTTTATCCTGAAACTATCCTCTTCTTTTTACGGAAATCGTAACAAGTTTTATTACCTATCGCACGAGCCTTCTGCACCGCCATGATGATGGTGGTGATGATGAATATGGGCGATATGCAACGAGAATGTCATCATGTTTTTGCCTTTGTGGTTTTATTTATGTCGCAAAGTTAATATTTTTTTTGTTTTCGTGCAAAAAAAATGCAAAATTTTGTAGATTTGCCGTCGGAAAAGTTTTTTATTACACTTCAAGATGCGTAAACACCGCCTTTTTATATTGCTGGAATCTGCGGCAATGCTGCTGGTGCTGGCCAGCCTGCTGGTGGCCGTGCTGTGGACATCCATGCCCATGCGCGACACCGTTTTGCTGGGCTTGTGGGTGCTGATACTGCTTTTGTCGTTCTGCCTGATGGCGCACAGCCACAGGGCTCTTGCCGACGCCATGGGTTTCAGGTCCACCGTAGACGCCCAGATGGCCACGCTTACAAAGACCCTCATGACCGCCGAGACCGCTATTGCCGACAAGGACCAGACTCTTGCCCAAAACAAGACCGAGATATCGCGCCTGTCGGAATCCAACAGCATGGGCAAGCAGCAGATATCCATCCTGCGCAACGAGGTGGGATCCTTGAAGACCAGGCTGGAGGAGGTTAATCAGCTTTTGAGGAGGCTGATGCGGCGCGCCGAGATGAGCGACAAGCTTAAGTCGGCCCTGGTGGCCAACATCAACGACGAGCTCCGCAATCCCCTCAACTCCATAATGGGATACACATCGCTGCTTAGGAATTCCGCCATATCGGAGAGCCGCCGCGCCGAATACATCGATATCGTAACACGCGATTCCAAGAGATTCCTGGACGCACTCAACGACATTTTCTATTATTCGAAGCTCATGGTGGGCGATGTGGAGCCCGTGGCCACCACCTTCAACGTAAACACACTGCTCCAGAACTCTGTGCAGGTGGCGCGCCAGCAGGTTGCGGAGCTGGGCAGGAATATAGAGATAAGGCTGCATCAGGCCTCCGGAAACGGCTTTGTGGGCGGCTACGAGCCCGGCTACGTCAAGATACTGGCCAGCCTGCTGGGCAATGCCGTAAAATTCACCCGCGAGGGATATGTGGACGTGCAGTGCGTGGTGGATGTGGCCAGCGTAAAGATTTCAGTGGAGGATACTGGCGTGGGTTTCGATTCCGGAAGCCGCGAGCTGATATTCGACGCGTTTCAGCAGGCCGACATCACCCTGGCGCGCAAGTATCAGGGCACCGGGCTTGGCCTTGCCATCAGCCGCACGCTGGCACGCCTCATGGGCGGCGACATTGTGGCCGAGAGCCATGAGGGCGCCGGAAGCAGGTTTTCGGTGGAGATACCATTGTCGGCAGTATCAGAAACCAACATACAGCTCTACGACAAGGTGCAGAAGCTGCTTGGCACGGGCCAATCGAGGGGCCGTGTGCTGGTGATCACCCCCATAAACGACGATTTCGATTTCATAAACAGGTTTATGACCAACTACAATATCGACGTGGTGCGCAGCTGGACCGCCGAGGAAACCGACACCCTGGTGCGCGAATACCCCGATATCAGCATGGCCATCATCGACCTCTACTCATGGTCGCTGGAGGGCGTGGAGGCCGCCGAGCGCATTTTCAGGCAGAGGCCCGGCATCAGGTTTGCCTTCATAAGCAACGGCATGCTGGAGCCGCTCCAGATAGAGACCATCCGCGCCTATACCGACATCATACTCGGCAAGCCCATCACAAGCGCGGCCCTTAGTCAGGCGCTTAAGAAATGGTATCTGTAGCGGCAAAGCAAAACCGCCGGCCTCGCTCGTATGTGGCGTGGCCGGCGGTTTGCTTATTATAGGTGTGCCATCATCGGGCTGATGCTGGCGTTTTGTGCTACTTGCTGGCAGTGGTGTCGGCAGCGGCCTGTGGTGTGGCTGATGCTGATGTTCCTCTGTATCTCTCGTTCAGGCCCTTTACGAGGTCTGATGTGATGTTGAGCGAAGGATCGCCGTAGAGCACTGTGGAGGCGCCTGTGGTGCTTATTATCATCTTGTAGCCCTTGGTGGCGTTGTACTCGTTGATGTAGTTTCTTACCGAGTCGCCCACGCGGCCCATGATCTGAGCCTGGTCGTCCTGAAGCTCCATGGCCTGCTGCTGGTAGGTCTGCTGAAGTCTCTGCTCCTCCATAGCAAGCTGCTGGCCCTTTTCCTGATACGAGGTTGGGGTAATGAGGCGCTTCTCGAGGTTTTGCTGGAGCTCGGTGGCGCGGCGCTGAAGGCTGCTCATCTTGCTCTGGAGATCCTGGTCGTACTGTTTCTGCTTGGCGAAAAACTTGTTCATCTCGTCATTGTAGAGGTCGTAGTCGTTGAGAAGGCTGTCTACATAAACGTATGCTATGCCGTCGGCTGCTGCTCCGCTGTTTGATATTGGAGTAGTGGTTTTCTGATTGTTGCAGGAGAACATGGCCGCAAGCACTGCCGAGCAGGCAAGAGCCTTTGATACTGTGATAAAACGCTTTTTCATCGTTGTCTTTACTGTGTGTTTATTATTAATTTGTTAGTATTCCGCTGCAAAGATACACTATAAAAACCAATAGATTAAATTTTTTTTGTCATTTTTGAGCATTTTTGTACAAAATAGCGGAAAAAATTATTTTGTAATCAAATTAAAGATTGTAACTTTGCATCCGCTAAGTTAAAACCATTAATCATTAGAAACTTAAACATTATCAAGGATGAATTTAAAAGGAATATTGTCAATAGCCACATTCCCAGGTCTTTACAGACACGTGGCCCAGGCAAAGAACGGTCTTGTCATAGAGTCGATACAGGACGGTAAGCGTCAGCTCGCTTACGCCACATCAAGAATAAGCGCTCTCGAGGATATCTCGATATACACCACCGACGGCGATACAAAACTCTCCGAGGTGTACAAGAACCTCTTCAAGGTGCTTGATGGCAAGGTAACACCTTTCAATCCCAAGAAGGCCAGCAACGACGAGCTTGTGGATGTATTCGCAAAGGCTCTTCCCAACTGGGACCCCGACCGCGTGTACATCTCCGACATCAAGAGAGCATACGCCTGGTACAACATCCTGGTGGAGACAGGATACGCCGCACAGAGCGACGAGCAGGAGGCGCAGGCATCAGCTCCAGAGCAGGAGGCTCCTGCTGCTGCCGAGGCTGAGGGTGAGATAAAGACAAAGAAGCGCACACGCAAGAAAGCCGCTCCAAAGGACGGAGAGGCCAAGGCTGAGTAAGAAAAGTAAATTCCCAAGGCCCGCATCTGCGGCCAGATAATCTTGACGGGAACCATGGCGGCACTGGCGCTGCCACGGTTCCCGTTAATTTTTTGTTTTTTGCAAAAATTTTTCTTAAATATTTGAATATTCGGCAATTAAAAACTAACTTTGTAGAAATTTGTACAGAACGGAAATATTTTTGATGCCGGGGCGTGGGCGTGTGCCGAAAATATGGAACGCTGTTTGCAAATCCGCTTTGCGGAAACAGTTTAAATATTTTTTATCAGATACACGCTGTCGGCTAACTTGAAAAACTAAACGACAGGATTTGCAGAAATGAAAATACGATTTGTGGTGGTGGGCAAAACCGTTGAGAAATACCTGGTGGATGCCTGCGCCGAGTACGAGAAGAGGCTTAGGAAGTACATCCAGTTCGAGTATGTTACCATCCGCGACCTCAAGAACATAGGAGCACTTAGCCCCGACCAGGTGAAGGAGCAGGAAGGCAAGCTGCTGGAGCCCTACATGGCGCCAAGCTCATACAGGATAATCCTGGACGAGCACGGCAAGGAGCGCACGTCGGTGGAGTTCTCGGAATACGTGGCCCGCAAGATGGCCACCCTTAGCAAGGACATCACCTTCGTGATAGGCGGCCCCTACGGTTTCGAGCCCAGGATAGCGGCCATGGCCGACGACAAGATGTCGCTCTCCAAGATGACATTCTCTCACCAGATGGTGAGGCTGATATTCATGGAGCAGCTATACAGGGCCTTCACCATAATGCGTGGCGAGCCGTACCATCATGAATAGGCGTTTTTTTATGGCAAGCATTTTTTTTGTATCAGAATAAGGGAAAAAACTACTCAAAGAGGAAAACATCAGTAAAGAATAAAAGAGACCAATCGCAACAACTAAAAGTATTTTAAGGATTTACTAAACAAGGAACTACAAGTGAAGGAGAATTTTAGGAAAATACAATTCTTGGTGTATGCCGTGGTGGTGTTCATAGTGGCGTTTGCACTGGATTCCAGCATCAGCGGCAAGGCCGGAGGCAGCAACAACGAGAGCGATCAGGGCAAGCCCATCACCCTCGACACCGTGCGCATAGAGCGCGTGCTGCACGCCAAGGAGCGCCGCATGGATTCGGTGCTCTCTATGGTGAGAGACGAGGTGCGCTCGGGCCGCAGCATCATACAGGCCAATTCCATATTCGTAATCAACAACAGCGAGCTACAGACCATCGGAAAGGAGGGGCTGCAGGTGCTCGTGTTCCATAACGACACGCTGCGCTACTGGACCGACAACAGGGTGCCCTGCGGAGTGGTCTTCAATCCCGCGCTCAACAACCGCCTGGAGAAACTGAACAACGCCTGGTACGAGATACGCACCATCACCGATGGCGGCTACAAGTACGTGGGCCTGATATTCCTGAAAAACAAATACGACAAAATCACCAACAGGCTGCTGCCCGAGGACCTGATGCCGGAGTTCGAGCTGCCCTCGGCATGGACCGTGGCGCCCATCAACGTATCATTCGGCGTGCCTATAAAGGATTGCGACGGCACAATGCTGTTCTCTTTGCTGCCCGTAACCACCGTATACCTTAACGGAAGCAACTTCTACATCGTGGGTGTGCTGTTTCTGGCGGCGCTCATATTGCTGATGCTGTTTTTCAACTCATGGATACAGCGCCTGATGGGGCAGGAGGGCAAGTCGCAGTGGATACTGCTGATAATCCTGGGCCTGATGTTTGCCTGCGTGGAGCTTAATGTGCTTAGGCCCAGCATAATATACAATCTCGACTTTTTCGATACCGACTATTTCAGGGGCGGAGGCATGGTGTTCACCATAGGAGATTTTGTAATCAACTCGGTGTTCCTCTTCTTCGTGATAAAGTTCCTGTTCATGCTGGCCGAATACCGCGGCCTCAGGGATCGCATCCTTGCCCTGTCGCCATGGCGCCGCTACATGGTGTGGGCTCTCATGCTGGCCCTGTTTTTCGGAGGCTTCGGCTACATATTCCACGAGGTTCAGAGTTTGGTGAGAATCAGCAAGTTCTCCTTCATGCTCAACAACCTCATGGCCATCAACGCCTTCAGCATAGTGGGCCTTCTGCTCATGGTGATCCTCTCGGGCACCATGGTGTTCGCATCCATCAAGATGGCCTCCTATTTCGATTACACGCTGGTATCAGGCTCCATGGTGCGCCATATTCTGGTGTATCTGTCGGCATCGGTGGCCATATCCCTGATGCTCTGGCCTTTGCTGGGACTGATGCCTGCCCTGGCTGTTCTGTATGCGTTCCTGATGCTGGGGGTGGCTCTCCACATGCACTATCACGGCGACCTCCGCGGACTATTCCGCTACATGGTGATGCTGCTGCTGAGCGCAATGTTCGAGGGCCTGTTTGTATGCTACACCACCGAATCCAAGATCGACGACGAGTTCAACGAGATGGCCTCCATGAGCACCGACATCGGCGACCCAATTGCAGAGCTGCTTATAAACGGATTCTCGGGAGCCCTGGCCGACGACCCCATGCTCTACGACTACGTGAGCATCGACGATCCGGCCCAGCGTCAGGCCAAACTCCACGACTACATAATCCACCAGTATTTCAGCAATGCCTACTGGATAAGGTACGATATCGACGTAAGGGTGCTGGAGCCGCCTGTGGGAGTGTTTTTCGCCGGCATCAGCGATGATTTTGTGGCCGCCTACAACAGCGGACTGGATACCAAGTGCCCAAGCTTCCGCCTTATCGACACACCCGACGGATCCATAAGCTATTACGGATACCTGGACCACAAGGTGGACGGCGCCAACAAGTATATATGCATATCAGTGCGCACCAAGGCCGTGCCAAAGGAGGTGGGATATCCATCGCTGCTGATAAGCGACAATGCCGTGGACGACCGCAAGGCATCCCTAAGCGAGCAGGAATACGCCCGCTACCACAACGGACAGAAGATGTATCAGAACGGAAGCTTCAGCTACGATATGTCGGACAAGAGCTTTGTGGAGATGTTCTCGGCCGACGATCCCTCCGACACGCTCCGCACCATGGACGACGGCCCCTACAAGCACATAGTGCATCATAAGGACGGCAACACCATGGTGATTACAAGGCAGAAATTCACCTTTGCCGATTATGTTACACAGTTCTCGTATCTGTTTGTAACATTCATGCTTATGATGTTCCTGTTTGCCAACGTGATTTTGCGCGAGCCCGGCAACACCCGCAAGGAGAGCCTCCAGAGCAGGCTTATAGTGTGGTTCAGCATAATTCTGGTATTGTCGTTTGTGTTTGTGTGCATTGCGTCGGTATCGCTGGTGGTAAACAGGTTCCGCAATCAGGACGCCGCCAAGATCGACGAGCGCGTATCCAGCGTATACATGCGCATCAATCAGGAGTGCGGCGACACCCTCAGGTTCAACACCATGTGGAAGCCGGGCGTGGTGGGCCCCATGGATATATGCCTCACCAAGATGTCGCAGGTGTTTTTCACTGATATCAACCTCTATGGCGCCAACGGACAGCTGATAGCCACATCAAGGCCCGAGCTTTTTGCCGACGGCTTCATAAGCACGCGCATCAACAGCCAGGCTCTCAGCAGCTTCATGGTGGACTACAAGGCATCGTTTATCCAGGAGGAGAATATCGGAAAGGTGGATTACGCATCGGCATACACGCCTTTCTTCAACAAGCGCAAGGAGATAATAGGCTACATCAACATGCCGTACTTCTCCAATGTGGAATCGCTGGAGCGCGAGCTCAGCAATCAGATAGTATCCATCATCAACCTCTACGTGGTGCTCATGATGCTCACCATACTGCTGGCGGCATTGCTCAGCAGCCGCATTGTGCAGCCCATCAAGATGATACAGAACAAGATGGTTACCATGGAGCTGGGCAAAAACCACGAGAAGATAGCCTACGACCGCGACGACGAGATAGGTCAGCTGGTGGCCGAATACAACACCATGGTGGACAAGCTGGCCGAGAGCGCCAAGCTGATAGCTCAGGGCGAGCGAGAGGAGGCGTGGAAAACCATGGCGCGTCAGGTGGCCCATGAAATAAAGAATCCGCTTACGCCTATGCAGCTTAGCACCCAGTTCCTCAAGAGGGCCTGGGACGATCAGAAACCCGATTTCGGAGAGCGCATAGCCAAGTTTACAGATACCATGATTCAGCAGATAGAGACCCTCAGCAGCATTGCCACATCGTTCTCCAACTTTGCCAAGATGCCCGATCCCGTGTGCCGTCCGCTAAATCTGGTGGAGATACTCAGCAATGTGGTTACGCTGTATCAGAACGACGACAAGGCTGATGTAACATCAGACCTGGGCGCAAATCCCGAGATTATCTGCATGCTCGACAAGGAGCAGATTTCCCGCGTGTTTGTAAACATCATCAAGAATGCCACCCAGGCCATACCAAACGGCGTAAGGGGCAAGATACACGTTACTCTTAAAGAAGAGGCCGACAGCAAGGTTGTGGTGCGCATTGCCGACAATGGCAGCGGCATCCCTGATGCCGTGCGTGGAAAAATCTTTACGCCAAACTTCACAACCAAGAGCACCGGATCGGGCCTCGGCCTGGCCATGGTGAAGACTATGGTGGAAAACGTGAAGGGCTCCATCACTTTCGAGAGCGAGGTGGGCAAGGGCACCACCTTTATTATAACACTGCCGGTGGGAGAATATGAGACCGACGCCGTCAATTAACATTTTTTAATACATTTGGGTGTATACAAATGGAGAATTCTTTTCATTTTTGTGCTGTTTTTTCATCAATATAATAATCAAATATAATACACACATATAATTATGAAGAGAATTTTCCTTTTTTTGCTGCTGGCAGTGGCAGCCGTTAATGCATTGGCTCAACATGTGGACTGGAACCGTCCCAAATATGTAATGAGCTGTGTAATGAAGCCCAAGCCCATGGTGTTGGATACCATAGGCATGTACGAGTATCACGGCGACAGCGTGGTGATATACCACAGGCTGGATATGCTTAGAGATCCGGTTATAAAGAAGCTGCTATCCAAGAATGAGCCATTCCGCACATACAAGAAATTCGACACCTGTGGCAATATCACCGCAGAGGTGCTCTATTATGTGGACACCACATATACAACCAAGTTCACCAACACCTACGACACACTGGGAAGGCTGGTGGAGGTAGAGCAGAGCGACGGCCTGAAGAAGAAATACGTATATTGCAAGAAGAAGATCAAGGAGAGTGTCTACATAGGTAAACATAAAAGGAACAAGATAATACACCATTACAAAAACGAGGACTATACAGAAGAGAAATATTATGTAATTAGGGATATTATCGATAGCAAAAGGATGCGCTACAAGTACAACAAAGATGGCAGTGTCCGCAAGACTCTACAGCCTGATGGCTCAACCACCACATATCTCTACAAGGCAAACTGCACCTTCATTTCCGAATTAGGCAGTAATCCTTTTTACTTCAACACCAAAAAAAGGGCCATTGTATACGATTGGCTGGATTATGAGAAAGATGATGAATATGTAGAAGAAGGGGCAGCGGAAGAATAGCCAATATTGCCTTTCTTATAAAAAAGTGTTAAAAAAAGTTAATGAGGGGGGGGGGTAATAGTGACTATGTAGTCATATTGTTATATATTTGCGCATATATTTTTTTAACCTAATTTTTATTATGCGTAAACAACTATTGACACTGTTTGCATTCGCATTTGCCTCGTTTGCAAACGCTCAGACCCCCGACTGGTCGGTACCAGTGGACGGCAAGGCAGAATCTATTTTCTTCAACAGCTTTACCCAGACTCCTATCCTGGAGACAAACAACAAGTTTGTGGGATTCGATGCCGAGAAGAAGTCTCAGATCTGGACTATCGACAAGTCTAAGTTCAACACAGCCCTCAAGCTCTCCAACAAGATCAACAACTTTGCCGGAGAATCCAAGAATTTGGAAGAGGAGCTCGACTACGAGGAGATCGACTACACACAGTTTGCCCGCATCAACAACTTCATCATTGATGTGGCAACAGGCCAGGTGGTACTCGGCGACGACAATACCGCCTTCAAGAAGATGGAAGCCTGGGATGTGATTCCTTCTCTCAACCTTGCCTTGATAAAGGTGACCACCGAGGACGCCATCCGCGTATACGCAGTGGATATAGCCACTGATGCCGTGCTCTGGAATGTAAAGGTGGCAGATTCTGGCAAGGGCAAGGACGCCCTCAAGTTTTTGGCACGTCAGGCTGGCCTTCAGGGTCTCAGAAAACTCGTAGCACCATCCGTAAATCCTGATGGCAACATCATATATGGACATGCCAAGAATCTCTACCTCATTAATGCCAAGAGCGGCGAGGTAATCTGGACCAACGAGTGCAACCCTGCCATGGCAGAGTTTAGCCCCGACAGCAAGTATGTAGTAGTGGCAGAGGCCGCAGGCGGTTTGGCTACTGGATCATTTGATTTCTCTAGAAAAGTAAACTGCATCGATACCAAGACCGGAAAGTCAACTTGGGGAGAGCCTATAAAGCTTGGTGGCATATTCACCACTCTCTATTTTGAGGGCAACGATCAGGTAATTCTCGGCTCAAGTGGCGATGTCTGCTCATACTCGCTATCTTCAAACACTCAGCTCTGGAAGAAAGCATATTCGGCCACTGATGTTTACAATTTTGAGCGTACCGACGAGGGCATCATCGTTTACTATTCCAACAAGGCCATGTGTCTGGATCCAGCCACTGGCACAAAGGTTTGGAAGTCGGCTGAGACTCTCAAGGACGTAGACGAGGATGCTGGCAAGGCATTCCACAAGATGTATGGCAACGCCAAGCTGGTGTACACACCCAAGAAGCTTATCATCTATCCCAAAGACAAGTTCTGGGCCAAAGCTAAATTCAACTTCTCTATCGACGAGACCGACCGCGTAGGTTTCGACGACAAGAACAACAAGGTAATCGTGCTCAATGGCAAGAAGATTTTCATCATCGACCCTCAGAATGATTCCAAGCGTTCTGATGCTACCGCAGCCAAGGTTAGCAGTCCTAAGGACATCATCGCTTTCAACATCGTTGACGATGGCTATTTTATCTACGGTATGAAGGAGTATGTAAAACTCAATGGCGACAAGTCGGTGGCTGGTCAGGCAGATTATCCTCAGCTAAAGACAAACATGTTTGCCAAGACATTCCTCGCTTTATCACGTATCCAGAACGAGGTAATGTCTACAACCCTTATCGTAGGTGACCAGAACGTTGGTTTGTTCTGCTCGGCCGAGGAGGCCAACCAGCAGGCCAAGAGCGCACAGATCCACGCATCCATGCTTAAGGATATGAAGGCAAACGACAAGCTCAAGAAGGCTGTACGCGCCAACAACAATATTGGCGTATTTATGACTTCTGCCAAGGAGAATGGCGAGGAGGTTGTTGCCCTGGCTGTAGTTGACAAAAACTCAGGTAAGGAGATCAAGCGTGTAACATTCAGCCACAACCGTGCTGTTGTTTACGAGGTAGACCTCAACACAAACACTGTTTACTACTTCGAGGATGGCAAGTTTAATGCTATGAAGTTGTAACACCGAAGGGATATTCCACAACATCATTCCCATAAATATCAGAATCCGAAACCTCAGTCCATAAGGCAGAAGTTTCGGATTCTTTTTTTGTTTGGGAACGATTGTTGTTTTTAATTCGTCGAACTCACGTTAAATTTAAGGAATATCTGCGCAACGAGTTGAAATCCAAGCAGAAAATATATTTTTATGACAATGGCATCCGTAATGCTGTAATTGGTGATTTCTCTCTGATAGAGACCCGTCAGGACGCCGGCCATTTGTTTGAGAATTTTGTAATCTCCGAGTGCATCAAGTCCAACGCCTACAAGAGCAACAACGTTTCCTCATATTTCTGGCGAACAACCACCCGTCAGGAGATAGATTATCTGGAGGTGGATGGAGGGGAGATAACAGCAGTTGAGATTAAGTGGAATCCCAAGCGCAAGGCGTCGCTGCCGGAATCCTTCTCCACCGCCTATCCTAACACCGAATACAAGTTAATCAACCGCGACAATATCGAGGATTTCCTGATATTCCGCTGAAACTCGGAAGGGGGCTCGTCACATCTCTTTGTCTAGAATCTCGTGAATCTTGCTTACATAATAGAACGGCAGATTTATCAGTTTAAAGGTCTTGCCTTTGGGTGTCTTGATTTCGTCTATCTGCATTGGATTCGACCATATTCTGACGGCTACATTCTGATCTGATTCGTCCATATAGATGTGCAACGATTTCAAGTGTGCGTTGGTTCCGGCTTTCACTTCTATTGGAATCATCTTGTTGTCTTTCTGTATGGTGAAATCCATCTCGGCGTCGGATCCTTGCTTGTTTCTCACCCAGTAGCTGCGGCGCAGTGAGCATCTGTTGTCTGTCGATATCAGTTCCTGACCAACAATGTGTTCTGCTATCTTGCCTTTATATACATCAAGTATATCGTTGGCGCCAAGTATCTCTTTCCTAAGACCTGATGCGTAATTTACAATTCCTGTATCAAGCCATAGGAGTTTTGGCCTGCGTTTCATGTCTGGTGGAGCTGGTATCTCCGTTGATGTGGCTGGATACACAAGCTCCACAAGCATCGATTTGGATAGTTGCGAGAAGGCCTCTCCGATTTCCCTGGATTTGTAGGCCGACCCTGCAAATCCTCCAAGCACTATTTCCTGACAGGCGTATGGGAATCCGTATTCCATTATGTAGCGCATCGCTTTGGTGATGCTCTCTCTTGGGGCGTATTTTTCTATGTCGTCACGGTAGGCCGTCAGCAATGTGTCGTATATTCCGTTTAGTTTCAGGATATCCCGGTATTTTATGTAATTGGATACAACTTCCGGCATGCCGCCTATCAAAGTGTATGTGTTGAATTCCTTTATCAGCTTGCTGTGGTACGCCCCGGGTATTGATACTGAGTTTATGGCGTTGTAAACATCCTCGCCAAGGTTTGCCCATGCGTATTCCTTGAAAGAGAATGGGCGCAAGGCCATATATTCCACTCTGCCAACAGGAAATGACACATTCTTTTTTTCAAGGTTCTCCAATAGAGATCCTGCCGATATCACATAAAGCCATGGAGCTTGCTCGTAGAAATATCTCAGCATCATCACAGCCTGGGCAGAGTTCTGAATCTCGTCGATAAACAAGAGACTGCTTGTCTGGTTTATCTTTTTTCCTCCAATAAAGAATATGGTGGTGATAATCTCATTTATGTTCTTGTTAGACTCGAATATCTTTGCGTTTTCCTCAATTTCCAAGTTGAGATATACGTATGACTCAAAATCCTTTGAGAAAATATCTACAAGCGTAGTTTTCCCTACCTGACGCGGACCTCTAAGTATCAGAGGTTTGCGCTCTGCCTTATCTTTCCATTCCCTGAGGTTTTGCAATGCCTCTCTTTGATATATTTCTGACATGATGATTCTGTGTTGGTTAAAGAATGACGGTACAAATATAATAATTTCGTCTCAAAATGACGGTAAAAATCATCAAAAAAGTGCTCAAAGTGACGGTAACTTTTGCTTGTTTTCCTTAAAGTCACTCTGCGTTGAAAAATTTTCCTCCCTTTTCTTTTTCTATTCCGTAAAATTGATTAAATTTGCGGAATATAATCCGTAAAATCAATCAAATTTGTGGATTATAATCCATAAAATCAATCAAATTTAAGGAATATATTCCATAAAATCAATTAAATTTAAGGAATATCTGCGCAACGAGTTGAAATCCAAGCAGAAAATCTATTTTTATGACAATGGCATCCGTAATGCTGTAATTGGTGATTTCTCTTTGATAGAGACCCGTCAGGATGCCGGCCATTTGTTTGAGAATTTTGTAATCTCCGAGTGCATCAAGTCCAACGCCTACAAGAGCAACAACGTTTCCTCATATTTCTGGCGAACAACCACCCGTCAGGAGATAGATTATCTGGAGGTTGACGGAGGGAAGATTACAGCAGTTGAGATTAAGTGGAATCCCAAGCGCAAGGCATCGCTGCCCGAATCCTTCTCCACCGCCTATCCTAACACCGAATACAAGGTAATCAACCGCGACAACATCGAGGATTTCCTGATTTTTAGAGATGGGGAGTAGTCTTTGTCCGAAACAACTATTTCGGACTTTTGTGCGATTTTATGTATCGTGATACATAAAAACAGGGTGATTTTATGTATTGTAATACATAAAAATATGGTGATTTGTGTATTGCAATACATAAAACCCTCAACCGTGAAGTCTCCTCATTGATAAAAGCCGCCGATTTCCTGCAAGTCACCGACCTTATGATAATCATCTACGACGACAAGGAGCAGACTCTTGATGTAAACGGTCTCAGGATAAGGATTGTGCCTTATTGGAAATTTGCGCTGATGGGGTAAAAAATACTTTCAGAACTCTTGCAATTTCAATTATAATAATCTATATTTGCAGAGTCCGAAATGGCTGTTTCGGAAACGGCTGTTTCGGACTCTGTTTTTGTATATTGCTATGAGATTTTTTGATAGAACATACGAGATTGGCAAACTGCTGGATATCAAGCAGAAATCGTTGGAGACTGCTCAGTTTACCATAGTGACGGGGCGTCGCCGGATTGGAAAGACATCGCTTATTCTCAAGGCTTTTGAGAATGAGACTATTCTTTATTTCTTTGTGTCGCGCAAGGCCGAGGCCGAATTATGTGATGATTTCTTGATTGAGATTCAGCAAAAACTTGGTGTCATCTCGTTTGGACGGGCCACAAGTTTCTCGCAGGTTTTTGATCAGATAATGCAGTATGCCAAAAACAAGCCGCTTACATTGTTTATCGACGAGTTTCAGGATTTCGCCCGCGTCAACAAGTCCGTTTTCAGCGAGATGCAGAGGATATGGGATATCAACAAGAATGATTCCAGGATAAATCTTATTGTATGTGGCTCCGTAAACTCTATGATGAACAATATCTTCCGCAATGAGAAGGAACCTTTGTTTGGGCGTCAGACTCAGGAGATAAGTGTAAAGCCCTTTGCTCCGTCGGTGCTCAAGGAGATTCTTTCGGAATATCATCCCGGCTATAGCAACGACGATTTGCTTGCCCTGTATGCTTTTACGGGCGGCGTGGCCAAATATGTGGAGCATTTTGTCGACAACAAGGTTTTTGCGTTGGATGATATGCTCAGGGTCATCTGTCAGCGTGATTCTGTGTTTATCAACGAGGGCAAGATTACATTGATAGAAGAGTTTGGAAAGGATTATGGAACCTATTTCTCTATATTGTCGGCCATTGCGACGGGCCACAACACCCGCGCCAAGATAGAAGAGTTTGTTGGCAAGGAGGTGGGAGGCTACCTCACCAAGCTGGACTCCGATTTTGGTCTGGTGCGCAAGAATATCCCTCTCTTCGACAAGCCTACGGGCAACAATATGAAATATATTCTCAACGATAATTTCTTTGTGTTCTGGTTCAGGTTTGTCTATAAGTATGATTACATGCTGGAGATAGGCGCCTATGATAAACTGCGTCAGATAATGGAGCGTGACTATGCGGTTTTCAGCGGCCTTGCGCTTGAGAAGTATTTCCGTGCCAAGTTTATGGAATCTGGTGATTATACCCGCATAGGTGGCTGGTGGAACCGTAAGGGTGACGTAGAGATCGACATCATTGTCGCCGACGAGCTATCAGAGACCGCCATATTCTGCGAGGTGAAGCGTCAGCCTCAGAAAATAGACCTCGCACTTCTGGAAAGCCGTAAGGACGCATTCCTGAAAACCACGCATCAGTTCAAGGGTTATAAGATTGATGTAAAGGGATTGAGCCTGGAGGATATGTAGAATAATTAATTAACCTAATTTTGTAACTTTGGAGTTTTAGCGGAATCTATCTTTTTTAGGCACATTCCGCTGAAACTCCGAAGATTTTTTTGT
>JAKSLV010000006.1 GCA_024401025.1 Bacteroidales bacterium
ACCACGGTCAGCTTTGTTTGTTTTAACTTAGAATTCGTCGAACTCACGTTATTTTTACAGTGTCGGAAAAACGAAAAAGAAATTCTAACTATGAGAACAACGCAAGATACTCTTAATATCCTTACAGCTCAGAGCTACAAGGGGATTGGTCCCAAATGGATAGTTGATAATTACAAGAAGGGCATCAGCGAGCATAAACTCGTTGCTATCATTGCTCAGAAGGATCCAACTATTGACGAGTATGGACAGGACTTTGCCACACGTCGTCAGATGATTTCTGATTTTTTGGATAAGAATCATCAGGAAAATGATTTCGCAGTGAGCTTTGTGGATGACGATTTCCCAAAGATGAAAAATACTTTGCCTATAAAGCCATCAAAGATGCCTGTCGTCCTTTTTGGTCGTGGCGATTTAAGTATTCTTAGCAAGAAGAGCGTGGCTGTTATTGGTGTTCTCAATCCCGAGCCGGAGATTGTGGATACAGAATCGAGAGTAGTGAAACAGTTGGTAGAAAACGGCTTGGTGATAGTGAGTGGTTTGGCTTTTGGGTGCGATAGTGTATCACATATCACAACATTGTCAAACCATGGAAAGACTGTGGCCATTCTTCCTGACAGATTGTGTAATATTCAGCCTGCCAAGAATGATGGCCTTGCCAATCAGATTGTTGAGCAGGGTGGACTTTTGATTACGGAGTACTATCGTCCGGTAAAAAGTAAGTTTGAACTTGTGAACCGCTATATCGACCGTGATAGGTTGCAGGCTTATTTCTCTAATCTTGTTTTGCTTAGCGCAAGCTACGATGAGAATAAGAAGGGAAATGATTGTGGTTCACGACATGCACTCGCATCGGCCCTTGAGGTTGGCATTATGCGTGGTGTAATCTATAATCCTAAGACCGATGCTCAGAACGAGATGTTCGATCTCAATCGTAGGATAATCAAGGAAGGAAAGTGTCAGATTGTTCAGCCGGAGACAACTCAAAAGTTGATAGACTATGTTTATGGGCAGAGAGTATATTCGCAGACAACCTTGAATATTTAGAAGGATTTGCCTTGATTTTTACAAAAACTATAATTAATTTTGACAATTAAAAACAGAACCGAAAATGAAAACAACTTATACAGTAAAGAATTTCCGCATATTCGATGAAAACGGCGCAACCCTCGATTTCGCCCCAATCACCGTTCTCACAGGCCGCAACTCATCAGGAAAGAGTACTGTGGTTAAGAGCATCGCATTGCTTGATACTTTTTTCGAGCAGGTGAGAGTTGAGAAAGATATTTGTAGTAAAAAGATGGCTGATCTGAAGCTTGACTTCTCTAAGCTTGCCTCTTACAACTTGGGAAGTTTTGATTCATTGTGTGGTAAGAAGGTTTTAACCTTTGAATATGAGATGCCATGTTTGGAATTGTTCGACAATGTCATTGTATCGTTGTCATTCAAGGCAAAGGAGAATGACATTTTTAATGATGGCTACCTCAGTCAGTTTGTTATCAAGAGAAGAGATGGCTCTGTTTTGTACTCTGTCGGAGAAGATGGTACTGTATTCGATCATCAGTATTTCTTAGGTTGCTTCTTGGATTATGAGCCATTGTTGTATCTGATTGATAGACGAAACTATTTATGGGATCTTGAGGATCAAGATCTGAGTATATGCAAAAATCAAAAAGATGAAATTAAACGTTTGGGAGATTTGATAAAATCATATCCCAAGGACAGGTGTGATGTCATATCCGTTTATGTTAGGAACATGCGTAATAACAATCCTGGTTATAACGGATTAAAGAATCCAAAGTATAAGGATAACGAGGAGATTTTCCAATGGACAAGAGATAACGGTTCTTTGTTTTATATCCCATTGGTTGAACATTTGAGGACTCTTTCTAAGGAAGACGTATGTAGTTTATTGAAAGAGATGGCAACAAATGTAGGTTCTCCGCAGCAAACTTTGACAAATTGCATTTGTGAGGATTTTATGAATTCTGATTCTGAAAGTTTCAAAGATTACATGCTAACTAAGGAATCTGAGTTCTTTGCTAATACTTCTCAATGTGAATGTGTTTCAAATATTTGTTCTCCTGGAAAATTTGCTAGTAAAAACAGAAAGTATAATAGTAAAACTATCCAGGCGAACTATGATAATTTTGGATACATATATGATATTCTGATGTATTATAATGATCAGTTTACTAAACACTCAAACTCTAAGTATTATCATTATTTTCATACTTCGTTTACTTTTACAAATATTGATAGGGTTTCACACGTAATTTGTTCATTGTACTTGAAGTTTGTTAATGAGATATTGGCCAATATGCTTTGGGGTGATTGGGTGCAAGACCTTTTATATACTTCAACGTCAAATCTTGTAGTTAAGAGGATTTACCCAATAGAAAGTAATGACGCTTTCACGGAAGTCCTTAAAAATTACATTTTGGTTGGCAATATGTATTCACGCAAAAGTGACTTTGTTGACAAATGGTTGCAGAAGTTGGAGGTTGGTCATCATTTGTCTATCAAGAAGGATGAGTTTGGCGTTAGTTATTTCGTTCTGGTTCACAAAACTGAAAACGATAAAGGTATATTGTTGGCAGATGAAGGTGTTGGTATCACTCAGCTTGTTTATATACTTTTGACAGTTCAGTCAATACTGACTCTTCCTAAATATCTCAACAAGCAGGTAACCATCGCTGTTGAGGAACCTGAGATTCATCTTCATCCTCAGTTCCAGTCGCTTTTGGCCGATATGTTTGTAGATGCATATAAGAAAGGTGTCCACTTCATTATAGAGACTCATAGCGAGTATCTTATTCGTAAGTTGCAGTATTTGGTGGCTCAGGGAACCAAGGAGGAGCAAGGAGCGATTTCTACAAAGGACGGATTGAAAAAGGATGATGTCATCATCCAGTATTTCAATCATCCCTATCCTGAAAGGCGTGGTAATGAACCTCAGGTCAAGACTATCAAAATGCGTGATGATGGTAGCTTGACAGAACCTTTTGGGCCAGGCTTCTTTGATGTAGCCAATAAGCTTTCTATGGGTATGTTCAACCTTAAGATGCAGTAGATGGAAAGGATAACCGTATATTGTCAGAAACTGTTTTGGGAAGGTTTTTTGAAAAACTTTTCCAAAACTTTGCCTTTGCCAACTAATGAACAAATTGAGAGGTCCAAAAGTTTTATGAATTTGTTTCAGTTTTTGGTAAATTCTAACCTTGTCTTTGATTACAAGTTTATTGATTTCTTGGAAAAAACTACAAGTTGCAATAGTCCGCTTCAAAACGGACAGTTGCCTCAAACCCGGGAAGAAATTGAAGCAATGCATTTTCAACAGATAGTCAATAATTATAACGCTGGTTTGTGTGGTTTGGATTTTCAAAAAGACTTGCTGTCAGATATTGCGATGGATGACAAGAAATTAAGTTCTGTATATTGCCTTTTTAAAACTCCGGAGGAGTGTGAAGATTTGTCACAAAAATTTGGTGTGTTGGCTATACCTACATTAGACAATTATACAGATTACAACTACTTGTTTAAAGATAATGGAAAATCTATGCCTAAAGGTGAAAAAAATGATTGGACTTTTGTAAAAAGGCTTTTGAAGTCTCCTTTTAATGCTTTGGTCATTGAGGATAATTATATCCATGATGATATTGATAACAATCTTTTACCATTGTTAGGACAAATTTTGCCTGATAAATTGGGTGTCGATTTCCATTTGTCAATATTTACGAATCTGAGTGAGACTGTTAAAGTTGAGGATTTATATGGAAAAGTAGAAAAATACATTCAACAATCAAAACCTGATCTGAAATTTGTGTTGAATATATTTAACGATAATCCAAGAGCTAATCCAAAACAATTTCATGATAGAAAGTTGTTTACAAATTACGCTGTAATTTTGTCTGGTGCTGGGTTCAATCCCAATAATAAGAAAAATCAAAGCGAGAATCTAACTGATATTAATGTCTTGCATCCATATTTCAATCAAGATAACGATTGGATTACGGATAGTCATGAGAATTATTTCAAGGTTTTCAAATCTTTATTTGTCAATTCGTCGTTATTTACCGGTGGTAACAGATATTCAAAATATTATTATAAAGAGCCAAAGACTAATCGTCTTTTATCATAGTATTCATTTATTTGGCACAGAAGTTACAAAAAAAAGTGGCTTCTGTGTCATTTGTGTTTGATTTTTTGCTATATTTGCAAATATATTATTTAATCTTTTAGATATGGAAGGAATTGTTAACGTAGAAAATCTTTGGATTTTTATTGATTCGCTTTCTTTAAGCAAGGAGAACAAGCGATGGCTCGCCGGAAAATTGTGTGATGGTGATTCCGTTGGAATTTCTGATTCCAAAGCGGATTCTTTCTGCCCATACTCAAAGGAACAACTTGACAAACGCTTTTCCTTGATTGAAAGGGATATTGAGAATGGTGTGCTTGTTGATTCCGAAGAAGTTGATCGTAGGATGGATGATATGTTGAATGATCTTGAGTCTTCTTCCAATAAAGAATTGCAATATGCGTATTAGATGGACTAATTACGCAATTATCGCGTATTCTGAAGTACTTAAATTTTTAGTTAATTGTAATGGTGTGGCTTTTGCTCGAAAATTCAGAGCCCGAGTCAACAATTATCAGAGAATTTTAAGAAGTGATCCTTTAATTGGTTCTGTGGAGCTTTCTTTGTCTGACCGTCCTTTGTCTTATCGAAAGTGTGTGGTGGACGAGCATCATAAAATCATATACTATGTTGGCAATAACGAGATAGTTGTGGCAGATGTTTGGGATACTCGTCAGGATCCTGATTATTTGTCTTCTCGTATTTAATTTTTCATAGTATTCGTATATTTTGACACAGAAGTTGCAAAAAAAGTATCTTCTGTGTCATTTGTGTTTTATTTTTTGCTATATTTGCTTGCAGTTTCTAACTAATAAATCATAACTATTATGGGTGGTTTTATATTTCCTTTTTTGATGTTTGCGTTGGCCGCTGGTTTGGTCTTTATGATTGGGTATAACTATGGCCTTACTAAGGGTTTGAAGCGTTTTCAGAAGATTGACAGCGAGAAAGAAGAAGATGATGATGAGGAGGAGGAAGAGCAGGAGCCGGTAGAGGATGTAACTCAACTCGATTGCGGCGACAAGCATCTCTGCATCACCGACAATCACAATGGAACCTTCAATGTGAATATCTATAAGAAAGGTGTCTTCGGCTCGGAGAAAACAATTTTGGATATGAATGTGAAGAAAAGCGCTATTTGCGGCGTGCTGGATTCTGCCGTCAGCATGGGTTATCTTGATGCAGAATCAGAGAATCTCGTCTTGATGAAATACGAGGGATAGTATTCCCCATTCTCGTTGACAGCATAATAAAAATTTGGTGTTTTAATTGTTTTTTTTCTTATCTTTGCGCTGTAATCATTTAAATAACGTCAGTTCGACGAATTTTAAGGTTTCGCACAGATTACACAGATAACACAGTTTATTACAGATAATATCGCTAAAAATATAGTAATAAATCTGTGAGTATCAGTGTTTACTGTATCATCAGTGCGATAAAGACCAATTCCATCGAACTCACGTTAAATAAGGAGGTGAATTATGGAACAGAATATTTCAATGGAGGAGATCTGGATGCTTATCCAGAGGCTTCCGCAGGAGGAGAAGAAGGTTTTGCGCATACGACTCAGCGAAGAGGAGTATGCTAAGGAGAGCCTTGCTCCATATACAATGGAGGAAATTGAAGCAAGGCTTGAGGAGGCAGAACGTGATTTTGCCGAGGGGCGTGTGTACACAAGCGAGGAAGTTCATGAGGAGGTTCTTGAAATGATTTATGAGTATGAGAGAGCCTCAAAACCAAGTGTAGCTTATGCGTAAACAATGGTCAAATAATGCCCGAAAGGAGCGTAGCGCCACAATCCTGACGCCTTGATGAAAGGCTTATAGTTATATTATATTTTTTTTGAAAAAGAATTATGGACAATACAAGACAAAATAAAGTAAGCCGTCTGCTTCTGAAAGAGGCGGCAAATTATTTCCTGCACAATGCGGGAGAGTTTCCGGGTGCTATGGTTTCGGTTTCGGAGGTAAGGATTACACCAGACCTCAGCGAGGCCAGAATTTTTGTATCCATTTTCCCTCAGACCAAGAGAAAGGAGATTTTCGATCTTATCGACGTAAAGACCAAGGACATCCGCTATGCCATAGGCAAGGAGGTGCGTCATCAGCTCAGGATAGTTCCTAACCTCATCTTCATGATGGACAACAGCCTCGATTACGCCGAGCGCATCAACGAGCTGCTGGAGAAGGACAAGAATCTCCATAGCGAAACACCCGAAAACCAGGAGGAGGCATAAATGCAGTACGATCCAGTAAAGCGCAGCCTCGGCAATGTCTTCAACAAGGCTTCGTGGCTCAGGAAACTCTTTTACCGTCTGCTTGACCTCCTGCTCCTGAGGGCGTGGTACATCAAGCGCGAGGTAAAGGCCACGCTGTCTGATAAAAAAGAACAGAGCCTCAGCATCCTGGATGCAGGATCTGGCTACGGACAATATGACTATTTCCTGAGCTCGTACCTGAAGAATGCCAACATCCTAGGTGTTGACGTAAAGGAGGAGCAGATAGAAGACTGCAACCAATTTTTCGGACAGATTGGCCGTGGCGACAGGGTGAAGTTCGAATACGCCGACCTCACCAAGTTCGTAAGGGAAGATACCTACGACCTGGTGCTCTCCGTGGATGTGATGGAGCATATCCTGGAGGACGAGAAGGTTTTCCAGAATATCCAAGCATCGCTCCATAAGGGCGGCATGCTGCTGATATCCACTCCAAGCGACCAGGGCGGCAGCGATGTGCACGACGAGCACGAACATTCCTTCATCGACGAGCACGTGCGCGATGGCTACAATATCAGCGACATACAGAAAAAACTTAAAGACGCGGGTTTCAGCAATGTGGAGGCCAGATACTCTTACGGCACGCCGGGATCTCTGGCATGGACAATCTCTATGAAGTGGCCCATCACAATGCTCAACAAGTCAAAGCTGTTTTTCATCCTGCTGATACCTTATTATTGGATATTCTATCCTCTGGCCTTTGTGCTAAACTGGATTGATGTCTCCAAATCGCACTCCAAGGGTACGGGCCTGATAGTGAAGGCCGTAAAATAGCACGATTCTTTATTAATCGAAATCCCAAAATCATTGATGAGCCTGCCGTTCCACATAGCCCTGCGCTACCTTTTCGCCCGGAAAATCAGCCTGGTGAATGTCATCTCCATCATATCCGTTGTGGGTGTGGCGGGCATGACGGCGGCGCTTATTGTGATACTCTCGGTTTTCAACGGTTTCGATTCGCTGATATCCAGCATGATAAACCAGTTCGATCCCGAGATAAAGATTACGGCGGCCCGTGGCAAGACATTCGATCTGGATTCCACAATGCTGGACAGGATAGCCAATGTGGAGGGCGTGGCATCGGTGGTGCGCACCATAGAGGAGACGGCCCTCTTCCAATACGACGATTATCAGCATATTGCCTCCATAAAGGGCGTCGACTACAATTATTCCGATATCTGCAACATTGCCGGGTCGATATATTCGGGCAGCTACCGCCTTTGGGACGATCAGGGCGTTCCCTACGCCGTGGTGGGTGCCGATGTGGCCTCGTATCTGTGGATACAGACCAACAGCGCGCGCCCTATATGCGTGTATGCTCCCCTGCGCGGGGCCAAGGTGTCACTGAATCCCGACGAGGCCTTCCAGCGCGGATACATTGTGCCATCGGGAATTTTCCACATACATCAGGATTTCGATTCCAAATACGTGATAGTGCCCATAGAGTTTGCCAGCGCGGTGCTGCATTACGGCGATCAGGAGATTTCGTCGCTGGAGCTGTCTGTTGTTCCGGGAGCTGATGCTGACGTTGTGGCGGCTGCCGTTTCCGCGGTGGTTGGCGACGCCTTTGTGGTAAGGAACAGGTTTCAGCAGCAGGACACGCTCTACAAGATAATGCAGAGCGAGAAGCTTTCCATTTTCGTGATGCTCTCGTTCATTATAGTAATTGCGTCGTTCAACATCATCGGCGCGCTCACAATGCTTATCATCGATAAGCAGCGCGATATTCAGATACTCAGCCATCTGGGCGCCACCCGCGATTTTGTGCGCAGGATATTCATGCGGACCGGGCAGCTTATCACCATTACGGGGGCGGCATCAGGGCTGGTGTTGGGTGTGCTGATATGCTGGGCCCAGACAAGTTTCGGATTCCTGAAGTTTCCCGAAGGCTCTTACATTATCGACACATATCCCGTTGAAATAAGGCTTATGGATGTGCTTGCATCGGTGGCCGTGGTGGTTGTGATAGGTTTTGTGGCCTCTCTGATACCGGTGAGGAAAATTTCAGAAAAAAATCTCTGATTTGTTTATGGAATTTTCTTCTTGGTTTTATCTAACGAATGCAGTTACAAATAATTATTTATAAAATGAAAAAAGTATCTAAATTTTATCTTGGCCTTGTAGCCCTCGTGATGGGCTTTGGCCTTATGTTGCAGAGCTGCGGCGGTATTAGCGCCGAGTCCGTGGCTAAAGAGTTGAACCAGGGTTGTCCAAGGGAGGAGTCAGGAGGCCTTATCTTAGAGAAGGTGGCTGCTGAGGGCAATACAATCGTGTTCTATTACGATGCCCGTAGTGCTCAAGTTCAGAAGGCTCAGTTCGATTATGCAGATTCTCAGTCTGGTTCTTCTCTCTATCTAGACATTATGGCTGATATGGGTCTGATTGATGTCTTCGCCGACAATGATTTGTCGTTCAAGATTGTAATGAAGTGCAGCGACGGCATCTTTGATAAATATATCCCTTGCGACGAGATAAAGGCTTGCTGCAATTCTGGCTCCAATGAATCAAATTCCGCCAATGCCGCCTCGTATCACATGCAGCGGGGAGAGAGCTTGGAGGCTTACGTAGACAGATTGCAGTCGATGCTTCCTGTAACCGACGATAATGGCTACGTTATTGCTGATGTTTCTTTAACTGGCACTGGATTGTTTATTACATACAATTCTCCTACTGGTGATAAGCAAAAGGTCTTGGAGGGAGATCCTAGCACTTTCAAGATCATGTTTAAGTCACTTTTCCAGTATAGTTATGGAGAGCTCTACGAGACTCTCAAAAGAGAGAATGCCAATGTTCTTATATTGATGGGTAGCCATCCAATTGAGTATTATCCTTCTATGGAAAATTAATTAATTATATATCACTATGAAGACAAACAAATTCATTCTTGGCCTTGTAGCCCTTGTGATGGGCTTTGGCCTTATGTTGCAGAGCTGTGGCGGTGTTACCGCTGCTGGACTTGCCGCCCAAGCCAACGAGGGTTGCCCTCAGGATCTTGGCGATGGCGTTATCTTGCAAAAGGTTGATTCAGAAGGTTCTTGGGTGGTTTTCCATTGCTCAGTGCCAGAGGATACCAATCTTGATGCCATTTCCAACGCTCCTCAGGAGGCAAAAATGGAGCTTGTGCAGGAGCTAAAGGCTTCCGACAAGGATCTTTTCGAAGGTTGCGCCGCTCTTGGTGTAGGTATCAAGTATGTGTATCAGACCCCTTCTGGAAAGGCTACTATCGAGTTGCCTGCCGAGCTTTTCAAGTAGTATTAAAGTAGCATCAGGCTATTCCATTTCCACGATTGATTCCTAATATCAGTCGTGGATTTTTTTTTGTTTTTTGTGTTTGTTTTCCGAAATTATTCTTACCTTTGCCCCGGATTAAAAAACAGTGCGGACAGATTTGGTTTTGATTGCAACCGCTAAAAAAAATGCTAAAGCAATATCCCTTACATTATCATTTCCCCACACATTTTTTTTAATGACAGTAAAATTTATTATTTACAAACTAAAACATTAAAAACAAATGTCACATTTCTTCACTTCAGAATCAGTATCAGAAGGCCATCCCGACAAAGTAGCCGATCAGATTTCTGATGCTCTTCTCGATGAGTTCCTCAAGCAGGACGCAGAATCCAAGGTAGCTTGCGAGACTTTCGTTACCACAGGTCTCACCGTATTGGGCGGCGAGGTAAAGACTCAGGCCCACGTGGATTATCAGCAGACAGCCCGCAACGTAATCAACAAGATTGGTTACAACAAGAGCGAGTACATGTTCGACGGCAACAGCTGCGGCGTGATATCAGCCATCCACGGTCAGAGCCAGGACATCAACCGCGGTGTGGAGCGCGAGGACCTCGAGAACCAGGGCGCCGGCGACCAGGGCATGATGTTCGGATACGCCGTCCGCGAGACAGAGAGCCTGATGCCTTTCTCCATCGAGCTCAGCCACAAGCTCCTCATCGAGCTTGCTGCCATCCGCCGCGAGGGCAAGGTGATGACTTACCTCCGTCCCGACAGCAAGAGCCAGGTAACCATCGAGTACGACGACAACAACCAGCCTCAGCGCATCGATACCATCGTGGTTTCTACCCAGCACGACGATTTCATTAAGCCAGCCGACTCTACCGAGGCTGCCCAGCTAGCCGCCGACAAGCAGATGGTTGACAAGATTACCGAGGATGTAAAGAATATCCTTATCCCAAGACTCATCGCCACTCTCTCCGACAAGGAGAAGGCCCTCTTCAATACAGAGTACAAGCTTTTCGTGAACCCAACAGGCAAGTTCGTAATCGGCGGTCCTCACGGCGACACTGGTCTCACCGGCCGCAAGATTATCGTGGATACCTACGGCGGCAAGGGCGCACACGGCGGTGGAGCATTCTCAGGCAAGGACCCATCAAAGGTGGACCGTTCGGCAGCATACGCCACACGTCACATCGCCAAGAATATGGTGGCCGCAGGTGTCTGCGACGAGGTGCTCGTACAGGTGGCCTACGCTATCGGCGTTGCACAGCCAGTGGGCGTTTACGTAAACACCTACGGCACAGCCAAGGTAAAGGTTTCTGACGGCGAGATAGCCAAGAAGATTGCCAAGATCTTCGACCTCCGTCCAGCCGCCATCATCAAGCGTCTGAAGCTCAAGAACCCAATCTTCCAGGCCACAGCAGCCTACGGTCACTTTGGCCGTGCTCCCTACACCGAGAACGTTGAGGTAATCGAGAACGGCAAAAAGGTAACCAAGGCCGTAGAGTTCTTCACATGGGAGAAGCTCGACTACGTAGATCAGATCAAGAAGGAGTTCGCGTTGTAAGAGGCGGATATCACACGTACACCGAGCACGCCAGACGATGGCACTGATGCCATCGTCTTCGGCGTACCCGGTTAGTCAATATAGCGTCTTCCAGACGCATTGATACTGGGGACAGATTGGTACATTTTGTATCAATCTGTCTTTTTTTTTACATAAAATATTCCCTTCCCAACTTCCTTTCCCTCAATCTTTTATTATCTATAACTGAAAAATACGTTATAAAACTGAAAAATAAATTTGTATAACTGAAAAATAAGTTATAATATTGCATTATCAGTTAAATAACTGATTAAGCAATTAAAGTACTAACCTTTTTAATACATCAATATTATGGAACAGAAGAAGACAAATAGGGCAGACCTTGAGGGCAAGAGAGGCATCTTTTTCAAGATAGGTCTTATAGTGGCGATTTCGCTGATGATTGTGGCTTTCGAGTGGCCAACAGTTGTGGATAGGGCAGAGGACAACGGCCTTTCCTTCGATCCTGGCACCGAGGACTTAATCGAGATTCCCATCACGCGTCAGGAGCCTGAGGTTTTGCTTCCGCCTGCGCCTGCAAGACACGTGGCAGAAATAATAGAGATATGCAGCGATCCCGAGAGCGATTGCGACGATTTCTTTTTTAATGCTGAGGCCGACGAGAATACAGAGGTTAAAATCGTGGAAATGGTGGAGCCCGAGCCAGCCGTTTATTCCGAGCCGGTGGACGAGATTGATCCTATCATCGATTTTGTGGAGCAGGCAGCAGAGTTTCCGGGCGGCGAGACTGCTCTCCGCATGTATATCGCCAAAAACCTCCACTATCCCGAGCTGGCAAAGGACAACGACATTCAGGGAACTGTTTATGTGCGTTTTGTGGTGGAAAAGGATGGCCGTGTTGGCGATATAGAGATTCTACGCGGTGTAGACCCTCTTCTCGACAAGGAGGCCACAAGGGTGATATCAGGACTTCCAAAATTCACACCCGCCCAGCAGATGGGCCGCAAGGTGAGGACTCGCATACAGATTCCTGTAAAGTTCAAACTACAGAGATAATGACTTAATGATATTTCCAAAAATGAAACGAATAATATTGTCATTGGTCCTGATGGCGGCATCATCGCTGCTATGGGCGCAGAACGATACTATCCCCGAGATTCAATCTGATGGGCCTTGTGATGGACCTTGTCTTGAGGAATTGTTTAAAGAATTTATGGTTGATGATTGTGCCGATGAGGAAATTGCTTGTGATGATTCTGACGATGACGAAGTGGTTTGCGAGCCTCAGGTATTTTTTATCGTGGAAGATATGCCTGTATTTCCCGGTGGCGAGGTTGCCCTCCGCAAGTACATCGCCGAAAACCTGCGCTACCCTGAAAACGTGGAGCCAAGAGTAAGTGCAACCGTGTATGTCAGGTTCGTTATCGACGAAAATGGAAAGGTCACCAATCCGGAATTACTCCGAGGTGTCGGCGAACCCTTCGATACAGAAGCCCTGCGTGTGGTGAGCAAGCAGCCTCTATGGAAGCCTGGACGTCAACGTGGAAAGCCAGTGAAAGTGAGCAATTTTGTTCCCGTTAAATTCGTTGCGGAATGATAATCTGATGTCGTGTCCGTAGAGACGGACCATGGTCCGTCTCTACCGTATATTTAACGGATTCCACCGCATAATTAACGGATTCCACCGCATAATTTGCGGGCGAAATATCAATTTGTTTGTCGTATCTGTGGAGACGGACCATGGTCCGTCTCTACAGCATGATTAACGGTCTCTACCGCATATTTAATGGATACCACCGCATGATTAACGGATTCCACCGCATATTTAACGGGCGTAAAATCAATTTGTTTGCCGTATCTGTGGAGACGGACCATGGTCCGTCTCTACCGCATAATTAACGGATTCCACCGCATGATTAACGGTCCGTAAAATCAATTTGTTTGTCGTATCTGTGGAGACGGACCATGGTCCGTCTCTACGGCAAATTATCGGATTCCACCGCATAATTTGCGGTCTCCACCGTATGATTTGCGGGCGTAAAATCAATTTGTTTGCCGTATCTGTGGAGACGGACCATGGTCCGTCTCTACCGCATAATTGGTCCGTCTCCACCGAATATTTAACGGTCTCCGTCCTACGGATCTAAAATAAAATCGCTGCTCAACAATCTATCAGCCAGCGATTTAAAAATTAAACTGAAAATTCCGTTAAAAAACTGCAAAATAAATTTGGTGAACTGAAAAATAAGTTGTAATATTGCAAAGTCAATTAATCAACTAAATTTTCAATTATGGAAGCATTAACAAAGGCAGAAGAAAGAGTGATGCAGATTCTCTGGAAGCTCAAGAAGGCTTTCGTGAAGGATGTTATCGAGGAGATGGAAGAGCCAAGGCCTCCATACAACACCATAAGCTCCGTAGTGAGAATCCTGGTGGAGAAGGGTTTCGTGGATTTCAAGGCTTACGGCCGCACATACGAATACTTCCCAAAGGTATCCAAGCTTCAGTACAAGAAGTTCACCTTTGGCCAGATGCTGAAGAACTACTTCGACGGCAGCTACGAGACAATGGTGTCATACATGGTGGACGAGGAGCAGATCTCCGATTCCGAGATCTCCAAGATCAAGGAAATCATCGACCAAAAGTAACGTCAACCTATGCTTGGGTTCCTTGGTTACACGCTGGAGGCAGGCATAATATTCGCCGTGCTTGCGGCTATATACAGATACTTGTATAGCGGTATCAGCTACCACAAGTGGGAGAGGGGCTTTCTGCTGGCCTCGGTGGTGCTCAGCTACGCGCTGCCGCTCATGAAGGTGAGGTTCTACACCAGCCCCGCGGCCAGCCGACCGCAGGATTCCATAGTGGACATCGTAAGCCGGTATCCGGTGGATGTGGTCACTCTATCGCATGAGCGCACTTTCGCCAGCGGATTCGACAGGTTCATGGATTCCCAGATCTTTGACAACATAGTGGCAGTGGTTTTCGCCATATACATAGCCGGCGTGGCGGTAAAGATGGTAAGCTACATTGGCGGCATCCGCAAAATCCTGAGCCTGAGGCGTGGCAGCCCCGCTATATTGCCGGGCGGCATCAGGATGTACAAAACGGAGCAGGATACGGTGGCGTTCTCGTTTTTCCGCAACATTTTCCTGGGTAGCCGTTCGCGGCAGCTTAGCCCCGCCGAGCTGGATGTGGTGGTGGCCCACGAGACCAACCACATACGCGGCCTCCACTCGCTGGATACATTGGTGTTTGGCCTGTACTCGGTGCTGCAGTGGATCAACCCCATGGTGGGCGTGGCGCGCAGGGCCTCGCGCGAGGTTTGCGAGAATATCGCTGATGCCTGCGCCTCGGGTTCCGAAAATGCCACAGAATATTCCAAGCTGATACTCAGGCTGGGGATGCAGAACCGCTCGGGGCAGCATCAGCCCGCCGAATCGTCGGGAGCGCTGCTTAGGCGCATAGGACAGCTCCTGAGCCATGACGGCAGCAAGCTGAGAAGGCTTAGGTTTATATGCACACTGCCGGTGATGGCGCTCATGATGGCGGCCTACCTGATACTTGCAGGCATGGCAAACCCCATAAGCGCGGGGCTGGAGGTTCCGGTGCACGGCAAATACAGCATCACGGCAGGTTTCTTCGAAAACCAGCGGATAATGGATTCCGACGGCATATTGTACAGCGCATCGCACAGGCAGATGGATATGAGGGCTGATACCGCAGCCGTGATTCTGTCCCCTGCCAACTGCATGGTGAGCGGCATCAGCAACAGCGAGCTTGCAATGGAATGCGGACGCCTTACGATAATAATAGGCGGAATAAGCCCGGAGCGGCTGCATCAGGGCGACACCATAACAAAGGGGCAGATGATAGGCAGGCCATGGGCAGGGCATCAGATGTTTCTGAAGGTGCTGGACTGCGGTACGCCAGTAAACCCCGAGCTGGTGTTCGATTTTTGAGAGGCTAACAATATAATTTGCTGATATATGTCACGAAACAAGACACCCGGAGCCGACCTCGAGAACAAGCGGGGACTGTTTTTCCAGATAGGACTTACGGTGGCCCTGGCGGCGGCACTGCTGGTGATAAACTACGAGACCCCAAAACCATCGATGGAGGATACCACAACACCGATTCTGGGACTCGAGATTACAAGGATAGGCCGATACGATGCCGACACATCGCAGCGGATAGCGCCCCCAGAAGCGCATGTCACAAATTTTGGAAAAAAAACGGAACAAAAATTTTCAAACACCAATTTATCTCATTAAATTTGCGTTTTGAAAATTCCATACAATAAACACATTACTTAAACTTAATAAGAAAAGAATAATGGAACAGAAAAAGACAGAAAAGGCCAACCTTGAGAACAAGAGAGGCTTCTTTTTCGAGATTGGTTTCATAGCCACTCTCGCGGTTTTGCTCCTGGCCTTCGAGTGGAGCACTAAAGTAGAGAAGGCCGAGGACCTTGGTACAGTAGACATCAATGTAGAGGACGAGGAGATGGCTCCTATTACAGAGCAGCCTCAGGTAGAGCTTCCTCCACCACCTCCACCACAGCAGACCGTATCTGACGTTATCGAGATCGTGGACGACAAGGTTGTTGTAGACGACGTTCCATGGCAGGATGTTGAGGACCAGGACGCAGAGGTTCCTGTAGATATCCCTGTAGAGACAGCCCCAGTAGAGGAGGAGCCAGAGGAGCCTCAGGTATTCTTCATCGTTGAGGAGATGCCAGAGTTCCCAGGTGGTGAGCTTGCTCTCCGCAAGTATCTCGCCGAGAACGTTAAGTATCCAGAGATGGCCAAGGAGAACGATATCCAGGGTACTGTATACGTTCGCTTCGTGGTAGATACCGATGGTTCTGTAAAGAACGTAGAGCTCATGCGTGGTGTAGACCCATTGCTCGACAAGGAGGCTCTCCGCGTGGTAAGCAGCTTGCCTAAGTTCAAGCCTGGCAAGCAGCGCGGTAAGGCAGTTAAGGTAAGCCACCAGGTGCCTATCAAGTTTGCCCTCGCTCACTAATATCGGCTTATGTTATCATAAATATATCCCCATTCCCTTGCTTTTGCACGGGGATGGGGATTGTTTTTGGAACATATATTGCAGGTATTTATTTGGCGGTTACGATTTTTTTTCGTAATATAGCAGAATATTTTTTTTGATTACACACCGTAGGCAATGGATACAGATTCTAACATACGCCCCATAGTAGTGCCTTGGGATTATTCCGACAAGGCTGAGTGTGCCCTGTTGCACGCGATAAATTTCGCGTTGTCGATAGGCGCCAACATCATTCTTGTGCACATAACCGAAACCGAGCTCGACAACGCCATGCACGTGGAGCGCCTAAACCTTGTGGCAGAGAAGGTTATGACCGGATACGGCATACGTCCAAGCGTGGTGGTGCGCACGGGCAACATCTTCAGCGAGATAAGGACAGTGGTGGAGCAGTGCGGCGCGCAGCTGGCCGTTATGGGCACCCACGGCATCAAGGGTTTGCAGAAGATTACCGGAAGCTGGGCCCTTAAGGTGGTGGCCGGATGCAGCGCCCCCTTCCTGGTGGTTCAGGACAGGCCTTCTGATGCTGGGGTTCTAAAGGTGGTGATGCCTGTGGATTTCAAGCAGGAGGAGCGTCAGAAACTGGCTTGGGCAAAGTTTGTGGCCAGCGTGTACAGATGCAAGTTCTACATCTGCTACATCGAGAGTTCCGATCAGGAGGTCAACAAGCGCACCCACAGCAACATCCACGCCACTGTCAAGTATCTGGAATCGGAGCAGATCAACTACGAGCTTCAGAGGCTGGAATCCAAGGAGCAGCTTGCCAACGCGGCCCTCGATTTTGCCGTTCGCATGCAGTCGGGCCTCATTATCATCACCACTACCAAAAACATACGTCTCCAGGATTACGTGCTTGGCGCTGCCGAACAGCAGGTTATAGCCAACGAGGCAAAAATTCCTGTATTGTGTGTAAATCCTGTCGGGTAGAGTTTTGTTTATTAGAGAAAAGTTTTATATCTTTGTGTTTGGTTTCGCACGGCGAGACACTCTATTAACGAAACTTATAAAACTCTAATGGAAAAGACTAACGACAACAAATATGTGATTGGTATCACCCAAGGGGATATCAATGGAATTGGATACGAGGTGATTTTCAAGGCTTTGCAGGATCCCGATATGTACAAGGACTGCACATTCGTGATATACGGATCGCCCAAGATAGCGGCTTTTCACCGCAAGCAGATCAACCTCCCCAGCATTACCGTAAACAACGCCAACGACGCCACAGAGCTGGTGCCAAGGGCCATCAATATCATCAACGTTTGCGACGACAAGGCTCTTGTGGAGCTTGGCAACAACACCCTTCAGGCCGGCGAGTGCAGCCTGGCCGCAATACACAAGGCTCAGGCCGACCTCAAGAACAATCTCATCGACATTTTGGTGGCCGCTCCGGCCAATCAGTTCAACATCAACGACGCCGGCTTCCGTTTTGCCGGTCTGCCCGAGTCGGTGGCTCAGGAATTCAACTGTAGAAACTTCGTGCAGATATTCGTGGGTCAGAAGGTAAGGATAGCCACGGTAACAAGCCCGATGCCTGTGGGCAACATCCCCGCAGCGCTCACCACCGACAAGATTCTCTGGAAGATACGCACCCTGGCCAAGAGCCTCCGCGATGATTTCGCAATCCGCAAGCCTAGGATAGCCGTCTTGGGGCTCAACCCATTTGCCAGCGACTACGGCGTGTTCGGTCAGGACGAGGGAGAGAAAATCCATCCTGCAATACTAAAGGCCACCGAGGAGGGCATAGTTTGCTTTGGCCCATACAATGCCGACGGTTTCTTTGCCGCCGAGAGCTACAACAAGTTCGACGCCGTATTGGCCATCACCTACGACCAGGCTCTCGTGCCTTTCCGCATCATAGAGAAAAACAACGGCGTGCAGTACACCGGAGGTCTCCCAGTGGTATGCACAGCGCCCACACACGGCCCTGCGTTCGACATTGCAGGCAAGGGCGTGGCCGACGAGACTTCGTTCCGAAACGCAATATACACCGCCATCGACATCTACAACACACGCAAGATGATGGAGGGCATCGAGCCCCTGAAGAAACAGACCGAGCTTGAGGCCGACAAGAAAATCTGCTAGTGCATCATGAAGGTAGTAATACAGCGCGTTACCGAAGCATCAGTAACCATAGACGGCACCGTAAAGGGCCAGATAGAGGGCGGATACATGATATTGGCCGGTTTTGTGGCCGACGACACCGAGGAAGACCTCCAGTGGATAGCCCAGAAAATCGTGGGCCTCAGGGTTTTCAACGACAGCGATGGCGTCATGAACCTATCCATCGGCGATGTGGACGGCGACATACTGCTCATAAGCCAGTTTACCCTCCACGCCATGACCAAGAAGGGAAACCGCCCGTCGTACATAATGGCCGCCAAGCCCGACATTGCCAAGCCAATGTACCTGCATTTCATAGATGTGTTGGAGAAAGCTTTCGGCAAGAAGATTCAGACCGGCGAGTTTGGCGCCGACATGAAGGTGCGCCTCCTCAACGACGGCCCCGTAACGATAATAATAGATTCCAAAAACAGGATATGACGATATCAGAGGCTCAGAAAACCGTTGACGACTGGATAAAGAAATACGGAGTGCGCTATTTCAGCCAGCTCACCAACATGGCCATCCTCACCGAGGAGGTGGGAGAGGTGGCCCGCATAATATCGCGCACCTACGGCGAGCAGAGTTTCAAGGAGAGCGACAAAAACAAGGACCTCTCCGACGAGCTTGCAGATGTGCTCTGGGTTGTCATTTGCCTGGCCAACCAGTGCGGCATAGACCTCACCGAGGCTCTGGAGCGCAACATCCGCAAGAAAACCGAGCGCGACAGCACACGACATATCAGCAACGAGAAACTTATTTCTTCTTAATCTCCACCTCAGCCCCCAGGCTCAGGAGGTCGCAATATGGATCAAACTCTATATCCGACACCCTGAACCTGGGGTTTATCGTAAAATGCTGGTGGTTTACCGAGTGGTTCAGCACAAAGAGGGTTTTCTCGCCGTCGGTGCCGTGCAGCATCAGGGCTATCTTGGCCCTCATGAACTTGCCCGTGTCGCCTGATGTTTCCTCGTCTATCACCAGGCTTACGTGTCCGGCGCCCTGCTGTTTCCATCTGATGTTGTAGCGCGGAATGCCGCTGCCGTACAGCCATTGCCCGAAAAACCAGTCCAGATTGCGGCCCGACACTATCTCCACCGTCTCTATGAAATTGCGCGCCGTGGAGTTGCCGTATTTCAGCAGCGGATTGTCGGCATACGACTTCAGGCTGCCGAAAAAACTGTAGTCGCCAATCTCCTTCCTCAGCATGTGGAGCATCATTGCGCCCTTGCAGTACACCACGTCGGTATCGAAAATCTTCTCCACGCTCTCCACGTTGGTCCTCATCAGACTCTCGCCGGGTTTGCGTATGGCCTTGTTGATGCATACGCGCCGCCATTGCACGGGGTCGCTGGATTGCGCCACGCCCTTCTCGGTGGCCAGCAGCTCGCAGTACGTGGCAAAAGCCTCGTTCAGGAAAACATCGTGCCAGCTGCCGCAGGTTATCATATTGCCAAACCAGTGGTGGGCCAGCTCGTGTATCATGAGGTCCAGGCTGGGGGAGTTTATGAAAGTCATTGTCTGATGCTCCATTCCTCCGCGCCATCCAAACTGGGCCTGCCCGTACTTTTCTCTGGCAAACGGATACTGCCCAAACGAGTCGCACAGCATCTTGTAGGCCGGTCCTATCTTGTAGGTGCGCCTTCGCCACTGGTCGTATTTCTCGGGATACACGTAGTTCACCATCTCCAGCGAGTCGCCGCCCGATGATATCAGCCAGTCGGAATATTTCCTGTAGTTGGTTACTGATACTCCCACCAGATGGTATGCTATCGGATACCTGTGCCTCCATTCCGTGATCCTCTGGCCGTTGCAGATGGTATCGCGCCAAGCCACGCCGTTGGCCGCCGATCTGTATTTCTGCGGACATATAACCCTGATATCCAGCGAGTCTATCTTGTCGCTGAGGCTTTGCCTGCACGGCCACCAGTCCATAGCCCCGTACGGCTCCGACAGGGTCCAGAACACGGGAGTGCCGTCGTGCCTATCAAACATCACCGATCCCAGCCCTGATGCCGGGGGCACGCCGCAGTACGATATGCTCACCGAATCGCGATAGCCCCATTCCATGGGCGGATATATCCTTATGTGGTCCTTGGTTCTATAATAATAAAGTGTGGACCCGTTGGAGCTGATATCAGACACAATGTATTCATCCGCCAGCTGAAACTCCACCGGAGAGTACCTGGCCGCGCTGTCCAGAGCAAAATGCAGCCTGCACAGTCCGCTGATGTATCTGCGCGCGGGGTCCACCTCTATCGATAGCTCCACATGGTGGATGTCGATGGAGGCCATGGCCGTGGCTGATGCCTGCGCAAAAGCGCCGATGCTCCGCAAAACGGCAAACGCGATAATCCAGAAACTAAAAGCGCGCATAATGAAAAAGCAAAAAATGGCTGGCTTTAAAAAATTTTGTGAAATTAGCCACAAAATTAGCCACAAAATCAATATCAAAACTAAAAAAAACAATATTTTTTTTTATCCTTCAAAATGATAAATCTCTCTGTTAGTTAATTAATTATTAAGCATTAAAATCAAAAAATAAAGATTTGTTATACAATGGCTTATAAAAAAATTTTTTTATGTGGTCGAAATTTCTTTACTTTGCAGTCGGAAATATACTTAGTATATCAGAACACATTATTAATAATTAAATTAAAAATCAATAAATTATGTCAGAAATTTCTTCAAAGGTAAAGGCTATCATCGTTGACAAGCTCGGCGTTGATGAGGCAGAAGTAACTGAAACAGCAAGCTTTACAAACGATCTCGGCGCAGATTCACTCGATACAGTAGAGTTGATCATGCAGTTCGAGAAGGAGTTCTCTATCACCATTCCAGACGATCAGGCAGAGAAGATCACCACAGTAGGCGAGGCTATCGCTTTCATCGAGGGTGCTGCCAAGTAATTTGTTTACAAACGTTTAAAAAGGCTAAAGTAATTTTATGGAATTAAAACGAGTAGTTGTAACCGGCATGGGAGCCATAACTCCCTTAGGCCACAATATTGCCGAGTTTTGGGATAACTTGAAAGCTGGGGTAAGCGGTGCAGGTCCAATTACCCGTTTTAATCCCGAAAAATTCAAGACTAAGTTTGCCTGCGAGGTTAAAAACTACGACCCTACCAAATATTTCGACAGAAAGTCTGTCACAAAGATGGATCTCTTCACTCAGTTTGCCCTTATAGCAGCTGAGGAGGGCATTCAGGATTCTGGTGTGCTCAACACCATAGATCCTGAGCGCATAGGTGTAGTTTGGGGTTCCGGCATTGGCGGCATCAACGTTATGAGCGACGAGGTAATCCAGTTTGCTCAGGGCGATGGTACTCCAAAGTTCAGCCCTTTCTTCATCCCTAAGATGATTGGTGACATCGCAGCCGGTTATATTTCGATGAAATATGACTTCCGTGGCCCTAATTACGCCACAGTATCTGCCTGTGCATCATCTACCCACGCCATTATCGACGCATTCAACTGGATTCGTCTTGGCAAGGCTGATGTTATCGTAACAGGCGGTTCTGAGTCTCCTATTGGAATTTCTGCTCTTGCAGGTTTCAACTCAATGAAGGCTCTCTCTACCCGCAACGACGATCCTACACACGCTTCGCGTCCATTCGACAAGGACCGTGACGGTTTCGTTATTGGCGAGGGTGCTGGCTGTCTTGTTCTCGAGGAGTACGAGCACGCCAAGGCACGTGGCGCCAAGATCTATTGCGAGGTGGCTGGTGGCGGAGCTTCGGCCGACGCTCATCACATTACCGCTCCTCATCCAGAGGGACGTGGCGCTGCCCAGGTAATGAAGATGGCTCTCGACGATGCTGGTATGAATCCTAACGAGATTGATTACATCAATGTTCACGGTACTTCTACCGGTTTGGGCGACAAGGCTGAGTCTTTGGCTATTAAACAGATTTTTGGTGAACATGCCTACGAGTTGTCTATCAGCAGCACCAAGTCTATGACTGGTCACCTGCTGGGCGGCGCAGGAGCTATCGAATCCATCGCTTGCGTGCTTGCGATGACCAACAGCACCGTGCCTCCTACCATCAACTTCGTGACCCCCGACCCCGACATCGATCCTAAACTCGATATCACTCCTAATGTGGCTAAGGAGCGTCCTATCAGGGCTGCCCTCAACAACACTTTTGGTTTTGGTGGTCACAACGCTTCGGTGGTTTTCAGACAGCTCTAAGCTAAAAAACTAATCGACAGTGTTTACCGACTTTTGGTCGTTAATTAAATTTATTTTTAGGCCCGATAAAGAATTCGTCTTAGCAATAAGACGAATTACGGGCTTTTTTCCAAACGACCTTGACCTCTACAAGACCGCTCTTATCCACAGGAGCAAGTCGATTCGTAGAAACGGTCAGATGATCAACAACGAGAGGCTGGAGTTTCTCGGCGACTCGGTGCTCGATCTTCTTATTGGCGAATATCTCTACAAGAAATTCCCAAACCGTCAGGAGGGTTATCTTACCCAGACTAGGTCAAGAATCGTGAATGGCGAGAACCTCTCGGAGCTTGCCAAGCACATAGGTCTCGACAAACTTGTTAAGACCAATGTTAAGGCCAGCGCCAAGGGCGTTCACCTCTATGGAGATGCATTTGAGGCTTTCCTCGGTGCCGTATATCTCGACAGGGGGTTCAAAAAGGCCGGAAAATACATCTACAAGCGCATCATGCCCAACTATCTTGACATCGTGGAGCTGGAGCATCACAACTGCAACTACAAGAGCCAGATGATAGAATGGGGTCAGAAAAACAAGCGCCGCGTAGAATTCGATACCGAGCTTGACGCTCCGGGCAGCAAGTATTTCCTTTCGATTGTTTCGATAAACGACGAGGAGATGGGCACAGGTGTTGGTATCTCAAAGAAAGAGGCCGAGCAGATTGCTTCACGCATGTGTTTGGAAAAATTGGGTGCTCTCCAGGAAGAGTGCTGATTTTGGGTACTTCTATCTATCTTTCAATTAATAATTTATGAATAATCCGCCTAACGATTATTTGGTTTGTAATAATGGGTTTTGTCATCTTTATTTTTGGGGAAGGCATCAGCATTATCACAAATTAAACCCGCCAGAGGATTATTCATAAATTATTTTTTTTTGCTGCCTTTTTTTCAATGTAATACTATTTCAGCATCATGATAATTCTTAACGATGTACTTATAGACGAGGATATTTTCCTTGAGAGATTTGTGTGCGACCTGTCGGTATGCAAGGGCTGCTGCTGCGTGGAGGGCGATCTGGGTGCTCCTGTTGACCCCAAGGAATACGACGAGCTGGAGCGCAACTATGAGGCCGCCAAGCAGTATATGTCGGCCGACAACATAAAGGCCGTGGAAGAGCAGGGCCTGGTGGAGATAGATCCCGACGGCGATCCCTGCACCACTCTGGGTCCCAGCAAGGAGTGCGCATTTGTCACCCACAAGGACGGCATGCTGATGTGCGCCTACGAGCGGGCTTTCCTGGATGGCAAAACCAAATGGCGCAAGCCAATCTCATGCTATCTGTATCCTATCCGCATCGACAAGGTGGGCCCTTTCAAGGCCATTAAATTCCATCGTTGGGATATCTGCGACTGCGCCATCGCCAACGGCAACAAGCTGGGAGTGCCTGTCTACAAATTCCTTGAAGGCCCCATCACCGAGGCTTTCGGCGCAGATTTCTACACTCAGCTCTGCGAGGTGGCTGAGGCGTATTTGAAGAAGTAATCTTAATTACGAATTACGAAATCCGAATTACGAATGCTCGTCGGTGTATTCGTAATTGAAAAAAATCCGAATTATGTATTATGAATTTCATCAATTGATGTATTCGTACTTCGTAATTCGGATTTCGTAATTTTATTATGTTTTCATTTTTTTCTTCTTGGCGGCGGGGAACAGCACATTGTTGAGTATCAGGCGGAAACCCGGCGAGTTTGGATGCAGTTCCAGGTCGGTGGGAGGATCGCCCACAAAGTGCTGATAATCGGCGGGGTCGTGTCCGGCATACCATGTCCAGGTGCCCTTGCCGTATTCGCCGTGGATGTAGCGAGCCTCGTTGGCGGCCTTGTTTTCTCCCATGATAAGTACCGAAGGCTTCAGGACCTCCTTTCTGTAGGCCGTAGTCTGTCCCATGAATCCGTCTATCACAGCCTCGTGGTTTTGGCAGAGCATTGTGGGCACGGGATCCCATTTGGCCGAGAAATCAAACAATGTGAATACGTCGTTGCTTTTCTGGACGTTGCGTGTGGTGGTGGCGTCGATATCAGAATACTCGTATACATTGGGATTTAGCTCCAGCTTGAAGTTCTGGAAGGCGAATGTCTTGCTGAAATCCAGCTTGCCCTGACAGTCGGGATCTATGGGGTCGCCGTCAAACATGGGCTGACAGATGTCGACGCCCTCGGCGGCCAGTGCTATGTCGTAGCTGTCGGTGGCCGAGCACATGGCGAACATGAATCCGCCGTCCTCCACAAATTTCTTCATTGTTTTGGCTACGGCCAGCTTCAGGTGCGATACCTTGCTGTAGCCCATTTTCTGTGCCAGCGCGTTGAACTCCGTTACCTGGTTTCTGTACCAAGGCGCATTCTTGTATAGCGCGTAGAATTTTCCAAACTGTCCCGTAAAATCCTCATGGTGAACGTGCAGCCAGTCGTAGTCCTTGAGGTCGCCGTTCAGGATTTCCTCGTCATACACCACGGTGTATTTTATCTCGGCGTATGTAAGCACCAGCATTACGGCGTCGTCCCAAGGCTTGTAGGTTTTTGGGGCGTACACGGCAATCTTGGGCGCCTTCTCCAGCTTTATCTGCTCCATGTTTACATCGTTGCGCGATATCTCGCCAAGTATGTTGTTTACGGCAGCATCAGCCAACGACTCAAACCTGACGTTCCTTATCCTGCACATGGCCACCACATCGTCGCTGTAGTCGGTGAGGAAACTGCCTCCGCGGTAGTTGAGCAGCCACTCGGCGCTTCCGCCCTTCTCCAGTATGGCGTAGCAAACGCCGTATGCCTTCAGGTGGTTGGTCTGCGTATCGTCCATCGGGATCAGGATCTGCATGGCTGATACTTGGAGGGGGAGGAGGAGGAGGGTGAGATAGAGGACGATGCGACTAAGTCGTATGACCGAAGGTACACATCCCCTATGGGGAAGTGCACCCTCGGTTACTGACACCTCGTCCCCTATGGGGACATTATTGGGTATTGATATCAAGGAATGCTGGGTCATATTCTATTTCGTTTTCTTTTATTAGCGTTTCTAATTCAGTATAAGTGGATATAGATTCGTGATGGGTTTTCTGATTTTTGATATAATTAATTATCTGGTCTTTTTCTCTGATGCTGTATGATATGGCGCAGAAGGATTTTCCCCATCCGCACCAGTCAGGAAATTTATTGTTGTTTCGTTCCATAAAACTGTTGCAAGCAAGTTTTAGGTCATGTACAAAATCAGAGATTGCAAATGTTGGTGGCATGGATGCAAATATATGAACATGGTCAGGCATCCCGTTTATTCTAAATATTTTGCATTGCCGTTGTGTGGCATAGCTGTATATATAATAGTAAAACTCCTTTTCGTGATCCTCGTCTATCGACCATATCGATCTATATGTTCTGAGTATTAAATGTATATATAGCTTCGTATATGCCATTTCCCTTTTGTTTTTTGTGACTTGTCCCCATCGGGGACAAGGTGTTATGTAACCGAGGGTGCAACATAGACCTACTTGTAGGTCTATGTTGCACCTTCGGCTTATGTATAGTATGAGTTATGTATGCATACCTAGAATGGTGCCTCCTCTGGTATGCCTCCCATATCGCCGGCCGATGGCGCACCGCCGCCGCCAAATGGGTTGGGGGAGGAGAAGGGGTCGAATCCTGCCCCCGGGGCATCGTTGTTCATCGATGAGCCGAAGGTCTGCACCATGTTGCCGCTGTCGTCGAGAGGGGCAAGGCCGGTGGTGAGGCCCATTGAATCCCACTCCTCGAAACGGGCAAATTCGGCGCGGAAGTGGAGGTTTACGTCGCAGGTGGCGCCGTTACGGTGCTTGGCTATGATTACCTGACCCAGGCCCTCGGTGCTGTTGCCCTCGGCATCCTGGAGAATTCCGTAATATTGCGGACGGTGGATAAAACATACAATGTCGGCATCCTGCTCGATGGCTCCCGAGTCGCGGAGGTCGTTGAGCTGAGGACGGTTGTCGCCGCCTCGCGATACGGTGCTACGGCTAAGCTGCGAGAGCGCAATTATCGGCACGTTCAACTCCTTGGCCAGCTGCTTGATGCCTCGCGATATGGTGGAAACCTCCTGCTCGCGGTTGCCGCGAACCTCTGGAGGGCCGCTCATCAGCTGCAGGTAGTCTATCATCACCATGCCTATGTTGTGCTGAAGCTTCATGCGTATGCACTTGCTCCTCAGCTCGAAGAGCGATATGGCCGCGGTGTCGTCTATGAACAGCGGAGCGTCCTGAAGGTTCTTCACCTTGGTCTCCAGCTGTATCCACTCGTGGTCCTCAAGCTTGCCGGTACGGATTTTCTCCGAGCTTAGCTCGGTTTCTGATACTATGAGACGGTTCACCAGCTGAACCGCCGACATTTCCAGCGAGAATATCAGCACTGGCACCTTGTGGTTTACTGTCATATTGCGCGCCATGGAGAGGATAAAGGCCGTTTTTCCCATGGCGGGACGGGCGGCTATTACCACCATGTCGGACTTCTGCCAGCCCTGTGTGATGCGGTCGAGCGAGGTGAAACCCGATGGCACTCCCGAGAGGCCGTCGGTACGCTTGCTGGCCTCCTCTATCTGGGCTATCGACTCCTTTATTACGTCGTTCATGGCCTGAGTCTGAGACTTCACGTTGCCGTTGGCCAGATCGAAGATGGATTTCTCCGAAAACTCCAGAATGTCGTTTACGTCGTTGGTTACGTCGTAGGATTTCTCCTCTATCTCGGTGGCTATCTTTATAAGCTGGCGCTGTATGTATTTCTGCTGAAGTATGCGCGAATGGTATTCCAAGTGAGCCGCCGAGCCCACCTTCTCGGTTAGCGAGGCTATGTAGTATGCTCCGCCCACTTCCTCCAGCGTGCCCTCCTTGGCCAGCTGCTCGGTAACGGTGTATATGTCGATCGGATGCTGCGCCGACGACAGGTGCAGTATGGCCTCGTATATCTTGCGGTGGGCGTCGGTGTAGAAACTGTCGGCACTCAGGATGTTGAACACGTCGATCTCGGCGCCGGTCTCCAGCATTATGGCTCCCAGCACCACTTCCTCTAGCTGGAGGTCGTGGGGAGGGATGCGGCCGTACTGGTCGTTTACGTGCATCACAAACTGAGTCTCGTTTTTCCTCTTTGTGGTCTTGCTGTTGTTCTGAGTAGTAGCTGCCATGTCTTGATAGTAAATGAATAAAAGAATGAAAGAGTAAAAGAATAAATGAATGAAGGTATCCATATAAAATAAAAGAATAAATGGGAAAGCCCATTTATTCTTTTATTCATTTATTCCTTAATTGGCGTCGTGCTATTCCTGATATACGCCCATCTGGCAGAATTTCTCTATCCTCTGGCTTACGAGCTGGTCTACAGGTGTTGCGCTCAGCTGCTTGATGGTGTCGAGGATGGTCTTCTTCACGATGGAATACATCTCCTTGGGGTTGGTGTGTGCGCCACCCACAGGCTCGGGGATTATGCCGTCTATCAGCTTGTTGGAGTACATGTCTTTGGCGGTAAGCTTAAGGGCGTCGGCTGCCTCGCGCTTGAAATCCCAGCTTCTCCATAATATCGACGAGCAGCTCTCGGGGGCTATCACCGAATACCATGTGTTCTCCAGCATGTATACCTTGTCGCCCACGCCAATGCCTATTGCTCCTCCTGATGCTCCCTCTCCAATAACGATGCAGATGATTGGGGTCTTTATGCGGAACATCTCGTAGATGTTTCTGGCAATGGCCTCGGCCTGTCCGCGCTCCTCGGCCTCGCTGCCTGGATATGCGCCCGGGGTATCGATGAATGTAACCACCGGCTTGCCGAATTTCTCTGCCATACGCATCAGCCTCAGGGCCTTGCGGTAACCCTCGGGATTTGCCATGCCGAAGTTGCGGTACTGGCGCATCTTGGTGTTCTCGCCCTTCTGCTGACCTATAAACATGATGGACTGGCCATCCACCATACCCCAGCCGCCCACCATCGCGGTGTCGTCCTTGATGTTGCGGTCGCCGTGGAGCTCTATAAAATCGTCGCAGATGTTGTTTATGTAGCTGAGTGTGTAAGGGCGCTCGGGATGGCGCGATACCTGCACTCTCTGCCATGGGGTAAGATTGTCGTAGATATCCTTGCGGGTGCTTACAATCTTGGCTTTCAGGTCGTTGATGGTCTGCTCGATATCAACGCTGCCTGCCTTCTGTATCTCTTCAGCCTTGGCCAGCTGGTCTTCAAGTTCTTGAATAGGTTGCTCAAAGTCAAGTAATTGCATAGTGTGTCTTATGTTTTTTTTGCGTCTGCACGGGCAGCGCGCTAATTTTTTTATATTGCTGCAAATTTAAGCAATTATTTCGAGATTTTTTCTTTTTTTTCATTAATTATTGTTTATATTTGCGCTTAGTATTGTACAACCATTAAATAACGATATGTCTATGAAGAAGTTTTCTGTAATGGCCGCCGCATTGTCGGCCGCCGCCGTGCTTGGTTTTGGCTCTTGCTCCACCGTGGCTCCTGATGCCGGCGAGGAGGGTGTGCTTATCATGAAGCCATGGTTTTTCGGCCATGGAGGTGTCGACCACGATCCCATATCCACAGGCTTAAGCTGGGAGTGGTTCTCTACTGATGTGGTTTACGTTACCATGACCCCCGTGGCATACGACGAGGTGATAGACGACGCATATTCCAACGACAACACCCAGCTGGATTTCGATACACAGATTATTCTTCAGGTTCAGCAGGGTAAGTCGCCGATACTTATCGAGAACTACGGCACCAAGTGGTACGCCAACAACATCCACAAGGAATACGTGTCGCACTTCTTCCAGCTTGTGGGCAACTATTCGCCATTCGACCTCATGAGCAACCGTGCCGTTACCGATACCATACAGCGCGAGATGCAGGACTACATGACCGCATACATCAACAGGCTGTCGGCTCAGAAGGAGTTCCCGGTTACTGTCAACAACATCATCGTGGGCAAGGCAAAGCCAAACGAGGATATGAAGAAGGAGATGGACCGCACCGCCGCCGCCATCCAGAGCAAGAAGACTCAGGAGCAGAAGCTGGCCTACGAGCAAACCCGCGAGGCCACAGAGAAGCAGCGAGCCATTTCCGACAAGGCATACATGAACGAGATGAATCTTACTCCACAGCAGTTTATCCAGCTTAAGGCTTGGGACGTGATAGCCGCAAAGCAGGGTGCCAATATCGACGTGATGATATCGGCAGGCCAGGACGTGAACTCTATGTGGAATATCAAGAAATAGTTTTGACTGCGGACTATGTGCCGTGCGTTTTTTTAGAAAACATTTCCACTATATGGCAGAGATACCAAGGATATACAAGCTGCTGTTTCAGCTGATACGCATTGCTTTGGGCACACAGCGCGGCCTGGACGGCGATGTGTCGGAAAAGGAGTGGCATCAGCTTTTGGATGAATCGCGCAAGCAGGCCCTGCTGGCGCTGTGCTGCGATGCTGTGTGCTCTCTGGAGGAGCATCAGATGCCGCCTCAGCAGGTGCTGCTGCAGTGGATGGCCCTCAGCAACAAGGTGCGTCAGCGCAACGGCGTGCTCAACGACAGGTGCGTGGAGCTGCTTGGCAAGCTGCGCGCAGATGGCTTTGAGAGGGCTGCCATCCTGAAGGGACAGGGCAACGCCACAATGTATCCAAATCCGTTGTCGCGCCAGTGCGGCGATATCGACGTGTGGGTGGATACCGACGAAGCTTCAGCCATAAAATACTGCTCCGGATTCTATGCCGGGGAGCTGGAGATGGAGGTGGGCGCCGAGCACATAGAGATAAAGGTTTTCGACGATGCCAAGGTGGAATTCCATTTCAACCTTGGGGCTGCGTGCGGAGCCATTGGCAAGCCGCTGGTGAGGTGGTTCGGCAGCCAGATGCCGCAGAGGATAGCATCAGTCACTCTGCCAAACGGACGCGATATAAGCGTGCCCGACATATATGCCAACATCGTGCATCAGGCATCGCATATCTACCACCACGTATTGTCGGAGGGCGTGGGCCTGAGGCAGATAATAGATTTCTACCTGCTGATGCGCAAGGCCAAGGACGAGAATGTGGATTACGGTTTTCTGAGGGACACGCTCGACAAATTGCACCTGCTGAGGATTACCCGGGCTCTGTTTCATGTGCTCAGGGAGGTGTTGGCAGCCAGCGACGACATTCTGCCATGGCCGGTCCACAAGGCGTATGGCGAGTATCTGCTGGGCAACATAATAGAGGGCGGCAATTTTGGCCGTGCCAACCACGACTACATAGGACCCAACGTGAAGACTCTGCACGGCATGTGGCTAAGATTCAAGCTGTATGCCGAAAAGATGCGTTTCGTGGGCTACGATCCTTATATCTCAGTTACGGGAGTGCAGCGCATTGCAAGGGGTGTGCTTAAAAAGACAAGACAGTTTTTCAAGGGAGAGCTAAAATAATGTACATAGGCATATACAAAATAGCGGGACACATTGTGGAGATCGACTCCATATATAGCCAGGTGCAGCAGATGTGCACCAGCTATCAGGCCGACCTGTCGCCTGAGTATTGTGTGAGAACATCGCAGGAGGATATCGACAGGGAGCGCGTGTTGTCGCAGGAAACCATGCAGAAGGATGGCGTGGTGTACGAGGTAACAGACCCATATCTGGAGACTCTGGCCGTATACCGCAAGATCTGCGACCGCCTGATGGACCATGGCATAATGCTGATACATGGCTCGTGCCTGGCTGTTGACGGATGCGGTTTCCTCTTTACGGCCCGCAGCGGCACCGGCAAGAGCACCCATACGCGCAACTGGAAAAAGCTTCTGGGCGACCGCGTAACCATTGTAAACGACGACAAGCCTCTGGTGGACACCACCACCGGAATGATATACGGCACTCCATGGAACGGCAAGCATTGCCTGGGCGAGAATGTAAGCGTGCCGCTTTCGGGCATTGTGCTGCTGGAGCGCGGCCTGGAAAACTCCATCGCCCCCATACCGGCCGCCGACGCCATTACGCCTATGCTCTCGCAGGCATACATTCCGTCCGAGCTTCAGACAAAGGCCATGGCACTGCTATCGGCCCTGATGGACAGGACAAGGTTTTTCCAGCTAAGGTGCAATATGGATGTGGAATCGGCCCGGGTGGCCTACGACGGCCTTATTTCCGCTTGCCGACAAACATCAGTCTGAATACTTCCTCTATTTTTCCGCAGTGCACTATCTCTATCTGATGCTTTAGGATGGCGGTGTTTTTCTCGTGGCTGCGTGATATCACTATCCTCCTGAAACCCAGTTTCTCGGCCTCGGCTATGCGCTGCTCCACGCGGTTGATGGGGCGTATCTCGCCCGTAAGGCCCACCTCGCCGGCAAAACATGTCTGATTGTCGATGGGGATGTCGAGATCGCTGCTGAGCACTGCCACCATCACCGAGAGGTCCATGGCGGGATCTATTATCTTGATGCCGCCGGCTATGTTCAGGAACACGTCCTTGGTGTTCAGCTTGAAACCCGCCCTTCGCTCCAATACCGCCAGCAGCATGTTAAGCCTCTTGTTGTCGAATCCTGTGGTGCTGCGCTGAGGCACACCGTATGCCGCCGTGGCCACAAGGCTCTGAACCTCCACCACAAACGGGCGCAATCCCTCCACCGCCGCCGCCACAGCCACTCCCGATGTGTTTTCCTCGTGGTTGTGGAGCAGAAGCTCGCCGGGATTGGACACCTCGCGCAGTCCGCTGGCCATCATCTCGAATATGCCTACCTCCGATGTGGTGCCAAACCTGTTTTTTATTCCCCTCAGCACTCTGTACACGTGGCTGCTGTCGCCCTCGAACTGCAACACTGTATCCACCATGTGCTCCAGTATCTTGGGGCCGGCTATGTTGCCGTCCTTGTTGATGTGGCCTATAAGTATTATTGGTATGTTGTTTTCCTTGGCATGGCGTATCAGCAGATCGGCACACTCGCGTATCTGTGTTACGGTGCCGGGCGATGAATCCACATTCTCGGTTCTCAGAGTCTGTATTGAATCTATTATCACCAGGCCCGGCTTGTTCTCGCGTATCTGCGGAATTATGTTTTCCACCGTTACCTCGCAAAGTATCAGACAGTTGTCGGTGGTGGATTTCAGCCTGTCGGCGCGCAGTTTTATCTGGCTGGCGCTTTCCTCGCCCGATACGTAGAGCGTTTTTTGCGGAATGTTGAGCGCTATCTGCAGCGACAGCGTGGATTTTCCGATGCCCGGCTCGCCGCCTATCAGGGTCACCGAACCCGGCACGATGCCTCCGCCAAGTACCCTGTTGAACTCGTTGTTGTTGGTGTTTATCCTTGATACGTTCTCGGTTTTTATGTCAGCCACCTTTACTGCCATGTTGCTGATGCCGCGGCCAAGCACTCCACCCGCGCTGTGGATGCGGTCGGTGGTCTGCACTATCTCTTCCACGTAGGTGTTCCATTGTCCGCAGCACGGACACTTGCCCAGCCATTTGGGGCTGCTGGCCCCGCATTGCTGACATATATATGTTGTGGTAGGTTTCTTTGCCATAAGTGTTGAAGTGTTGAAATGTTTAATCACAGCCTCCAGTCCGCCTCGGTGTTCCAGTTGGTTTTTATCACCTGTTTCTTCGGATACTTCAGTGTGCGCTCGGGATAGCTCTGCTCCAGGAATTTTCCTGTATCCCACTTGCCGTTTTCGTTGCGGTCGTGGATTATCCTGATAAAGTATTCGCCTGGCACTATGTATTTAAACTGCATTGTGCTGTCGGTCTTTACGGTCTGCATGTATTTGATGTTGCCCTTGGCGTCGCACATGCACACCATCAGCTGACCCTCCCTTACGTGTGTGAACTCGGCGTCGAGGGTGTCGTTGGGGTTTATGCGGCGCCTCAGCGTGTGCGATGTGTCTATCTCCTGGAATGGAGGCAGATTCTCGTCGATGTCGGCGTAGCGCTCCAGATTGCCCACGTTCCTCAGGTTAAGGGTGAATGTTCCGTAGAAATCCTCGGTCCTTACCTTGGTTTTGCTGCTCAGATACAGGTTGGGCGTTCCGTATATTGATGTAAAGGTGGAATCGTCCACCTCCAGCATGTATTGCTTGCCCGGCTCGCCTGCAAAGTTCAGTATCAGGTTTTTGTGGTTCATCGAGTCGGTCTCTATGGTGTATTCCATGGGGAACATCAGCAAAGCCTTGGCCATCTGCTGCTTCTGCTGCTGTTTCTGCTGTTGTTGCTGCTTGCCCACGTCGCTCTTGCGGCGGCGGCCTCCGGCATCAGAGGTTTCCTGTTGTTTCTTCTCTACGGGGCGCACCATCATCAGGGTGTCGCAGCGCAGGGTGTCGGTTTCGCGGCTTGTAAGTGTATGGTAGCTAATGGAGAACCTTATGCTGTCCAGTTTCTGGAAGTCGGGGTCGCCTGATACCACCATGAAAGTGTCGGCCTTGGCGCTTGTGTAGCTCTGATACCAGTTGCTGCCCTTCTGGGGCATGCCCACCAGATTCAGGATTGGGTCGCTCTTGAGCTTCTGCTCAAATACAAACACCATTGTGTCGGTGCCGCGCAGCTCCTGTTTTTTTATTCGCTGATACTTTATCTTGTGCATTGCGAATATGGTGTCCTTAAGTGTGCGCTCCACCACCTTGTGAGCCCTGTTGTGGATGTATCGGTCAAAGGTGTTTACCTTCAGTGCCAGGGTGTCCTTCATTATGGCGGAAGAGTCTTTCAGCAGAACGGTTATCTTCTCCTTGTCCTGGATAATCTCTATGCCGCCCTCGGGCAGTTTGTCGATGTTGATGGGCTCCACCACCACGCCGCGCTTGGGCACCTTCTCGTAATGGATGTAGATGGTGTCGCGGCATGGACGCTCGTATTTCAGCATCTTCTGGTTTATGATTACGGTGTTTATGGTGTCACGGATTTTCTGAACCTGACCCAAGTAGTAGCTGTTGTGGTATTTCAGCATGTTCTTGAACTTGCTCTTCTTTATCATTGCCGAATCCAGCACTGTTATGTCCACGGTGTCGCGGTTGGCCGAGTAGGTGGCCTTATACCAGTCTTTGCTCACTATCGAGTCGGTGGGATACCATACAATGTCGCCAAGCAGCGGCCTCTTGAATATCAGTCGGTATTCCGCGCTGTCCAGACGCATGTTTTTCAGCAGCTTCTGGTTCATGTCTTCCTCAAAGGTGCTGTCCACCAGCTCGTAAATCTTCATCAGCGATGTGTCGGTGCGTTCCAGCATTATCGGAATCTGCACCTTTATCGATTTGCCTATGTCGAGATCTCCGCTCAGAGTTGTCTTTATCTTGAAATCCAGGCTGTCGATACCGGTTTCGGCGGGAGCCTTGGCGTTCTTGTCGTCCTTGGCGGCCGCCTTCTTCTTGGCAAACTTCACCTGCAGGGTGTCGGTCTCGGTGGTTGGATTGTTCAGGCTGTCCAGCGTAGAGAATGTAACCCTCAGTTGCAGGGTGTCGTTGTTGATGTCGGCGGTGTCTTTCAGCCATATTATCAGCGAATCGCGTCCGTAGTTGAAATCGTATACCATCTCGGGACTGCGCAGCGTGTCGTCCACGTATGTCACCAATACGGTGTCGGTGCCCACGGTCTTGTTGAAAACCAGTTTCACCCTCTGCCTGAGGTCGCGGTTGCGCTCCGATATGTATTGTATAAGGTGTTTCTCCTCAAAGGTATACAGGTTTATGTTGTTTGGCGTGGTGTAGTTGATGTCCTGCACTATCACGGTATCGCACAGCAGCGTGTCTAGATACCTGTGGCCTTTCTCTCCCTTGTGGAGTATCATGCCGGCCCACAGCGAATCTATCTTCAACATTCTCTGAGCCTCAGGCACAATCTCTGTTTTCAGAAACGCCACCTTCTCGTTCTCCAGGTCGAAACGCTGGGTCTCGTTGATATCGGCCAGGGCGTAAATCTTGTATCTGCCCTTCTTGATGTTGGGGATGTGGAAATATCCTGCCGTATCGGTTCGGGTAATGTAGTCGGGCTTGTTTTTCAGGAAGGCCGAATCTTGCAGACCCGCGCCCTCGCCATACAGGCACACCAGCATGTCTTTCTCCTTCTCCAGAGTCTGGGCGTCGTACACGTGTCCCGATACCGCAAACGTATCTATCTCATGTCCGGTAGAGAACACAAACTGGTAGTTGGGTATCTGATTGCCCTCGTTGAAATCCTTTATCGAGCTGAAAAACTGCAATGTGTATGTGGTGTCGGGTTTCAGGGGCTCCTTAAACTTCACCACCACGTACTTGCCCTTCACCCTTATCTTGGGCTTTATGCTGTCGTGAGGAGGCGTCATGAGGAAGGTCTGCTCTATCTTTTCGAGTGTGAAATACTCGTCGAACCTTATCTTCACCTTGTTGCCGTCGAAATCCCCCGACATCATTGTGGGAGAGCTCTTTCGCATGGTAGGTGGTATGGTGTCCTTGTCGCCGCCTGATATCGAGGTTTTCTGCTGGGCGCACGATAGCAGTATCGACGCCAGCATCATTATGAAACTAACGGCCATCAGGCCTTTTTTTAATTTTGATTTATCCATTTTATTTCTTATATTTGCTGCAAAAGTAAACAAAAAAATGTGTTTACGCTAATCATTATGAGTTTTACTATAGATTTTGATTCGCTCAGCAATATATACCAGGCTCTCATGCTCCAATACAATGGGGTAGAGGTGGAGCTCAGGGTGCCCAGAGGGCTTCCGTTCCTTGGCGGAGGAGTGTCGGTGTGCAGTTTTTTCAGCAACGGGGTTTTTTCCGGTAGGTCTGATGCTGCTGTTGATTATTCCAGCCTCGAGAACGCCTTCTCTGTGCTTAGCGCCATATCTCCAAACACCATATATCTGGAGCGCGCCTTTGCCGTTCAGGACCGTAATCTTGTGCGCGATGTGGTAAACCATTTCCGCGGCAAGGCCTTCAGGGACATCTTCGATGGCGATGGCAGCCGTGCGCCGTATCTTATGCCGGGGGTGTCGATAGCCGATGGCAAGGTGCTTAAGCGTGCGCCCTCATACAGGTTCAATTGCAGCCGTCATCTGGTTTCGCTGATGCGCACCATAGTATCGCTGGGCGGCAGTCTGGTGTATTCTGATGCTCCCCAGCCTCAGAAATCCTCGCCTTGTATGCTCTACCGCCTTGTGGGAGTATCAGCCCCGATGCCAAGGAACTCATGCTTCCTGCCTCAGGGCGTGTGGCTCTTCAACCGATGCAGCGATGCCTACGTGGCCGTAACGGGCGATGCCGAGCCCTGCGCCTGCATAAACTCTGCGTTCGAAGGCTGCCATGTGGAGCCCGGGAATCTTTCCCTTATTGCCGACATAGGCTACGATGGGTTCGTAAATCCGCTGGAGGCCTTGGTATCAGCCATGAAAGCCTCAGCCCCGATATTGGAATCCCATGGAATAGCCAAGCCCAGGGACCTGATGCTGCTGAGGCTGGACGGAAGCGATTTCGAGTTCTCGCCATCGCGGCCCGATGTGCTGGGATACTCCGACTACTGTTTCGACATGGTGAAACGCATGGATATAGACGTAAACCTGTTCCGCAACGCCGTATACGACTACGGAACCCATATAGAGGACATCATAAACGATACATTCGACATGTATCCCGATTTCCACAGCGGCCCCAAGGCTTTCGAGGCCGCCATCAGCAAATGGAAAAACAGCGAGCTGAGGCTGTGCTGATATCAGCGGAAATGCAGATTTTTATTTGAACATACAATAAATTTTATAAACACGAAAAACAAAATTACTTTATTATGGATTTGTATCAGAAAGGCAAGTTCTACACATTGCCGCTAAAAGGAATCAGGAACGAGGGTAGCAACTCGTTTTTCATTGTGGACGCCGATGGCAAGGAATACGCCATCCGAATGTTCGATTTTCAGAAAAAAGACCCTTCCGTACAGGTGCTGAAGGAATTGCCGTGCATGTGCAAGGATGTGCATGGCGACAGCATAGTGTTTGTACAGAATTTTGCCCAGATGTTCTCGGAGCGATACGAGGCCGGCAAGGAATACCCCTTTATTGTAAACAAGGAAGCCTACAATCCCGAAAACGAATTCAGGTACTACGATATCAGGGACGAATACGGCGTGCCATTCAGGCTGAAATGTTCTTCCGACACTTATCTGCTGCCCAGCCAGAGGATACGCTGCCTTATATACAAGCCCAATAAGAACAAGATGATACTCTCGCTGGTGAAAGCCAGGAAGGGCGTGGCCGCCGGCTGCATAAGCCCCGCCGAGCTGCTCAAGAAAGTGGGCGTGGCCGATTCGCTGCAGTGCTACGTGCTGCGCATGCTGGAGACCGCCGACGACTACAAGCAGGTGAGATATTATTACAAGCAGGGAAATCCCGAATGGGCAATAAAGGCTGTAAGGTCGGTGGCTGATGTCTCCAAATGGACCACAGTATCAGACCGAAACAAAGAGCGCCTGCTGGAGGTTTTCTACAAGGTGTGCCTGTATCTGCTGGAGGATTCCGGATACCTGCTCCAGTTCAGCGAATACGAGAGGGAGAGCTTCCAGATATGGATAGACGAGATATTATCGAAGGTGGAGATAAACATGCAGGCCCTGAGGCTGATAAATTCCGACATGTGCAGTCTGGAGATAGATACCGTGCTACAGAAGATCCGCAATTCGGGCTACATATACCAGCCCCACCACAGGATGAAACTGCTGATAGCCCTCTTCTCGATGGTGCCAAACCTTCTGGAAGAGAAAATCGACAGCATTCTGGACCTGGTGGCCGGATGCGCCAAAAACTGGAAACTGGCATCGTTCTACGACGCGTTCTCTAGTTTCCTGAGGTTCTTCATCATGGAAAACCGCGACCGGGCCAACCGCATGGCCGTGGTGGACAGCCCCGAGAGCCGCGTATTGCTAAACCGCATGGTGAGGTCGATATGTTTCATGCTGCTCATGAAGGGCGGCGAGGGCGTGGATTCGCAGCTCTACAAATCAATGTTATATCATTACCTGTCGTTTGTGAGAAGCCGCACCGTGATGGGCGCCCACAAGCAGGAACTCTCCGAGCAGCTGGTGGAGCTGGCGTTCAGCAATCTGCTGCTCTCCGAGGACAACGAGCTGGATTTCACCTGGGGCATAGATTTCAGCAACGCCGAGATTTTCGCCTACAAGATGCTGAAGGCCACACAGAACAACACCACTTATCTTACCCGTACATACGAGGCCCACAACGTAAGGTTTACGGCCAGCGCCAACGGACTTACGCTCTCCAGAACCACCAGCAGCCCCAAGGACCGCAACGTGCTGCCTCAGGGTTTCCCGGGATGGCAGAATCTTCAGGTATTCCTCGACGCACCTTCCAAGGTTACCGTAAGGAACACCACCAAGCAGCTCACAATATGGAAAAGCTACTGGAACAGCGTGGAGCAGCAGCTCTTCGAGAACCGTCCGGCCAAGGAGAAACCCAAGTTGCGCAAGGTGGCTCCCGACGTGGGCACTATCACGCACGTGCGCATCACAGCCAAGGACGACGACCACCAGTACAGATTCCACTGCCGCATAGAGGATCCCCACTATGAGGGCGAGGGATACATCGACACGTATCAGAAGGGCGGCAGCCAGGGAATTTTCCACTACGACCCATTCCTCGATCTGGATTCGTTCTACGTGGACGGCAAGCCTATGATCCTGAAGGTGAGGGTGGTGGCCGTGGGAAGTCCCAAGGACGACAAGCCTGCCTACACCTTCGACTGCGTATCCATGGTGGACGAGATGGTGCGCGAGCAGGTGGATTACGGCGAGGAGTCGGCCTGCACATTCTTCTATTATGACAAGAACAGCCAGGTGCTCTGCGGAGTAACCGAATACGGATACGGAATCTTCGTGCCATTGAAGGGCACCAACCTGCAATACTCGGTGGGCGATTCGGTGATGGTGAGAGTTACCGACGCCAAGCGTCCAAATGCCATTCAGGGCGAGATCATCGGCGATATCGACGACAAGGTGGACGTGCGCGAGGCCGCCACAGGCCTTCTGCGCGACTACTGCAACGACGAATTCTACGAGGAGAGCGACGAGGAACTGGCCGAGGAGGCTATGGGAGTTTCGGAGGATGTTTTCGAGCTGGAATACGTGAAGGAAATCATCAACATCATAGACCACAAGGCCGTATTGGAGACCAACAACTCCAAGGCATACGCGTTCCTCTCGCTGGCACACATCCTGTCGCGCATGATAGACGACAAGGCCATGATGCACTACATCGACCAGCGCCGCAAGTTCCTCTGCATCCTGGAAGACTACGGCACCAACGGCCGTGTGGACGATGAGGCTCTGGAGGCCCTGGGCGAGAAGAACTCCGACATGGTGGAGAAATATCCACTTATACAGCAGCGCCTTACAGAGATGAGGATTGTAAACTGTTTTGGTCAGCCTCGCAAAAACGACTATCTGTACGGCATAATACAGAACTATGAGAGCGACAACATATTATCGAAACTCTCGCGCCTGATGCTCAGCTACAACCTCATGGATGGTTTTGGATTGCAGGAGCATCAGCAGCCCATCATCAGCAAGATAAAGAGCATCCTAAACGTGAACGTGGAGCTGCCTAAGATATACTCGTTTGGCGAGGAAAACCAGACCACCGAGTTCAAGACCTCTATAGTCTATCCGCCCGACAACAATATGAAACCCGACCTCAAGCAGCAGACTTTCAACATCATGAAGGTGATGTGCGGTATGCTTAACTCGTATGGCGGCACATTGTATCTGGGAGTATCAGACACAGGAACAGCCTGCGGACTTACCGACGATGTTACATTCCTGGGCGGAAACTTCGACAAGTACGACCTTTATGTGCGCAACAGCATCAGAAACGCCTTTGGCGACCATGTGAACGCATCTATTTCGGTGGAGCATCCCGAGGCCGGCAAGCACTACATATACGCCATCAGGATACCTGCCAGCAAGACTCCCGTGGCCCTGCGCACCGACGGCGTATGCTATCTCCGCGAGGGCACTTCCACATATCCAGTGGAGTATTCGCAGCTGCTCTCGATAATGGACGAGCGCAATTTCGCTATGCACAATGCCCAGCCGCTGCCTGATACCCAGCCAGAAGCATCAGCCACCACGGCCACAGCCGCTGCATCGGAGGAAGCATCAGCATCAGCCCCCGTACAGAAGGCCAAGGCCAAGCCAGTGTCTGATGCTGCGGCCAATATCCAGCAGGAGCCGCCCGAGACCAGCGACGAGATTACCACCAGCCGACTGAGAACCAACGTGGTGGAATCCTGGGCCGACAACTACGGCATCGACACCGTATGCTACTTTAAGCTGAAGGCCATTGGCGACTGGTGCGTGATGGAGGATGAGGATTGGTCGGATTCGCTCCTTACGCTTGCCATCCAGGAGGAGGAGAGGGACGGATTCCTCATCATAGCCTACGACAACGGACGCATAAACCGTGTGCCCATATCGCAGATTATCGACAAAACTCCGGGCAAAATCTACAAGATGTTTGCCGACAGGAGGCCTCTCTTTGTATCGCCGGCGGCCAAGGACACCGCACTGCTTACCGCCTATCTGGACGACAAGGGACACCGCTACTTCCGTCTCGACGACCTCCAGTACATACCCGAGGGCAAGATGATGCAGGACGGCGGCACACTCACCGATCTGGAGTTTACACGCATGTATGCCTGCGAGATAGTGCCCAAATCGGCCCACGACAGCCTTAAGAGGCTCCACAACCAGAAACCAACCACTCTGGGAATGCCGGTGCTTACCGATTACGGATCGCCCGAGCAGGAGGCGCTCAGGAATCTGGGCATAGAGTTGTAGATACCATAAAAAAAACAGAGGCAGTGCCGGCGGGGCGCTGCCTCTGTTTTTTTTTATGTCTACTTGGTCTTGGGCTGGAGTATCTCGTTGGATACGTTCTTGGTTTTCTCGAAATACTCGTCGGCGGCCGATTTCTTGATGTGGTTTTTGTTCTGGATTACCGACTTGCGGCTCTGCAGCAGGTCTATCTTGGCCAGAGGATCGCTCTCGGCCTCGGCTTTTTTGCGGGCCTCTTCTTCCTCAATTTTTCTCTTCTCCTCTTCCTCCAGCTCCTTCTGTCGGATGTCGGAATACACGGTTATGGTCTTGAGAGTGTCGTCCAGGCTGTTCAGGGTCTCCTGCTTCACCTCTTCCTTCTCTTCCTTGTAGTCGTTTTTGCGGTAGGCCCATATCATGGCTGCTATAAAGCCGAAAACGATTAATATCATTATGGTTGCAAACAGTGCTGTGTTCATTGTATGTGGTGTTTTTTATAGTTTTTTACTTGAAGAAGTTCTTCCAGAAACTTGGCTTGGATTTCTTGTGCTGCTTGCGCATCCTCTTGTCGGTTTCCTTGTGGTGCTGCTTCATGTGCTTGCGGGTTTTGCGGTCCTGCATTTTCAGGATTATCTTCTTGGCCTTTTTCTCCTCTTTAAGCTTTTGGCGGCGTTCCTTGTCTTTCTTTTTCTGATCCTGCTTCATCAGTTTCTTGTACCTCTTCACGTCCTTGCCTTCCAGCTCGTCGTTCAGGCCCTTCAGCCTCAGCTCGTTCTCCTGGTCTTGCTTCACCTTTTTCTTGAGGGCTTTCTGCTCGGCTTTCTCGCGGCGTTTCTGGTTTTTCTTGTGGTCTACGCCCTCGCCCTCGTTTTTCTTGAACTCCTTGGTGGGCTCGTGGGCGGCCTTCTTCCTCTTTTTCTCCTCCTTTGATAGTTTCTTCGATTTTGCCTTTTCCAGTTTCTTGTCTTCCTCGGCCAGCATCTCCTGGCGCACGTCCACCTCGTTTTTTTCCTCGTCGAACTCGGCGCTCTCGCCCTCCTTGCCGAAATCCTCAAGGTCGGTGATCTCGGGGTCGTAGTCGTCGTCCTCCACCTTCGGGTTTTTCTTCAGGGCTTTCTGACGCGCTTTTTCGGCCTTGGCCTTTTCCTTGGCTTTCTTTTTCTCCAACTTGGCCTTGCGTTTCTCCACCTTCTTGTCGAAGTTGGCGGCCTCCTTGTCGGCGTTGGCTATCAGGTGCAGCGAGTCCTTTACGGCCTTTGCCGAATCGGCGGCCATTCTTTTCTTTTCCTTGGCCTCGGCCTTTGCCTTGCCGGTTTTCTCCCACTTTTCCTGTTTTTTCTTTAGCCTCTCGGCCTTCTTGCGCATTTTTTTCTCGTATTTGCCCTTCTCTATCAGGAATCCGTCCTCCCTGAACTGCTCTGCCGGGCGTTTGGCGTATGGCGCATCCCAGTCGATGGTGCCGTTGGGCAGCTCCTGGTTTTGCGCTGATGCCTCGTTGGGGCACAGTCCGCCTATTATCATGGCGACTATGGTGAAAGTAACAATTAATATTGCTCTCATAATATTGTGTATTAATTAAAAAAGACTAATTTTGCATCCTGATTACCGAGTTGCAAACTTAATCAAAAAAAATTACATGAAAAAGAAATTGTTAAGTGTCTTTGTGCTGATGTTGGCGGTGCTGATGTGCGCCTGCAACACCGACGACAATCCAGTGCCCGAGAGGCAGGTGGATTTCTACGTAAACATCAACAACGCCGAGTTTTCCAAGCTTCAGAATCCCGGAGGCTGGGCATACGTGGGCGGCGGATACAACGGCATTTTCATCTACAACTTCGACAACACCACCTATTACGCCTACGACCGCGCCTGCACCTGCAACTACAACCACGCGCCTCTGGTATACGACGAGCGCCATCATCTGCTGCACCACGCCGACACCCTGGCCAACTGCAATTCGCGCTACAACGTGGTGTTGCAGGGAGCCGTGCAGAGCGGCGATGCCAAGTTTCCGCTAAGGCGATACGATGTGCTTGTGTACGACGGAAGGCTTAGGGTGGTAAACTATCTTTAATAACGCAATTTATACAACAACATTACATAATGAACGAAAATTTCGACATAATAGCCACCACATTCTTCGGCCTGGAGCCGGTTTTGGCCGGCGAGCTTAAGGCTATGGGGGCTTCCAACATACAGCCCATCACCAGGGCGGTGTATTTCAGGGGCAACACCGAGCTTCTCTACAGGGCCAACCTCTGGTGCCGCACCGCGCTTAAGGTTCTGGTGCCAATACGCAGATTCAACGCCTACAACGACAAGGAGCTCTACGACATGTGTTTCCGCATCGATTGGCAGAAGTATATGGCAGTATCAGACACCTTCGCCATCGACTGTGTGGCCAGCGGCCCAATATTCACTCACAGCAAGTATGCCGCCCTCAAGTGCAAGGACGCCATTGCCGACTATTTCCGCGACAAGCGTGGTAGACGTCCAGATGTGGATGTGGAATACCCCGACCTCAGGATAAACCTCCACATATACAATGCCGATGTTACGATATCGATAGATTCTACCGGAGTGCCAATGAGCAAGCGCGGATACAAGGTGCGCCAGACTGTGGCCCCGCTAAACGAGGTGATGGCTGCCGGTATCCTGAAGCTTACCCAGTGGAACATGGAGATGCCGCTCATGGACCCTATGTGCGGTTCGGGCACTTTCCTCACCGAGGCCTGCATGATGGCCATGAACATCGCCCCGGGCAGCTACAGGCATTTCGCTTTCGAGAAGTGGAGAAATTTCGACCGCGACATCTGGGTGAAGCTGAAGCAGGAGCAGAAAGACCTCCGCAAGCAGGCTCCCGGAATGCAGATAACGGGATTCGACCGCGACCCGATGGCCCTCGACGTGGCTTCTCAGAATATTCAGCAGGCCGGCCTTGAGGAGTTTATCGATCTGGACCGCCGCGATTTCTTCACCAACAGCGACAAATTCTCGGGAAAGTTCATCATCATGAACCCTCCATACGGCGAGCGTCTGGAAGACGAGGACAAGATGGTGGAATTCTACAAGAACATAGGCGACGCGCTTAAGGCTTATTACACCGATTGTCAGGCTTGGGTGCTTGGCGGCAACATGGAGGCCATCAAGAAACTGGGTCTGCATCCGTCCAAGAAGATAAAGCTTTTCAACGGTCCAATAGAGTGCCGTCTGGAGCGTTTCGATATTTATGACGGATCGCGCAAAAGGCAATTCTGATTTTGTGACGGATTGCAGCATGTTTTTGCACACATTTTGCTGAAATCAAGTTTTTGAAATTCATCACAATTACCATTATCACCAAAAATGAACGAGAAGATACTCGACGCGCTTATGCGCCTGTTTGCACTTATTACCGACCCCGACGACTTCGACAATCTTGCCAGGCCAAGGGGGGTGGTAGAGGCGTATCTAAAGGGTTTGATATCTCCGCAGATAGTTTCCAAGTATCTTGAACGCTACGACGGCTATCTGCGTCAGTACCGTGGGCGCACCAGCGGCAACGGCGTGCGGAAGCAGATTTCGGTGAGCTCGGTAAAGGTGCTTAAAATCTGCGGCGAGCTAAACCGTCAGCTCCACTACCGCGAGAAAGTGCTCGTGATAATACAGCTGATAGCATACGTATATATCGACAGCAAGCTGTCGCCGCGCGAGAAGGATTTCATCGAGACTGTGGCGCAGTCGTTCAATATCGATGGAGGCGAATTCAACAACATCCTGGCCTTCATGGAAAACGACCTCTCGCTGGCATCAGCTATCGACAGGTTCATGATAGTGGATCAGCGTCCTGAGGCTCAGGCCGGAGTGCACCACATCACCCTGCCCGAGATGGACGGCTTCATAAGGATAATGCTTGTGGGCAGCGTGTCGATGTATTTCTTCATATACAACGGCATTACGCAGCTTAAGATAAACGGCCGTCAGATACAGCCGGGCAAGGTGTACATCTTCGAGAACGGCGGCATCATCCGCGGCGAGAAGATAGGCTCCATCTATCAGAGCGATGTGGCCAACATCTTTACCCGTAATCCTGAGGCTCAGAAACTCTCGTTCTGCGGAGTAAATGTGGAATTCACCTACAAGAACTACGACAACGGACTCAAGCCTTTCAGCTTCCAGCTGGAATCCGGCACCATGGTGGGCATCATGGGCGGATCAGGCACCGGCAAGAGCACTCTGCTGAGCGTGCTTACCGGAAAATACAAGCTGGACAGCGGTTCCATATACATCAACGGCCACAATGTGTCGCAGGGCGAATCCATGCCCGAGGGCATAATAGGAATTGTGCCTCAGGACGACCTCCTGATGGCCGAGCTTACAGTTTGGCAGAATCTGTATTACAACGCCCGCCTCTGCCTTGGCAACCTTAACGAGAAACAGCTGGTGGAGCATGTGGAGAAGGTGCTGATGGACCTCGACCTCTACGACATACGCGATCTGCACGTGGGCGACGCCCTCAACAACATAATCTCGGGCGGACAGCGCAAGCGCCTAAACATTGCACTGGAGCTGGTGCGCGAGCCGGCCATCCTCTTTGTGGACGAGCCAACATCAGGCCTTTCCAGCACCGATTCCGAAACCGTGATGCAGCTCCTTAAGCAGCAGGCAATATCAGGAAAGATTGTGATTGTGAACATACATCAGCCCAGCAGCAACATTTTCAAGATGTTCGACAAGCTGTGGGTGATGGACCGCGGCGGATACATCGTATACAACGGCAATCCAATGGAGGCCGTAACATACTTTAAGCTCCTGAGCGACTACGTGGATGCCGGCGAGAGCGAGTGCCCGGTGTGCGGCAACGTAAACAGCGAGGAGATTCTCCAGATTCTGGAATCAAGAGTGGTGAACGAGTACGGCAACTATACGCAGGAGCGCAAGGTGTCGCCGGCCGAATGGTACAAGCGTTACAAGGAGAGCCGCGAGTTCGAGTTTGTGGACGAGACATCGCAAACCAACAACGTGGCCCCGCTGCCCAAAACCAAGTTCACCATACCTTCAAAGATAAGCCAGTTCTGGGTGTTCCTGAAGCGAAACGTGCTTTCCAAGCTTGCCAACACGCAGTATATGCTCATAACATTCCTGGAGGCGCCGCTGCTGGCTTTCATCCTGGGATTCTTCACCAAATACATCAACGACGAGGGCGAATACGTATTTGCCGACAACAGAAACCTGCCGGTGTTCCTGTTCATGATAGTGGTGGTGGCGCTATTTACGGGCCTCACCGTATCGGCCGAGGAGATCATCCGCGACCGCAAGATTCTGGAGAGGGAGAAATTCCTGAACCTTTCCAGATTCAGCTACATATCCAACAAGGTATTGCTGGTGTTCGTGATATCAGCCATACAGACCATCTCCTTTATCCTGATAGCCAACAAGATTCTGGAGATAAAGGGCATGACGTTCGATTACTGGTTTGTGATGTTCTCCACATCATGCACGGCCAATATGATAGGTCTGCTGATATCATCGGCATTGGATTCGGTGATAGCCATATACGTGCTGATACCTTTCGTACTGGTGCCGCAGATGCTGCTTGGAGGCGCCATGATAGATTTCGACGATCTGCATGAGAGCGTATCAGACAAGATAAACGTGCCAGTGATAGGCGATATGATGGTTTCGAGATGGGCATACGAGGCCCTGGCTGTAGACCAGTTCCAGAACAACGAGTACGAGAAGGATTTCTACGACCTGGATGTGGAGAAATCCAGATGCATGTATCTTAGCACGTATCTCATGAGCGAGCTCGACAACATAACATCGCGCTGCAACAATCTCTGCAAAACCAAGGACGTAAACCAGGACGACTACGACGAGTATTGCGACCTTCTGGAGGTGCTCCGCAACGAGATTGAATACCTCAACTACCGAAACCTGAAGGACGACGATTCCGACGGGCCGTCGATATATTTCGACCACACCGCCGAGCTTGTGCCGGATAAGTTCAACGAGATGATAGGAAACTTCCTTCAGCTATTCCTGCGCGCCCAGAAGGAATTCTACAACGAGGAGGCCGAGATAGCCAACAGCGAGCGTCAGATAAAGCTTAATCAGCTGGAGATGGAGCTCGGCAAGGATGGGCTGTATCAGCTCCAGAAAGACTACTACAACGAGAAACTGGCCGAGCTGGTGCTCAACAAGCGCGCCGTAAAGAAATTCTACAACGCGCCCAACCACCGCCTTATCCAGAAGAAAGACCCGATATTCATGGAGCCGGTATCGGACTGCGGACGCGCACATTTCTACGCGCCATGCAAGATTATCCGCAACAACAGGATACCCACCTACAGATTCAATATGGCAGTATTGTGGATATGGACATCGCTTATGTATCTGATGCTGCTGATGGACCTGCCCCGCAAATGCGTAAACAGCCTCAATTATTTCATAAAATCCAAGCGTACCAGACGCTGACATCAGCACTTAAACGTGCGGGATTTACTGATAATTTTTGACAAACGCAAAAAAAAATTGTGCTTTTGGGTACACAATGTTATTTTTATTTTTAACTTTGCGCAAAAGATAATTTAGTAATAATTAATAATTCTAATAAAATGAGAAGATTATTTTTCGTAGGTTGTGCTGCTTTGGCACTCACATTCGCATCATGCAGCTCAAACAAGAACGCTGAGCAGGCTAAGGATGCCGCTAACCAGGCTACAGAGCAGGCCGTAGAGGCTGCCGCTCCAGCTGCTGCTGAGGTTAAGGAAGTAGTAAACGAGGCTTTGGTTGCTCTCCAGAACAAGCTCGCCGACTTCAAGGCCAAGGTAGAGAAGTCTACAAAGGCTGATGCTGCTGCTTTGATGACTGAGGCTAAGTCTGTAAAGGACGAGATCGACGCTGCTACTCTCTCTGACTCAGAGAAGGCTGGCCTGATCGAGACTTTCAACGCTATCATCGAGCTCTGCAAGAATCTCAAGTAATTCTATTAATAACCCAAACAAAAAAGATTTATCATTATGGCTACATACATCGTAAACACAAAGGTGTCGCCTCTCAACGTTAGAAAGTACCCTGGTACCGACTCTGCCATTTTGGGCTCGCTCCCAAAGGGTTCTGAGATCGAGGTTGAGGAGATCGTAGACGGCTGGGCACGCATCCAGTACAACGAGGCTACTGCTTACTGCTCTGCCGACTATCTCAAGGAGAAGGAAATCACTACTACCGACTGGGACAACCTCAAGTTCTAAGTAGCGTTTCTTCTATCTGATAGAAAAACCTTGATACCGCCTGCTGTTATCCATTAACGGCAGACGGTATTTTTTTGTATTATTGTTTCATAGTGAAGTATCCCTCCACGCCCTTGGCCTTGTCGAAGATGCGGGCGTAACGGTAGTCTAACTTGCTCTCGCTGAACCTGAATTTGTTGCCCTCGGCATCGGTGGCGCAGAGCTTCTGACAGTTGCCGAATATTGGAGGATTTTCTTCCATATATTTAGCCTCACTTTCCTTTGCCACAAAGGTGTCTGATGCATATATGGTCTCCAGATTCTCGCAATCCACGAACATTTCTGTCATGTCAAAAGATTTTCTGGTGTCGAATCCGCTCAGGTCGATGCTCTCAAGCGATTCGCAGCCAGAGAACATTTCCTTGAATAATTCTACCTTTCCGGTGTTTACACCTCTCAGGTTCACCTCCTTCAGTGATTTACATTCGCAGAACATACATGTCATATCCTCCACATTTGATGTGTCGAAACCGCTGAGGTCCAGTTTCTCGAGTTTCTCGCAGTTTTCGAACATACTGCACATATCTGTAACGTACCTGGTATTGAAGTTATGGAACTCTATCTCGGTTGCGTTCACGAATTCTCCGAACAGTATTCCTTTTTTGGGGACGTACATCTCATAGTCTGAGAGTATGTACAATGTGGAGTGGTCTATGTATGTTTCTATTTTATTAGTTTGTCCCTGATGCTTAATCATCTCGTGGCGGCTTACGATAAATGGGTAGTCTTTTTTCCAGCCGAAAACTATTTGGGTTATTGTTTCCGGGGCAGGAGCGTAAGGCTCTTCCGGCAGAAACGGATTTCCGTCCTCGGTTTCAGCAGGCTCTTCCTCGTCCTCTTCGTCTTCGTTGTCGGATGCCTCTTTCTCTTCGTCGATATGCTCGTAAACGTTTGCGTCTTCCTTGCCATAGAGATCCTTGTATGGGTCTTGCTTGCGTTTTCCGTCTTTGGAGTTTTTGTTCATCCTCGTTATTAAAACGATGGCGGCCACAGCTGCCAGTATTAATAATGCTATTGTCATATTGTTGTATTTGTTTTTTATACAAAAAAACGCATCATAGAATGTATCCACAATGCGTTTCATTTATTCTTTTATTCATTTATTCCTTTATTGCTTACGCTATGCAGAAGCAGAGAATTGCAGCCAGCACGCAGTATATTGCGAAATATATCAGCTTGGCCTTCTTCACCATGGCAATCATCCACTTGCAGGCGAAGCATCCGCTTACGAAGGCGGCCAGGAATCCTGCTATCAGCGGCATGGTGCCTATGGCCTCTGATGCTCCGTGCTCGGCAAGGTATTCGGCCGATGGGGCCACAATGTGCTTGAAATCCAGCAGAGCCTCGCCCAGAATTGGCGGTATCACCATCAGGAACGAGAACTGAGCCAGAGTCTCCTTCTTGTTGCCAAGCAGCAGTCCGGTGGCTATTGTGGTGCCGGATCTGGAAAGTCCAGGCAATACGGCAATGGCCTGAGCCACACCTATCACAAAAGCGTGGATGGGGGAGATGTTCTCCTTTTCCTGAGGCTTTATGAAATGTGTGAGTGTAAGCAGCACTGATGTTATCAGCAGGCAGCAGCCCACCACGACGAGGCTGCCCTCGAAAATCGCCTCTATGGCGTCCTTGAAACAGAATCCCACGATGGCTATCGGTATCATGGATATAAGTATCAGGATGGCATAGCGCTGAGCGTCGTTCAGCTTTTGCCAGAATGTATCAGCCTCCTTGTTTAGCGGCTTAAAGAGGTCCTTGAGGATCCAGAAAATCTCTTTCCTGAGTATCAGCAGGGTAGCCAGAACGGTGGCCACGTGCACCACGATATCGAATGTGAGTCCGCCCTCATGTATGCCAAACAGGTGCTGACCCAGCTGAAGGTGTCCCGACGAGCTTACTGGCAGAAACTCGGTAAGTCCCTGCACCAGTCCCAGGATTATGGCTTCTAATGTCTCCATATCGGCTTAGAACTGTTTTCTGATGTTTTCGGCTATCTGTTCCATCTCCTCCTTGGCTACCTCCATCTTGGCATCAAGGTTAAGGTCGTGCAGACCGTTGAGCGGCACCAAGTGGATGTGTGAGTGAGGAACCTCCAGACCTACCACTGCCATGCCGATTCTGAGGCATGGGACTGCCTTCTGGATGGCGGCTGCCACCTTCTTGGCGAATGCCATGTAGCGGCCCAGCTTGTCGTCGCTGATATCGAAGATGTAGCTTACTTCCTCCTTGGGGATTACCAATGTATGACCCTTCTGTACGGGGTTGATGTCGAGAAATGCGAAAAACTCGTCGTTCTCGGCTATCTTGTAGCAGGGAATCTCGCCTGCCACTATGCGTGAGAAAATTGTTGCCATTTTTGATTTACTTCATTTTTGATTTTTGATTTTTAATTTTTGATTTCCCTCATTTTCCCATTTTTGATTTTTGATTGGAATGATAATCGAAAATCGAAAATCAAAAATCAAAAATGTTATCAATCAAAAATTAAAAATCAAAAAATGTTTAGATACCTATCTCCAGAATCTTGAATTCCACCTCGCCGGCAGGAATCTTTATCTTGGCTATCTCGCCCACCTTCTTGCCCAGAAGACCCTGAGCTATAGGTGTGCCGATAGAGATCTTGAACTCGCGGAGGTTGGCCTCGCTCTCGCCCACGATGGTGTAGGTCATCTTGGCCTTGTTCTTCATGTTCTGGATTGTAACCTTGTTCATAATCTGAACTACCTCGGTCTGCATCTTGCTAGGGTCGATGAGGCGCGAGTTCTGGATAGTCTCCTGAAGCTTTGCAATCTTGAGCTCCAAAAGGCCCTGAGCCTCCTTGGCTGCGTCGTACTCGGCATTCTCCGATAGGTCGCCCTTCTCTCTGGCCTCGGCAATTTGTCTTGATATATTGGGGCGCTCGATGGCGATAAGGCGGTCAAGTTCGTCAGTAAGTTTCTTAAGTCCCTCTTTGGTGAGGTAAGTAAATGTTGCCATTGTTTAATGTGGTTAATGATTAATGTTATTTTCGTAAAAGCAAAAACAAAAGAGAATCCGGAATTACATGTAATTCGGATTCTCCCTTGTTTCTGGATTTTGTGCAAAGATAATTTCTTTTTTGATGAAATGCAAATTAATTGCAAAAAAAAATGTACTTTTGTGGCATCGGCAACATTTGCCGGTGCCACAAACACACTTTATATATAATATGGAACTTTGCATGATAGTGGCCGTGGACCAGAAAAACGCCATCGGCCGCCAGAATCAGCTGCTGTGTCACCTCTCGGGCGACCTCAAGAATTTCAAGCAGCTAACATCAGGATGCCCCGTGATAATGGGCCGCAACACTTTCGAGAGCCTGCCAAACGGCCCTCTGCCCAAGCGCACCAACATTGTGCTGTCGCGCCGTGAGGATTACGTGATAGATGGCGCCATCACCTGCGAGAGCGTGGACGAGGCTCTGAGCCTCAGGGTGGTGAAAAACGCCGAGCGTGTGTTCGTGATAGGCGGCGCGGCCATCTACAAGGAGTTTTTCGACAAGGCCGACAAGATCTACATGACCTGCATCCGCCATACTTTTGATGATGCTGATGCTTTCTTCCCCGAGGTGGATATCGACCACTGGCGCATCAACTCGGTATCCGACGAGATGCCCGCCGACGAGAAAAACGATTTCCCGTATTTCTTCATGGTGTACGAGCGCCTGCCAAAGGGCTTTGTATACAAGGAGGATGATATGAACGAGATATAAAAAAAATGAGGCTGTCCAAAAAGTTTTTTTGCGACAGCCTTTTTTATATCAAAAAAAATT